>DASZWK010000123.1:0-15474 GCA_035546235.1 Xanthobacteraceae bacterium | reverse complement strand
GATCCACGTCCTGCTCCGTCTTTCGATCCACCTTGGCGGGCGCCGCGTCGGCCACGCTGCCCCCTACTCTGCCGCTTTGCGCATGGCTTCCCACTCGCGCAGCGCCTGGGCGTCGCGCGGCGTCACATCGGGAAATTGCGGATCCTCACCCACCGCCGGCGTGATCTTCCATGACCGCGCGCATTTACGGCCCTGCGCCAATTGCGGAACGACCGCCACGCCGGCGACATCCGGCAGCCGGAAGGCCTCCGACGGCCCGTCACCCTCGATCAACGCCGCCCCCGACGTGATGCACAACTCCGCAAGATCGGCGTCGACAACGGTGTCGAACAGGTCGCGGTCCGAGACATAAATGAGCGGGTGCGCCTCAAGCGATGAGCCGATGCGCTTTGCGGCGCGTTCGAGTTCGAGCGCGCCGGTAACGACGCGGCGCAGGGTGCGGAGCTTGCGCCATTTTTCCGCGAGCGCATCGTCGCGCCACGAGGCCGGAACGTCCGGGAACGGCTCCAGGTGAACCGAGGTCGCCGCCGGATCGCGCGCGAGCCACGCCTCCTCGGCGGTGAAACACAGCATCGGTGCGAGCCAGGTCACGGTGCAGCGGAACAACCGGTCGAGCACCGTCAGGCAGGCTTTGCGCGCCGGCGAGGAATACGGCTCGCAATAGAGCGTGTCCTTGCGGATATCGAAATAGAACGCCGACAGATCGGACGTCATGAAGGCGCTGAGCGCTGCGAAAATGCGCTTGAAGTCGAAATCCGCGTAAGCTCCCCGCACCAGCGGATCGAGCTCGGCAAGCCGGTGCAGCATCAGCCGCTCAAGTTCCGGCATCCGATCGTGCCCAACGCGCTCGGCGGCATGAAAATGCGCCAGATTGCCAAGGAGCCAGCGCAACGTGTTGCGCAGCCTGCGATAAGTGTCGACGGTGGTTTTGAGAATCTCGCCGCCGATGCGCAGATCGTCGGCGTAATCGGCGGCGCACACCCACATGCGCAGGATATCGGCGCCGGACTCCTTGATGACGTCCTGCGGCGCCGTGACGTTGCCGACAGATTTCGACATTTTGCGCCCGTGTTCGTCGAGCACGAAGCCGTGGGTCAACACAACATCGAATGGTGCGCGGCCGCGCGTGCCGCAGCTCTCCAGAAGCGACGACTGGAACCAGCCGCGATGCTGGTCGGAGCCTTCAAGATACATGATTGCGTCGGAGCCGCCGGCGGCCTTGCGCTTGATGCCGGCAAGCCCCGGAAAATGCTTCGGGTCTTCCAGCACAAAGCCGTGGGTCGAACCGGAATCGAACCAGACATCGAGAATGTCGTCGACCTTCTGCCATCCTTCGTTGCCGCGCTTGCCGAGGAAGCGCTCGCGAGCGCCGGGCTTGTACCAGGCGTCGGCGCCCTCGGCCTCGAAAGCCTCGACGATGCGGACATTCACTTCCGGATCGTCGAGAATCTCCACCGAACCGTCCGGCTTTTCCTGGATGAACACCGTGATCGGCACGCCCCAGGCGCGCTGCCGCGAGATCACCCAATCGGGGCGGGATTCGATCATGCCGGTGATGCGGTTTTGGCCCTGTGCCGGCACCCAGCGCGTGGCCCGGATCGCCGCCAGCGCACGGTGACGCAGCGTGTCGTTCGGCTTGGCGATGTCTTTATCCATCGCAATGAACCATTGCGGCGTATTGCGGTAGATCACGGGCTTCTTCGAGCGCCAGGAATGCGGATACTCGTGCTTGAGCCGGCCACGCCCGAGCAGCATGCCGGCCTCGATCAGCGCCTGGATCACCGCTTCGTTGGCATCGCCTTTTGCCCCGGTCTCGGTGAGGACGTGCTTGCCGGTGAATCCCGGCGCCTGCTCGGTGAAGCGGCCATCGCCATCGACCGTATAGGGGATCGCGGTGTTGATGCCGCGCGCGGCAAGCGGGCGCGCGTTCGCCGTCCAAACATCAAAGTCTTCGCGGCCGTGACCCGGCGCCGTGTGTACGAAACCGGTGCCGGTGTCATCGGTGACGTGATCGCCGGCGAGCAGCGGCACCTTGAAGTCATAACCCTTGTTGAACGACTTGAGCGGGTGTTCGCACAGCATCATCGCTAAGTCGTCGGCCGCAACATCCTGGACTTTTTTGAATGCCGTAACCCGCGCCTGACGCAACACATCCAGCGCCAGCTTGTCGGCCAAAACCAACAAATCTCCCGGCCTCGCCCAATTGCCGGACGGCGCATCGGTCACTTGATAAAGTCCGTATTCAATACGCGGCGAGTAACTGATCGCGCGATTGCCGGGGATCGTCCATGGTGTCGTCGTCCAGATCACGACCGAAGCACCGGCGAGCTTGCGGCTCTCAGCCGATGTCTCAGCCGATGAACGATGGACCGGAAATTTCACCCAAATCTGATCCGAAACATATTCCTCGTACTCGACCTCCGCCTCCGCGAGCGCCGTCTTCTCCACCACCGACCACATCACCGGCTTGGAGCCGCGATAGAGGATGCCTTCGGCGGCGAACTTCATCAGCTCGCGCGCGATCTGCGCTTCGGCCGCGAACGCCATCGTGGTGTAGGGATGCGTCCAGTCGCCAACCACGCCGAGGCGCTCGAACTCGTCGCGCTGTACCTTGATCCAGTGTTCGGCGAAGGCGCGGCACTCCTTGCGGAATTCGACCAGCGCCGCCGCATCGGAAAAATCCGGCTTGCCCTTGCCCTTGGCGGTGTAGTTTTCCTCCTCGATCTTCCATTCGATCGGCAGGCCGTGGCAATCCCAGCCCGGCACGTAGTTCGAATCGAAGCCGAGCATCTGCTGGCTTTTCGTCACCACGTCTTTCAAAATCTTATTGAGCGCGTGCCCGATATGGATGTTGCCGTTGGCATACGGCGGTCCGTCGTGCAGCACGAATTTATCGCGCCCCTTGCCGGCCGCGCGCAGCCGCCCGTAGAGGTCGAGCGCCTTCCAGCGCGCCAGAATTTCGGGCTCGCGGGCCGGCAGCCCGGCGCGCATCGGGAAGTCGGTCTTGGGCAAAAACAGCGTCTCGCTGTAATTGCGCGCTTTGGTCGGCGTCTCGTTCATGCTGCGGGTCTCGTGTGGCCGCCTTCTAACAAGCCTGTTGCGGTGCGGAAAGCCCGACTGGGGAAGATGCCGTGACGGCCCCTGGAACCTGCACCCCAAGGCGGCGTTACCTTACGAATTTGCCGAAAAAAGTGGGCGAATCGATCTGCCCAAATCTGAACAAGTCGCCGGCGGGCCAAACGCGGAAGACCCGGAGGGTAAGGTGGAGTACGTCCGTGCCAGCCGTGAGCCGCGCCACGCCCTCATCATCAGCGATCCGCAGCCGCTAGCCAACCCTCAGTCCATTTGGGCATCGATGGGCCAGGCGGCCAATATCGGCATTTTTCTCGTCCTTTTGGGCGGCGTGCTCTATGTGGGCGGCGAATTATTGCTGCCGATCCTGATCGCGGCGGTGGTGTCATTGACGCTCGCGCCGCTGATCAAGGCCGGCAAACGACACGGTATTTCGCCCTGGATCAGCAGCACCCTCATCGTCACGCTCGCTGTCGGCACGCTCGCGCTCGCCGCGACGGCGCTTGCCGGGCCGGTGAGCGAGTGGATCGGGCGGGCGCCGCAAATCGGCGCCACCATCAAGCAGAAGCTTTCCGTCCTTGATCCGCCGCTCGCGGCATTGCGCGAATTGCAGACCTCGCTGTTCGGCAGCGGCGGCGCGGCGCCGGCAGCCGGGGCGCCAAACGTTGTAGTGCCGGTCGTCGCCTTCCTCACGCCAGCGGCCGGCGGGCTGTTCTTGTTTTTCGGGACGCTCCTGTTCTTCCTCGGCAGTCAGATCGGGCTTCGCAACCGCTTCGTGCTGATGTTCTCCAGTCAGGAAGCGCGGCTCCGCTTCCTGCGCATCGTCAACGACATCGAGAAGAACCTCGCCGGTTATCTGGCCGTGGTGACCATCATCAACGCCGCGCTCGGCGCCGTCGTCGCATTGGGAGCATGGCTCATCGGTCTGCCCGACCCGGCGATCTTCGGGCTCCTCGCCGCGCTCCTTAATTACGTGCCCTATGTCGGACCGGCCATCATGATGACGATCATGTTCGCCGTCGGGCTCGTCAGTTTTCCCTCGCTCGGCCACGCCCTTATCGCGCCCGCGGCGCTCCTCGGCCTTTGCACGGTCGAAGGACATTTCATCACGCCAACCATCGTCGGCCGGAGAATGACGCTCAATCCGCTCATGGTCGTGCTGGCGCTGGCATTTTGGACCTGGATGTGGGGGCCGATCGGGGCATTTCTCGCCGTGCCGCTTTCGATCGTCGGCCTGGTCGTTTTCAGCCACCTATTCCCGAATGAAGACGTGAAATTACCGGACTGAATTGCGCGCCGGGTTTGACAATGATCAAATGGAACTTTCTCGCCCCCTGCTAATTGACCGGGCGGTGTCGCCTTTCGCTTCATGGAGTGTTCCTATGAATACCGCGTCCAATTTCTCGCAGAGCGCTCGTGACGGCCTGAAGGAAGCGCGCGAAGGCGTGCGCGAGGCGGGAGACGCCGCCGCTGCGGCCTCAGGCGACATCCAAAACGACTTGAAGGCACTGCGCGACGATTTCAGCCGCCTCGCCGACCAGGTCACCGCCATTCTCTCCAGCAAGGGCAACGCCGCATGGCAGCGCGCCAAGACCGGCGTTGACGGTGTGGTCTCCGACGCGCAGTCCAAAGGACAGGAAGCAGTCGGCGCGATGCGCGACGTATCGGACAATTTTGTCGAGGCGATCGACCAGTCGATCAAGGAGCGGCCTTACGCGACGCTCGCGATCGCCGCCGCGCTTGGATTTCTGTTCGGAGTGGCTTGGCGGCGCTGATTGAAGCGCGGCAAGCCGGCGCGGAGCTTCCATGATCAAAGGCCTGATGCGCGAGGCGACACTCGCGATCCAGTCGAAGACCGGTGCGACGACCGGCGTCTTCATCTGGCTCGGCCTGGCCGCGCTCGCGGCGTTGACCGCGTTCGTGTTCCTCTGCATCACGGCTTACGTCTGGCTGGCGTCGCGGTTCGGCGGCGTCCATGCCGGCCTGATCGTCGCGGGTTTCTTCATCCTGGTGGGCCTGATCGCGGCGCTGTTCGCGGCGCTGGCGCGGCGCCGCGCCAGGGAACGCGCGATCCTCGCACGCGCCGCGCACGCGCACGGCGGGTCATGGCTGCTCGACCCGCGCATCCTTGCCACCGCCATGCAGGTGGGCCGCACGCTCGGCTGGCAACGCCTCGTTCCGGTCGCGCTGCTTGGTGTTCTGATCGCGCAATGGGCGCGCGAATATCGCAATCAGCGCCGCGATGGCGAAGACGGCGGCGCAGACAAATAGCAGGCCGTCGCCCAGCCGCTCACGTCAGCGGCGCTGCATCAGCCGGCCAAAGCCACGCGGCGCCGCGCACCCCGCTCGAATCACCATGCACCGCGCGCACGATCTCGGTGTGCAGGACGTCGGTGAAAGCGAATTTGAGGATGAGTTCGGGAAGCCCCTTATAAATCGCCTCTATGTTGGAGAGACCGCCGCCGAGTACGATGACGTCGGGGTCGAGGACATTGATGATCGATGCCAGCGCCCGAGCCAGCCGGCTCTGATACCGCGACAAACTGTCGAGCGCATCCTGATCGCCGCTGCGCGCCGCGACGGCAATATCGGTCGCGGTCAAACTGCGCTGCGTGAGCGCATGATACTGCCGCGCCAGGCCCGCCCCGCACAGATAGGTCTCGATGCAGCCGAACTTGCCGCAATAGCATTGTGCGCCGGGCCACTCCTCCTGCCGTATCCAGGGCAGCGTGTTGTGTCCCCATTCGCCGGCAATACGGTTGCGGCCGGCGACAAGGCTTTTGTCGATGACGACACCGCCGCCGACGCCGGTGCCCAAAATCACGCCGAACACGACACGCCCATCGCGCCCCGCGCCATCGGTCGCTTCCGACAACGCAAAACAATTGGCATCGTTCTCGATACGGATCGGGCGCCGCAGCAGTTTGCCAAGGTCGCGGTCGAGCGGACGGCCGATCAAACCGGTGCTGTTGGAATTCTTGATCACCCCTGTCACAGCCGAGATCGCGCCGGGCGTGCCGATGCCGACCGTCCCTTGGCGCGACAGTTCGCTCTCAGCGGCCAGAACCAGACCCGCAATAGCGGCGAGCGTTGCGTCGTAGTTGGCGGCCGGCGTCGCAATACGCCGCCGCCACAGCTCTGCGCCGCTATCATCCAGCGCGATGGCTTCGATCTTGGTACCGCCGAGATCGACCCCAATCCGCATTGCTTCCTCCCCCCAGCGCCTGTGCGCCGCCGTCCGGTGTTGATCGACTTTTATGGCGGCGTCAGCGTCCGCACCACCCGAAGGCCGAGGCTGTAATTACGGCTACCAGCCGGATAGCTGCCGCGAAACGCAATCCGCAAATTCGACGCGGCGCTGATCCATGAGCCGCCGCGATCGACGCGCAGACTACAGTCGCCGCTGGTCCATGCCGAACCGTCGGTCGGGGCGCCGACGTAATTCTTGTGGAAGCAATCCGCCAACCACTGCCACGCGTCGCCGGTCACGTCGTAGAGCCCGAACGGATTGGGCTTGAACGACCCGACCGGCGACAGGCCTTTGTCGTCGAATTTTGTGCCGCACACCATGCAATTGGCGTTGCCGGTGCCGAGATCGTTGCCCCAGTAATAGGTCGTGGTCGTGCCGGCTCGTGCCATGTATTCCCACTCGGCCTCGGTCGGCAGCCGGTAAGGCTGCCCCGTCATCTTGGCGAGCCATTCGACGTAAGTCTCGGCATCGTTCCAGGTAATGTTCGTAATCGGCGTGTTGCCGGCGTCATAACCGCTGTCGGCGACCTTGGGGCAGCCGCCGACGTTCACGCACGCCTTCCACTCGTCAAACGTCACGTCATAGATCGAAACCGCGAATTGCCTGGCGATGGTGACGGGATGCTGCGGTCCCTCATTCGCGACGCGACCAGCTTCGCCTTCCGGCGAGCCCATGATGAACTTGCCCGGCGGCAGCACGATCATCTGCGGACAGTTTGTCGAGCACTCGTGAAACGTATCTTTTGGTTTCAGTTTCTGCTCGGCCGCCGCAGTGAGCACATAGGGCGTGAAATTCGCCAGCATGTACGGCCGCATGGTGACGAACCAATTGAAGCGCTCGCGGATATAGGCCTGATTCATCCACCCGATCAGGCCGACGATGATGCCGACCAAGAGCGTGTAGATGAGCGCCTGGATGCTGCGGCGCCTTCTGCGCGCCGACGATTCCGCACTACGGCAGGCCGCCAGATACTCATAGTCGCTTGGCTCCAGACTGGCCGCGAGGTCGGGCCGCGCGCTCAACCGCTCCGCCGCCGCCAGTCGGTCGGTGGTGTGCGCGAGCCAGGTTGCGTTCTTGTCGTGATCTTTCCATTCCCGCGCGGCGCGCTTGACGCCTTCCAGCACGGCAAGCAGCGCCGCGTCTTCCACGAGCCAGCCGTCAAGTACACCCCATTGTCGCAGCAAGGCCTCGTGCGCGGGCTCGATGGTCTGCTCGCCGGTTTCCTTGGCGACATCGGTGATCAGGAGGCGTTGCTCGACGAGGTTCTGGATGAGCGGCCGCGACCGCACCGGAATTTCAGGCACGCGGGCGACACGGCGGCGCGGCGCGCCATTGTCCGGATCGATGCCGGCAAGCCACGGAATGAGGCCGCGGCGCAGCAGCGCGAGCCGCGCTGCGGTATCCCTCGGAATAGTTGGATCGGCGTCGGCATTCTGCAGGGCGCGCGCGACGGCAGCTTCGATCGAGCCTTTGATGCCGCCCAGCGCCCGATATTTGGAAGCGGTCAGCTTGCCGTCGCCGCCGTGCTCCAGATAAAGCCGTTCGAGCGTGAACGCGAGCAGCGGCAATGCGTCCTTGGCGCCGCCGGCCTCGATGTCGCTGAGCAGATCATCGACCAGCGCATCCTCGATCTTCAGTGGCCGATCCGACCCTTCCAGCCGTGCGGCGGGTCCCTTGATCACTTCGGCGTAGGACCCTCGGGGCATCGGGCCGAGGTCGAACGGCACCTTGCCGATCGAATCGAGCAATTTTGCTTCCTGCAGGTAGCCGTAGGAATCCGAGCGGATCGCGAGCAACACGATCACGCCCGGCTCGTCAGCCAGCAGAACCTGGCGCAGCAATGCAAGAAACGTCTGTGCCTCGTCCTGGCCCTCGGCGCGAAACAGCTCTTCGCCCTGGTCGACGGCGATGACCGGGATCGGCGGATTGGCCTTGGCATCGGTGCCGGGACTTTCGTCGACGGCCTTATCGACCAGGCTCTGCAACAAGGGGCCGAGCGCGCCCGCCTCGCCTTTGCGCACCGCCGCCAAATTTGCCGCGCTGTTGGCTGCGGCCGCCAGCGCCGCCTCGAGCGCCGCGATGAGGCCGGTCTCGCCGGTCATCACCGCGCGTCCCGGCCGAATGATCGGCAGCGGCAAGAAATGCCGGTCGTCGCGCGCCAGCCGCGGCAGCAGGCCGGAACGCAAAAACGACGACTTGCCGGCGCCGGACGCGCCGAGGATCACCAGCAGTCGCGGCGCCGCCGCCTCGCGCAAGCCGCGCAGCCGGTCGAGCGCTTCGAGGATCGGTGCGTTGCGGCCGAAGAAAATGCCGGCGTCCTCGGCTTCCAGCGCGCGGAGCCCGCGATAAGGCGGACGCTGCGGATCGCTGTCGGGCGGCCAGGCGAAGAAACGCGGATCGAGCCCGGCCTTGACCAGCCCGGCGCGCAGCCGCGCCAGCCCCTCCTGCGAAAAGCCGACCTTCACCTCTTCGTGGGTGCGCGGCACTTTCACCTGAAAGAACGTTGCGTCGTGCTCCGACGCCAGATCGGTCACCTGCCAGTTGCCGGTCAGGTCGGGCGGCAGGTCGGCGTGGTCGAGCGGTTCGATCAAGAGACCGAACAGCCGCTTGTTGAGCTTGTGAGCCAGATTGAATTCGCGCTGGCACCAGCGCGAATCGAGCCAGGCGCGCGAGACCAGAAACAGCACGGCCTCGCAGCGATTCACCGCCTGATTGAGCGCCCGCTCCCAGCGCTCGCCGGCGGCAATGCCGCGCTCGGGATCGAGATCGAGAAAAATGTCGTCCCAGCCCGCCGCCGCGAGCCAATCGCGTATGCAGACGGCCTCGGCGTCGTTGCTGCTCGAATGGCTGACAAATATTCGCGACACGGCGAACACCTGTAGCAGTTAAAGCATTTTCCGGAAAAGCTTGCCCTTGGACTTGATCCGAGGGTGGCACCGGCTTTCCGAGAAAAATGCGACCAAACCTACAATGCTAGGGGCCGGATGAGCGACCAATCGACAGGAGCGCAATTGGCGCAGGCGGCCGGCATCATCCCCTGCGTCCGGCGCCGGCTCGCGATTTGCGCGTACCCGAACGCGATTTGGGCCCGACAGAGCGCGACTTGCGCGCACCGGAACGCGATTTGCGCGCACCAAGACGTGCCTCGCGCTGCTTCCTGCGCTTGCGGGCGCGCTTCTTGCGGCAGGCGTCGCACCGGCAACCGCCGCTCTCGATGAAATACTGCAGGTATTCCTTGCCGTAGGAGTAGGTGATTTCTTCCTCGGGCTCGATCCGGCGGTCCGCCACGATGACGATGCCGCCGTTGCGCCCCACCGGCCTCGCATTTGGCCTGCAGGAATGATTGATGTAGCGCGCGATGTTCCAGCGCGGCGAGCCGTCGATTGTCAGTTTTTTGGTCAGCTCGAACATGTAGCGGGCGCCGCGCGCTTCGCGGCGCTCGGCTTCCTCGTCCGGAATCACGCGGCCGCGGTACGTGGCGATGTAGGCGCCCCGTTTGATCGGCCGCGTCGCGAACATGCCAAGCCCGGTCCTGGAGCGGCCGATGCGGAAGTAGCGAGACATGCGTTTTCGAATAGCCGCGGATTCGCGCGCTGTCATCCGCAAACCCTGTTCAGGCACGCGGGTGTGGATGAATAGCGAGATCGGCAATGACTGCGGCCGCGGCGTTGTGCCCCGGCGCCCCGGTGACGCCGCCGCCCGGATGGGCACCCGAGCCGCACAGATAAAGACCAGGGATCGGCATGCGGTAGTCGGCAAAGCCGAGCATCGGCCGCGCCGAGAACAGCTGATCGAGCGTCAGCGCACCATGGAAGATGTCGCCGTTGGGCAGCCCGAACTCGCGCTGCAGATCGGCGGGCGACAGGCTCGTCCGCGCGATCACGCTCGCCTTGAAGCCCGGCGCGTAAGCCTCGACCGTGTCGATCATCAGGTCGGCGAGCTTCTCCCGGCGCTGGTCCGCCATCGGGCCGGCGCAAAAATCCGGCGACACGTGCTGGCAGAACAGGCTCGCGACGTGCGCGCCGGGCGGCGCGAGGCTGTCGTCGAGCGTCGAAGGAATTACCAGCTCGACGATCGGCTCGCGGCTATAGCCGTCACGCACGCAATCGCGATAGGCGCGGTCCATATAGCCAAGGCTCGGCGCCAGAATGATGCCGGAGGTGAGATGATCGCCCTCGCCCTTCAGCGCGGAAAAGTCCGGCAGCTTCGACAGCGCGACGTTCATGCGGAACGTGCCCGATCCGGCTTTCCAGCGCTTCATGCGCGCCGCCACGCGTGGCGGCACCGCCTGGCCGGGCACCAGCGTCTGCAACAGGCTTTGCGGATTGACGTTGGCGATCACGGCGCGGGCGCGCAGCACCGTACCGTCGTCCAGCACGACGCCGCTGGCGCGACTCCCCTCGACGATGACTTCGCGCACCGGCTTGCCCACATCGATACGCACGCCGTGCTCGGACGCGGCGCGCGCCATCGCCTGCGTGATCGCCCCCATACCGCCGATCGCGTGCCCCCACACGCCGGGGCGGCCGTTCACTTCGCCGAAAGCGTGGTGCAGCAGCACATAGGCGGAGCCCGCCGTGTAGGGGCTCGCCAGATTGCCGACCACCGCATCGAAGCCGAGCACCGCCTTGATCGGGTCGGATTCAAACCAGCGATCGAGCGTTTCGCCGGCTGACTTGCGAAACAGATTGAACGCCGCCTTGAAGCCGTCGGCCTTCCACAACCGCTTGCCCAGTCCGGCGAGTTTGCCCAATTCGCCAAGGGTGCGGTTGAAATTACCGAGCAAAAGGTTGGGCGGCGCCTTCAGCACGAGCCCGCGCAGCACCGCGGCGGTGCGGGCGATCTCGGCTTGGTAGTCGGCGTAACGCTCGGCATCACGCGTTGAGAACTTGGCGATCTCGCGCGCGGTGCGGCCTTCGCCGGTCAGCAGATAGCGGCCATCGGGCAACGGCAGAAAGTTCTGCGCGCGGCGCTCGACGATGCGCAGCCCGTGGCGGTGCAGATCGAGATCGCGAATGACCTTGGGCGCAAGGAGACTGACCGTATAGGCGGCGGTCGAGTTGCGGAATCCCGGATGGAATTCCTCCGTCACGCAGGCGCCGCCGACAACGGCGCGCCGCTCGACCACGCGCACGCGCAAGCCCGCCATGCCGAGATAGGCGGCGCAGGTGAGCCCATTATGGCCGGCGCCGATGACAATGGCGTCAAGGTCGGACATCAAAATCAATCAATGCCATGGTCACAGCACGGCCGTGTATATGGGGACGGCAGGAAAAGCTCATCTGTTGAGAAAGAACGTCTCCATCATGCCCTTGCCCTTGATGTCGATGATACCGCGCCGCTCAATGTCGTAGCGATCGCCGAGTTCCGCGCGGGTCGCGGCGGAGATTTGAATGCGTCCCGGCAGCGAGTGGGATTCCATGCGGCTCGCCGTATTCACGGTATCGCCCCAGACGTCATAGACGAATTTGTGCGTGCCGATCACGCCGGCCACGATCGGGCCGCTGTGGATGCCGATGCGCGCCTGAAGGCTGAGCGCGATGTCGCGTCCGACCGCTTCGACCGCATCGAGCATGCGCGGAGCGAGACGGGCAATACGGTCGGCGTGGTCGGGCTGCACCTGTGGGATTCCGGCCGCCACCATATAGGCATCGCCGATCGTCTTGATCTTTTCGACTTCCAGTTCGCCGACCAGCCGGTCGAACGCCGAAAAAATCCGGCTGAGAAAATCGATGGTGCGCGCCGGCGTCAGTTCCTGGCTGAGCGCGGTGAAACCGACCACGTCGCAGAACAGGATGGTCGCGTCGACGAAGTGATCGGCGATGAGGCCCTCGCCGTTGCGGATGCGCCGCACGATCGGCGGCGGTAGGATGTTCAACAGCAGGTCCTCGTAGCGCTGCTTTTCGAGCTTTAGATCGGCCGCCACCTCCTTTTCACGGTCACGCAGCCACTTGCGTTCCAGGCTGGCGCCGATCCGCGCCTGAAGCAGGACCGGATTGAAGGGCTTCGTCAGATAATCCTCGGCGCCCGCCTCGATGCAGCGCACCGCGCTGTCGAGTTCATCGAGCGCCGAGATGATGATGACCGGGATGTGCCGCGTATGATCGGCGGCCTTCAGCCGCCGCAGCACGTCGAAGCCGCTCATTTCCGGCATGATCAGGTCGAGCAGGATGAGATCGAACTCCTCGGCGGCGGTCTGCTCGAGCGCGGCTGCGCCGGTCGCCGCAGCCACCACCCGATGGCCTTCGCGCACGAGCCGCCGCTCCAGCACGTCGCGATTGGATGCGTTATCGTCGACAACGAGGATGCGGCTCGCCTTCGCGGCGTCGCGCATGACGTTGCCGGCGGCAAGGGGTGTAAGGCTGCGCAGCGCCTCGGCGACGAGATCGAACTGTTGCGCCCGGCTGTCTGCATCGCCCGGTGCGGCGCCGTCCTGCCGCGCCAGGACGATCATGGCGTCAATCTGGCCGAGCAGCTGGTCGGCCGAGGCCTTGAGCCTGGTCAGGTCGGCGCGCAGCGGCTGCTCGCCGCCGGCCGGCATGTCCTCGATGAGCAGTTCGCTGTAGCCTTTGATGGCATTGAGCGGCGTGCGCAGATCGTGGCGCAGGCGGCGATGAAACGCCTCGAAATCCTCGCCCGCCCTGCGATCCGACGACGATTCCTGGATGAGACTTTTGACGAAGGCGTTGAGCTGCGCACTGGCGCTGCGCATGCGCCCGAGATCGGCCAGAATCTCCTCCGAGTGCGCCGCGCGGGCGTCCTCGATGATCATATCGAGAAAGTCGGTCACTGCGCTCGCCGGCGCCTGCACTTCCTGGCGCAGGAACGCGGTCAGCGCCCGGCGCAGTCGCTCGTCCGATCCGTCTGTGAAATCCTGCTTCATGACCACCGCGTTGACGATGGCGAGCATAATGGCGCAGGCGCCGATGGGAAACCCGCAGTGACGATCTCAGGGCCGCGACTTTCTACCTTGATACGACCCTCAAGGCTCTTGACCCTGCGACCAGAGAAACGCTCAATCACAACAAAGGCCGAGCTTGGGGGCAATCGGCGCCGATCTGGGGGGACAATTTGCCGGAGTCGTTGGATGTCCGCGGCGAAGCGGCCGGTGGCCTGGTCTCTGCCGCTGTCGCAATTCCGCTCGCCATGGGCTACGGCATGTTCGCGTTCGCGTCGTTCGGCGACAGCTATTTTGCCGCCGGCGCGCTGGCCGGCCTGATCACGGCGCTGGTCTTCGGCGTCGCCTGTGTGGTGCTTGGCGACCCGACCACGACCGTCTATGCGCCGCGCGTCATCAGCTCGTTTTTTCTCGGCGCACTGACCTACGGCCTCGTTCATTCCGGCGCACCGCAAATCGCCCCCGGCGGCGTTCCGCTGGTGCTCGCCATGGTGTTTGCGATTGTGCTGCTGGCGGGGGCATTTGAAGCGCTGTTCGGCTTCGTCAAGCTCGGCAGCCTGATCAAATTCACGCCGCAGCCGGTCATGGCGGGCTTTCAGAACGCCGCCGCGCTGCTGCTGTTCCTGGTGCAGCTCGGCAATGTCTGCGGTTTCGATCAGAACATCGCATTCACCCAGGTACCGGCCCATTGGGCGTCGATCAAACCGCTCAGCGTGGTCGTTGCGGCCCTGACATTTGCGGTGATGTGGAACGCGCGCAAGCTCATCCCGAAGGTGCCGCCGATGCTGACCGGCTTCTTCTTCGGCTGCGCGCTTTATTATGTCTGCCAGTTCGTTGGGCTCGGCGCCCTGCTCGGCCCCGTCATGGCGAGCGCGTCGACCTCGACGCTGCAATTCAGCGCGTTGCCCTATTTCGCGCGCCTCGAAGATACAGCGACGCTCCTCGCCTTTGCGCCCACCATCATCGGCGGCGCGCTGGCGCTCGCCATCGTCGCCTCGATCGACGCGCTGTTATGCACCAAGCTGGTCACGGCGCCAGACGAACCGCGCCGCGACACCGACCGCATCCTCTTGCGCTACGGCCTTGCCAACGCTGCCTGCGCCTGCTTCGGCGGCATCACCTGCGGCATCAATATCGGCGCCAGCATCGCCAACCGCGGCTTCGGCGGCCGCTCGCCGGTATCCGTGCTGATCAATGCAGCAGCCCTGCTGGTCGCCAGCCTGCTGATGTTCCGCTGGCTCGGTTATATTCCGCGCGTCGCGCTGTCGGCGGTGATCATGGTGATCGCCGTGCAGCATTTCGACGTCTGGAGCCTGGGCCTGTTGCGGCGCGTCCGCACCGCGCCGCGCTCGCTGCGCGTCAGCACGATTACCGATCTGGTCGTCGTGATAACGGTCGCGATACTGTCCATCGTTCTCAACATCGTCGCGGCTGTGTTCATCGGCGTCGCCATCGCGGTGGTGTTGTTCGTGTTTCACATGAGCCGCTCGGCAGTGCGAAGGAGCTACCGCTGCGACGCCATTCACTCGCGCAAATCGCGCACCGCCCCGGAGCGGACCTACCTCGAAACCGCCGGCGGCAGAATCCTGGTCATGGAGCTGCAGGGCGCGCTGTTCTTCGGCACCGGCGAGACCATCGCCAAAAGAGTCGATAGCGAACTCGGTCACGACAGCGCCTGCGTCGTCCTCGATTTGCGCCGCCTCACCGAACTCGACAGCACCGGGACCGGCACGCTCCTGGAAATCAAATCCGATCTGGCGCGCCGCAAGATCAGCCTGCTGCTCGCCGTCGGCACAGCTACGACCGCGATGGAACGGCTCGGCGAATTCGGTGCGCTGGCGTCGTTCGACGCGACCGAAATCTTTCCCGATGTCGATCGCGCCGTCGAGCGGGCGGAGGATGACCTCCTGCGCACACGATCGCGCGACGGCGGCGCCGAGCTCGCCGCCGGGGATATCGGCTTGTTCGCCGGCTATCCGCAAGGCGACGTCAAGACGATCGCCGCGCAGATGAAGCGCAAGACCTACCCGGCAGGCACCATCGTGTTTCACGAAGGCGAGCCGAGCGACGAAGTGCTGATCGTGCTCAAAGGCACGGCGAGCGCCTATCTGCAGCGCGTCAATGCAGCCAGCATCCGGCTCGCGACATTTTCACCGGGGACGGTGTTCGGCGAACTCGCACTGCTCGATCACGGGCCGCGCTCGGCTTCCGTCGTCGCCGACGCCGATCTCGTTTGTTATGCGCTCAGCCGCGC
>DASZWK010000122.1:0-3397 GCA_035546235.1 Xanthobacteraceae bacterium | reverse complement strand
GACGCCGTGCTCGCAGCCGATATGGGTGCCGGTCTGGCCGCAATCCTCGCGGATGGCATCGACCAGCGTTTTGCGCGCCTCGACCCGGATCGGGTAATCCTGGCCGTTGATGGTGAGCGTGATGTCGAATTTTTCAGTCATGGCGTTTTGCATCACTTCGGCAGCACGTTCGAAAATTTCTTGCGCACGAGATCGTCGACGTCCTTGCTGGAGCGAACCACGACCGGGAAGGTGTCACGGCGTTTGAACGGCTTGCAGGCGTCGATGACGACGCGGGCGTTGCGCGGATCGTCGCTCGCGTAGGCCATCGGGTCGAGCGCGGTCGACCAGCAACCGCGCAACGTCTCCATGCCCTCGCGCGGATCGAACCGGGTACACATCGCCCAGATCACCTTGTCCATGTCGGCCGGATCGATGTCGTCATCGACTACGATGACGAAGCGGTTGGCGTAGGCGCCGGCATGGCACTGCGAGGCGATCAGCCCGGCCTGTTTGGCGTGGCCGGCGTATTGCTGCTTGATCGCGACGGTGAGCCACAGCCGGCTGCCGCCGGCTGCGTGCGCCCACACGCCCTTCACCTCGGGCACGCCCGCGGCTTCGAGCTGATTCCACACCGCGCCGGCCCGGTAGGTGCCGCGATAAAACGAATCGTCGTCGGGCGGGATGCCCGGAATGGCGCCGAGCAGGATCGGATCGTCGCGGTGCATGAAGGTTTCGATGCGGATCACCGGCTCCTTCTTCAGGCCGCCGGCGTAATAGCCGGTCCACTCGCCGAGCGGGCCTTCGTCGCGCAGGTCGTTCGGATGAATGAAGCCCTCGAAGGCGATCTCGGCGTGTGCCGGAATCGGCAGCCCGGTGCGCGGCCCGGCGATCACCTCGATCGGCTCGCCGATCAGGCCGCCCGCCACATCGTACTCGTTCTTGCCGTAGGGAATTTCCAGGCCGGCAATCATGAACTGGGCCGGATGCATGCCGCACACCACCGCGATCGGACAGGGCGCGCCGCGCTCGTGATAGCGGCGCTTGATGATGTCGCCATGCTTGCCCTTGGAGAACATCACGGTCGCGACGTTCGGCTCATGCGCCTGTACCCGGTAGGCGCCGTAATTGATCCAGCCGGAATCCGGATCGCGCATGATCACCATGTCGCCGGTCCCGATGTAATAGCCGCCGTCGTGCTCGTGCCAGCGCGGCACCGGGATCTTGAAAATGTCGATGTCGCTGCCGGTATGGACGTTCTCAAGGAGCGGCCCGGTCTTCACCGTGGCAGGCGCGATGGCGCGCGCTTCCTTCATGTAGCGGCGCCAGTAGTGCACCAGTTCGACGGCGCTGGCGTCGGGATCGAGCCCGAGCGTGATGTTGATGCGCCGGACCGACGTGAGGATGTTGGCGAGGATGCGCCGGCCGCGTGGAAACCCCGGCACGTCGTCGAACAGCACCGCCTTGTTGCCGATGCGGCGCTGGTAGATGTCGACGATGCCGCCGATCTCCTTCTCGCGCTCGGCGCCGGTGATGTCCTGCAATTCGCCGTTGGCGCGCAATTGCGCGATCCAGGCGCGGAGATCCTGGCGCTCTTTGGTTGCCGTCTTTTTCGCGGGGCGAGTTTTGACTGCCGTATCCATGTCAGTTCCGAATCTCGTAGTATGCTATCAGCCAGTCTTGGCATGACACATCTTACGAGCTTCTATAGTCCGGCTAAATAGCGCCGTCACGGCCCATTTCGATGGTCTTGCGGATGCCGATATGGCGGTTCTGCCCAACAGCGAACAGGCGATCCTCGATATCCGTAAGATTGAGGAATATTGCCTCAATTCGGAGCACCCGCGAGGCCGCCACAAGGCTCGACTATTTCGAGAATTGATCGGACTCAGTCGGGCCGACAGTGCGTGGCTGCGTCTGACATTGCTGGTCGCTGTCAGGACAGCCGACGCCGTTCAACTCGACGCGGATCGGTTTGGCAATCGATGGCGGGTCGACGTTCTGGTATCGCGACACGGCAGAAGCGCTGTGATAATACCGTATGGATCGTGCGGATCGGAGAGGAATTGCCGCGGTTCGTTACCTGCTGGGTCATGTGATGACTGATCAATCAGCTAGACGAGGGTCAGCCGCCGTTCTCGACGTTGTCGCATTGCTTGCTGACGCGCCGGTGGAAGGGCTTGCGCGCGGCCAGGTAGGTACGGTGGTCGAATCGCTCGACGAGCGAACCGCGCTGGTGGAATTTGCCGACGATCAAGGTCGGGCTTACGCGATCGTGCCGTGTGCGCGCTCCGACCTATTGGTGCTGCACTACGTTCCCCAGGAGGCGTGATCGGCGCGTAGCGTCCTATGCACGCGAACAACAATTACATATCCAGCACCAGCCGCTCGGTGGCGCAGCCGCAGCAGCAGATCATCACCTTCTCGTTTGAGGCCTGCTCTTCTTCGCTCAGCACCGAGTCGTGGTGGATCGGGATGCCGGAGATGACCTTGGTCTCGCAGGCGCCGCAGATGCCGAGCTCGCACGAATAATCGACATCGACGCCGGCCTGGAACAGCACTTCGAGGACCTTCTGGCCCTCGGGGATGAAATACTCCTCGCCGGAGCGGGCGAGCTCGACCCAGAAACCGCCGAGCTTGTCTTCCTGCCCCGCCGCCTCTTCCTTCGGGGTGAAATATTCGACATGGACGAGATTGCGCGGCCGGCTTGCGGCTGCGGCCTCGAACGCCTTGAGCATCGGATTGGGGCCGCAGCAATAAAGGTGCGCGCTCGCGGGAATCTCTGCGACGGCCTTGGCGAGGTCGAGCACGCCGCCTCCCTCGTCATCGAAATGCAGGTGACGCAGATTCGGTTCGAGCTTTTCCAGCGTGTCGAGAAACGCCATGTCGGCGCGCGACCGGCACGCATAGTAGAGCTTCCACGAGCGGCCGAGCGCCGCGAGCTGCTGCGCCATGCACCAGATCGGCGTGATGCCGATGCCGCCGGCAAACAGCACGACATGCTCGGCGTCCTCGACCAATGGGAAATTGTTGCGCGGCGCGCTGATCTTGAGTTCGTCGCCGACTTTCATTTGGTCGATGATGTAGCGCGAGCCGCCGCGGCTGTTCTCGTCGCGCTTGACGCCGACCGCGTAGCTGTCGGGATTGCCGTCCGCCGGACGCACCAGCGAGAATTGCCGGAGCAGTCCGTTAGGCAAATGCAGGTCGATATGAGCGCCGGGCTTGTAGGGCGGCAGCTTGGCGCCGTCGCGCCGCGCGAACGTGTAGAGCTTGGTGTCGCGCGCCACGTCCTCGATCTTGATCAGGCGCGCGTCGATCAGGCCGGTATGCGGTTCCGGCAAGTGCGTATTGGTTGCGGCGGCGGTGCCCATGCGGGGCTTAGATAGGCGGCCGGGGTGCGGTTCTGCAACTGTCATTC
>DASZWK010000121.1:0-1804 GCA_035546235.1 Xanthobacteraceae bacterium | reverse complement strand
CGCTTCGCGCCGCGGCTGTCGTTCTTCTTCGGCATCGGCATGAATTTTTTCATGGAGGTGGCGAAGCTGCGCGCCGCGCGCGTGCTGTGGGCCAAACTGATGGCGGAATACAAGCCGCGCGATGAGCGCTCGCTGATGCTGCGCACCCACTGCCAGACTTCCGGCTGGTCGCTCGCCGCGCAGGACGTGTTCAACAACGTGGCGCGCACCGCCATCGAAGCGATGGCGGCGACGCAGGGCGGCACGCAGTCGCTGCACACCAACGCGCTCGACGAGGCGCTGGCGCTGCCGACCGATTTCTCCGCCCGCATCGCCCGCAATACGCAGATCGTGCTTCAGCGCGAGAGCGGCACGACGCGCAGCATCGATCCATGGGGTGGCTCGTTCTATGTCGAGCGGCTCACGCACGATCTTGCGGCGCGCACCTTCGGCCACATCGAGGAAGTCGAAAAACTCGGCGGCATGACACGCGCGATCGAGGCGGGCTTGCCGAAGCTGCGCATCGAGGAAGCCGCCGCGCGGACCCAGGCGCGCATCGATTCCGGCGCGCAGGCGGTGATCGGCGTCAACAAATACCGGCCGCGCGACGAAGCGGCGATCGACGTGCTCAAAGTCGATCACGGCGCGGTAAGGCAATTGCAGCTCGACAAGCTGGCGCGATTGAAGCGCGAGCGCGATCCGCGCGCGGTCGCAGACGCCCTTGCGGCGCTCACGCGTACAGCCGAGGGCGGCAATGGCAATCTGTTGGCGCTCGCCATCGACGCCGCGCGCGCCAAGGCCACGGTCGGCGAAATATCACTGGCGCTGGAACAGGTGTTCGGACGCCATCAGGCCGAGATCAAGGCCATCTCGGGCGTCTATCGGCGGGAGGCCGGCATGGCGGATGCGGTCGGGCGGGTGCTGAAACGCGTCGCCGAATTCGAGGACAATGAAGGCCGCCGCCCGCGCATCCTGGTCGCCAAGATCGGGCAGGACGGCCACGACCGCGGCCAGAAGGTGATAGCCTCCGCGTTCGCCGATCTCGGCTTCGACGTCGACATCGGCCCGTTATTCGCGACGCCTGCCGAAGCCGCGCGCCAGGCGGTCGAGAACGACGTGCATATTCTCGGCGTATCCTCGCTCGCCGCCGGCCACCTGACCTTGGTGCCGCAACTCAAGGCCGAACTCGACCGCCTCGGCCGGCCCGACATTATGATCGTCGTCGGCGGCGTCATTCCCCAGCAGGATTACGAGGTGCTGAAAAAAGCCGGCGCCGAAGCCATCTTCCCGCCCGGCACGGTGATCGCGGACGCCGCGCAGTCGCTGCTCGATACGCTCAACAAGCGGCTCGGGCATGCGCAGGAAGCGGCAGAGTGAGAACTACGGCATCCTGTGATATAATTATTGCATGACCCGCGATGAGATCATTGCCAAGCTGAAAGAGACCGCACCGGCTTTGCGCGCTAAAGGCGTGACGCGGCTCGCCATTTTCGGCTCGCGCGCGCGTGGCGACTCCCGCGAGGACAGCGATCTTGATGTGCTGATCGACGTAGACGACGCCAAATTTGAAGGCCTCGACATCGTTCGCGTCCAGGACATTGTCAGACGAGCTACGGGCCTAGAGACCCAGGCCGAGATGCGACGGTCGATCGAGCCACGCTTTGCCAAGCGCATAGCTGATGATTTGATCGAGGTATTCTAGGAATGCCTCCGACCCTGGCCGATCGATTGATACATATTCTCAGCGCGATCGATGCCGTTCAGAACATGCTTGCAAATAAGACCCTTGAAGATTTTTCGAACGACCTGCTGCTGCGGCTCGCGG
>DASZWK010000120.1:0-10231 GCA_035546235.1 Xanthobacteraceae bacterium | reverse complement strand
GAGACGGCGTGCGTCGACATAATAAAGAGCGACGCCGCCCAGCGGGTGGTCAAGCACACCTTCCAGCCAGCGGACTATTTCGCCGACGCCGCGGGCTTCACGAAAAATCTCGCCATCGACGCCGCGGAGAAGAACAAGCTCATCCCGTTGCTGCATCCGAATTGAGTAGTAGGGTGGGCATCACGCCGCACGGTCTACCCGCGTGGGCAAGATCGTGCAGCGTGATGCCCACGAGCGAAGCGAAACCCGGGGGCAGTCTTTAAGCATCGACTGTGAATATAAGCGCCTTAGCGAATCCAGCAGATCAGGTTTAGAGGTATTAGTCCAAGACTGGGTGAAGGGGCCGCACAATGTCGACGTCCAGCAAACCAAGCGACTTTCAATACAGCGAGAAAATCAACCCAAGAGAGACGGGAACTTGGCGTGCGGGTATTACAAATCCCGATTTGCTCAAGCTGTTCGGGGAAATTTTTTCCGATTGGGTCCATACCGAAGAAGCCATGATCCCATTGATCGACGTGCTTGTCCTGTCAGATGTGGATATTCGCCTAACCGCAGCAAAAATGGCTCGAGGGTTCTCACCTGGACGCCAGATATTTCGCTCGATGAACGCTAACAAACCGCGCGGTCAAATGATGGCAAACCTTTTAAACCACTATCCGGGAAACGATGCCAAGAAAAAAGACCCAATCTATGAGCGCGCAATCAAACAATTTCAGTCGCTTGTAACTTTGAGAAATGATTATCTTCATGGGCTGTGGTGGACAAAAAGTGATGGCGAAGTTTACCTACAGACGGAGAACGTCGAAGAGACGATGTTCAATCGAAAACGCCGCATACCCAGGAAGGACTTTGAGTCCTTCATTCGGCGGATGACAAAACTACGCCGCGATGTAGAGGCAATTGAGATTAAGGAATATCGGGTAAGCGACGAACGCCGGGCAGAATTGGCAACACGTTCGCCTAGCTCAAAATCTCCATAACCGCGCTCTGCAGGTGTTCGGACCAGTTTCGTCCCGAGTAGCGCCGCTTCACAGGTTGCGGTACGCTTCCTCGTCCGCCTCGTCCCACCACTCCGAGAACGCGGCGAACGGATCGTCGACGTCGATCATCTGTGCCTTGTCGAGCGGCACGCCTTCCGCGGTGAGGCGATAGCGCAGTATGTCGCTTGGCTTGAGCCGAAGGCGTCCGCACACCCCGCGCCGAATCACGGTCCAAATCTCGACCAAAACCTTGGAAAAGAAGGAAGGCCGGTGCGTTCGGCGTTTCATACTCGGTAACATGATCTACGAAATTGCGCCTTTCAAGGATTGGCAATCCTATTCCACTCCGAGCTAATGCGACTATTTCAGCCGACCACTCCGCGATTGTCCTTTTTTCCTCGACAATGTCCCCGAATATGATACAAGGCTCTTCACCTCGCTCACTATTTGTAAGGGACCTTTCGGCCGAGGGTACTCCCCGAGAGGGAGCGAGGGCGGTGCCTGCGGGCGGAGCCATATACTCCGTTCGCTGGCGGTTCGGAAACTCGCCCGGCCTGCCGCGACGCAGGTCTGCCAGGAGCTGGCTGCCCGGGTGGCGGACGGAGTCATATCCGTTGGCGCTGCCATGAAGCGCGGGACCGGACTGAACCAAGCCTGAAACGCGATTGCCGCTATAATGTTATAATATTACATTCGCTCGGAGAGGGACTAAGGCTTTGACATGAAATCACTTATCGGGCTGGCAATAGCTCTGACCATCGCCTTTGCCCCTGCCCTTCCGGCCCGCGCCGCCGACAGGATTGCCGTGGTGGCGGCTGAGAATTTCTACGGCGGCGTCGCGCGCGAGATTGGCGGCGAGCGCGTCGCCGTCATCAGCATTCTGAACAATCCCGATCAGGACCCGCATCTGTTCGAAACCACGCCCACCGTCGTGCGGCAGGTGGCGGCAGCGCAGGTCGTGGTGCTTAACGGCGCGGGCTATGATTCGTGGATGGAGAAACTGCTTGCGGTTTCGCCGAAGCCCGACCGCGCCGTCATCGCCGCCGCCGATCTGATGCACCAGAAGGCCGGCGGCAATCCGCACCTCTGGTACGATCCGCGCACCATGCCGGCCGTGGCCGGCGCGCTTGCTGCCGCATTGACCACGGCCGATCCCGCGCACAAGAACGAATATGCCGCGCGGCTCAAAACCTTTCTCGCCTCGCTCGCGCCGCTCAACGACAAGATCGCGGCCATCCGCGGCAAATACGCGGGCACGCCGGTGACGGCGACCGAGCCGGTGTTCGGCGACATGGCCGCCGCGCTCGGTCTGACAATGCACAACGAGCGCTTCCAGCTCGCCGTGATGAACGGCACGGAGCCCGCGGCGCGCGACTTCGCGCAATTCGAGCAGAGCCTGAAAGGTCGAGCGGTGCGCGTCCTGTTCTACAACACCCAGGCGCGCAGCAATCTGGTGACGCACCTCGTCGATCTGGCGCACGCCTCGCATGTTGGGGTCGTCGGTGTCACCGAAACCGCCCCGTCCGGCGCAACTTACCTCGCCTGGATGCTGAGCGAGCTTGACGCCACCGCCAAGGCGCTGGGCGAGCCCACATCATGACTGCGCCCCCCAGCGTCATCGCGCTCGACCACGTGACGCTCGCGGTCGGCGGACGCGATGTTCTTTCCGACGTGACCCTTGCCATCAATCGCGGCGAGTTCATCGGCGTGCTCGGCCCGAACGGCGCCGGCAAGACCACGCTGATGCGCGCCATCCTCGGTCTCATCGGGCCGCGCGCGGGAGCGATCCGCGTGTTCGGCGAGACGCCGCGGCGCGGCGACCCCGCCATCGGCTATCTGCCGCAGTTGCGCACCGTACTGCCGGATCTGCGCATCCGCGGCCGCGACTTTATCGCCAGTTCAGTGCGCGGAGAACGCTGGGGCGTACCCTCGCTGTCGCGCACCGACCGCGCGGCGATCGAGACAACGCTCGCCGCGGTCGGCGCCCGCGATCTCGCCGAGCGGCCGCTCGGCGAGATGTCGGGCGGCGAGCGCCAGCGTTTGCTGCTGGCGCAGGCGCTGCTTGGCGAGCCGCAGCTGTTGTTGCTCGACGAGCCGCTGATCAGCCTCGATCATCGCTATCAGGAGGCGGTGGTCGATCTGGTTCGCGGCTTTGCTCGCGAACGCGGCATCACGGTGCTGTTCTCCGCGCACGAACTCAATCAGCTCATTGGCGCGCTCGACCGCGTGCTTTATCTCGGCAGCGGTCAAGCCGCGCTCGGTACGGTGCCCGAAGTGGTCACCGCACCGGTGCTGTCAAAGCTCTACGGTGCGCCAATCGACGTGGTGAAGGCCGGCGGCAACATTTTCGTGCTGTCGCGCGGCCGCGACGTCGAACGCTCCGATCATCTGCACGATCATGGCCAGGGTCATGATCACGAGCATGGGCACGATCACGGCCATCACCACGGCCCCCGCCATGCTTGAATACGATTTCATGCGCAACGCGTTCGCCGCCGCTGGCGTTGCGGCCATCGTCTCGGGCGTGGTCGGCTATTTCCTGGTGCTGCGCGGCCAGACGTTCGCCGGACACGCGCTCGGCCATATCGGATTTGCCGGCGCGACCGGCGCCGCGCTCATCGGCCTCGCGCCGCTGTGGGGACTTCTGGGCTTCACTGTCGCCGCCGGCATCGGCATGGGGCTGATGGGCGAGCGGCTGAGCGGCCGCGACGTCGCCATCGGCATCATGCTGGCGCTGGCGCTCGGCTTTGGACTGTTGTTCCTGCACTACTACACGGCGTTTGCCGCCCAGGCGACGGCGCTCTTGTTCGGCGACGTGCTTGCGGTCGACCACGGCATGATCGCGACGCTCGCGGCGCTTGGTGTCGTCACGCTCGCGGCACTGGCCGCGATCATGCGTCCGCTGATCTTCTCCAGCCTGCAGCCGGAACTGGCCGAAGCCAAAGGCGTGCCGGTGCGCTTTCTCTCCGTCGCGTTTCTGGCAATCGTCGCGCTCGCGGTCTCGGAGAGCGCGCAGATTGTCGGCGTGCTCCTGGTCTTTGCGCTCATGGTCGGCCCGCCGGCGACCGCGCAGCGCCTGGCGAATGGTCTGTGGAGCGGGATTGCGTTGTCGGCGACCATTGCACTCGCCGAGGCGTGGCTAGGCATCGTCATCGCTTATTACACCGATTGGCCGGTCAGCTTCTGCATCTCGCTTCTGAGCGCGTTTGGTTACTTCCTGACCCGATTGCCAATGCCCATTCGGCGGGGCATGGTCGCGCCCGGACAGGGAACCACATGAGCGAGACCGGCGAAAAATCGGGCGCCATCTGCGTCGGCGAAGCCGTGATCGAATTAAAACGCGGCGCCGATGGCCGCTTCGCGTTGTCGTGCGGCGGCGACACATTCAATACCGCGATCTATCTCGCCCGCGCCGGGATTAACGTCACCTTCGCCACAGCGCTGGGCGACGATCCGTATTCGGAAAGCATGATGGCGCTTGCCAGTGCCGAGGGCATTTCCTCAAACCTGATGTTGCGCGTTCCCAACCAGCTTCCCGCGCTCTGCCTCGTCGAGAACGGCCCGGACGGCGAACGGCGCGCGCGTTACTGGCGCGACAGCGCGCCGGTGCGGTCGCTGTTCGAGCTGCCCGACTGGATGCGGCTCGCCGAAGGTCTGACGACTGCCAAGCTCGTGTATTTTTCCGGCATCACGCTGTCGCTGTTTTCCAACACCGGGCTTGGCCGCTTTCTCGCCGTGCTCGAAGTGGCGCGCCGGCAGGGTACCAAGGTGGCGTTCGACGGCAATTTCCGGCCGCACGGCTGGAGCGGCGACCTGCCGCGCACACGCAACGTGTTCATCGAAACGCTCAAGCGCGTCGATATCGCGCTGCCGACATTCGACGACGAGGCGGTGCTGTGGGGCGACCCGAGTCCCGAGGCGACCGTGGCGCGGCTGCAAGCGTTCGGCATCGGCGAGATCGTGGTGAAGAACGGACCAAACAGCGCGCTGGTGGCGACCGGCAGTACGCAGGAATTCGTGCCGGTGCCCGAAGTCTTCATCCCGGTCGACACCACGGCGGCGGGAGACGGCTTCAACGCCGGCTATCTTGCCGCGCGGCTCAACGGCGACACGCCGGCGCAATCGGCCGGTGCTGCGCATCGTCTTGCCGGCAACGTCATCCGTCATCCGGGCGCGCTGGTGCCGCGCACCGCGATCGCGATGCACTAGGGACTGCGGCGCGACGACAGGACGTGGGTGTCGTCGTTGTTCGTTATTTTGTCATCTATGCGCCGTGGTCTGCCCTCAGTTCTGCGCAAGCATCTTGCGTGGTGTCGCTAAAGAGCACAGTCTAGTCACTCGCTGTCCGCATCGCTGCGACGCCAGACTGAGTGCGGGCACGGTCGTATCGCGCGCGCCGGTTTTTTCGCCGGACCGATAGCGCGAGCGCAGGCACAGGGAGGAGACTCATGAAGAAGCATGATGAAGGCCGTCGTGCATTCCTTGTCGGCACGGCAGCGGGA
Organism: Xanthobacteraceae bacterium; assembly: GCA_035546235.1. Taxonomy (GTDB): domain Bacteria; phylum Pseudomonadota; class Alphaproteobacteria; order Rhizobiales; family Xanthobacteraceae; genus BOG-931. The sequence goes on along the minus strand of DASZWK010000120.1, from coordinate 4,746 downwards.
GCGGCGGCGACCGTCGCGCTGGTTCCCGATGCGCTCGCCAAATCCGGCCAGCAGGTTGCCGCGGCCGATGCGCCGGCCGGCAGCATGTCCGGCATGGCGATGGACGCCGCGACCGCGATGGCGCCGATGTCCAACGCGCAGGGCGCGTTTTTCAACGATGAAAACAGCCGCACCATCAAGGCATTCGCCGAGCGGCTGATGCCCGGCGCGCCGGGCAAGCCGGGCGCGACCGATGCCGACGTGCTCAATTACATCGATCTTGCACTGTCGGGCGCCTACAAGGACGAACAGGAATTTTACCGGCACGGCCTCACCCAGCTCGACGCACACTGCAAGGCGGCATACGGCAAGGCGTTCCGCAGTCTGCCGGCGGCGCAGCAGGACGAAGTCATCACCGCGCTCGAACACGGCAAGGCGCCCGAATTCGTCTGGCCGACCGCGCAGGCGTTCTTCAACACCGTGCGCAAACACACCATGGAGGGCATGTTCGCCGACCCGGTTTACGGCGGCAACAAGGACTTCGCCGGCTGGCGGCTGGTCGGCTTTCCGGGCGCGCAGATGCAGTTCACTGAAGCAGACATGCAAAGCAAGGAGGCCTTCACGCGCGAGCCCATTGTGGGCCTGCAATCGCGGCTCAAGCAGAAGAAGGGTTGAGCCATGGCAAATCTCAAAACCGATGTGGTGATCGTCGGCGTCGGCGCCGCGGGCGGAATCATCGCCGCCGAACTCGCCAAGGCCGGTATGAAGGTCATCGGACTCGAACGCGGTCCGCAGCTCACGACGGCCGATTTCGATCCGCATGACGAGCTGCGCTATTTCCAGCGTCAGGATCTGCGCCCCGACCCGATAACGACGCCGGTGACGTGGCGGCCGAATCCCAATGCCACGGCGCACCCGATCCCGTCGCAGAACAACGGCAACCAGGCCGGCGGCGGCACCGTGCATTACGGTGCGCTGTCGTGGCGGATGCACGAGGATGACTTCCGCGCACGGACCAAGACGGTCGAGCGCTACGGCGAGGCCGCCATACCCAAGGATTCATCGCTGACCGATTGGCCGGTGAGCTATGCCGAGCTTGAGCCGTTCTACGACCAGGCCGAGTACGAGCTCGGCGTGTCCGGCAAGGCCGGCAACATCCAGGGCAAGAAGATCGAGGGCGGCAACGTTTTCGAGGCGCCGCGCAAGCGCGAATACCCGTTGAAGCCGCTGATTTTCGATCAGTCGGCGCTACTGTTCGAGGAGGGCGCCAAGAAGCTCGGCCTGCACCCGTTCCAGTCGCCGCACGCGATTCTGTCCGAACCGTATCACGACCGGCCGGGCTGCACCTATTGCGGCTTCTGCCAGGCGTTCGGCTGCCACGTCGGCGCCAAGTCATCGATCCTGGTGACCAAGCTGCCGGAGGCCGAGGCGAGCGGCAATTTCAAGATCATCACCGGCGCGATGTGCTACCGGGTCAACAGCGACAATTCCGGCAAGGTGACCGGCGTGTCGTATTACGGGCTCGATCGCTCCGACAATACGATCGAAGCCGACATCGTGATCGTCGCGCCGTTCATTTACGACAACACGCGGCTGATGCTGCTGTCGAAAACGGCGAAATATCCGAACGGTCTCGCCAATTCGAGCGGCCATCTCGGCAAGCACATCATGGCGCACATGATGGTCGGCGTGTTCGTCACGTTCGAAGACCGCTACGTCAACAACTTCATGGGCCCGAGCGCCCAGAAGCACTCGATCGACGACTTCAACGCCGACAATTTCGATCACACGGGCCTGGGCTTCATCCGCGGCGCGCAGATCTCGATCGGAACGCCGACCCTCGAGGGCGGCCCGATCAGCGCGACTCTCACGCCGCCGCCGCCCGGTGTGCCGCGCTGGGGTGCCGCGTATCGCGATTTCATTTCGCGATACTACGCGCGTCAGGGCGCCATGGTGGGGCAGACCGAAAACCTGCCTTACGCCGACCAGATGATCGATCTCGACCCGCATGTCCGCGACAAATGGGGACTGCCGGCCCCGCGCATGACCTACGATTGGCGTCGCCCGAACGAAATGGCGCGCGTCAAATTCGTCCAGGCGAAGATGGAAGAGATCGGCCGCGCGATGGGCGCTCCGCACGTCTGGGGCGGCCAGTTCGGCCCCGGCGCACCGGGCGCTCACCACGAAGGCGGCACCCGCATGGGCAGCGATCCGAAGGACTCGGTCGTCAACAAATACGGCCAGACCTGGGATCACCCCAATCTGTTCCTGGTCGGCAGTTCGACATTCCCGACCATGGGCACCGGCTTCAATCCGACGCTGACCATCCAGGCGCTCGCCTACATGACCGCGGATGCGATCGTGAAGCGCTACCGGCAGCACCCGGGGCCGCTGATCTGACGGCGCGGCAACATCAACAAACCGGCGCAGTCGCGACAAACGCGGCTGCGCCGCGCTCCAACAACAAAGCACATGATGTGATTGAGGGAGGTCATCAGCCATGGCAACGCAAAAGACCGATGTGGTGATCGTCGGCGTCGGCGCCGCGGGCGGAATCCTCGCCGCCGAGCTCGGCAAGGCCGGCATCAAGGTGATCGGGCTTGAGCGCGGGCCGCGCCTGAAGACTGCCGACTTCGAGCCGCACGACGAGTTGCGCTATTTCCAGCGCCAGGAGCTGCGGCCGGATCCCAAGCGCATGCCGGTGACGTGGCGGCCGAACACCAACGCGACCGCGCATCCGATCCCGTCGCAGAACAACGGCAACGAGGCCGGCGGCGGCACCGTGCATTACGGCGCCCTGTCATGGCGCTTTCACGAGGACGATTTCCGCGTGCGCTCGGCGACCATCGAGCGCTACGGCAAAGCGGCCATTCCGGCGGATTCATCCGTCATCGACTGGCCGCTGTCGTATGCGGAGCTTGAGCCCTATTACGAACGCGCCGAATACGAGCTCGGCGTTTCCGGCAAAGCCGGCAATCTCGACGGCAAGAAAATCGACGGCGGCAATGTGTTCGAGGCGCCGCGCAAACGCGAGTATCCGCTGAAGCCCCTGCTGCTCGACCAGGTCGGCGTCAATTTCAACGCCGCTTCCAAAAAACTCGGCCTGCACGCGTTCTCGTCGCCGCACGCTATTCTGTCGGAGCCCTACAAGGATCGGCCGGGCTGCACCTATTGCGGCTTCTGCCAGTCATTCGGCTGCCACGTCGGCGCCAAGTCCTCGATCCTGGTGACCAAGCTTCCGGAAGCCGACGCCACCGGAAATTTCAAGCTCGTCACCGGCGCGATGTGCTACCGCGTCAATTCTGACAACAGCGGCAAGGCGACCGGCGTGTCGTATTACGGCCCCGGCGGCGACGACAATACGATCGAAGCCGACGTCGTCATCCTGGCGCCGTTCATCTACGACAACGTGCGCCTCTTGCTCCTGTCGAAGACGGAGAAATTCCCGAACGGGCTCGCCAATTCAAGCGGCCACCTCGGCAAACACATCATGGCGCATATCGGCGCGCGCGCCTTCGCGGCGTTCGATGACCGCCACGTCAACGTCTACATGGGCCCGAGCGCGCAGAAGAACTCGCTCGATGACTTCAACGGCGACAATTTCGATCACAAGGATCTGGGCTTCATCCGCGGCGCGCAGATTTCCGCCGGTCCCGCCGGGCTCGAAGGCGGTCCGCTCGGCACCGCGATGAGCATGAACCCTCCCCCCGGCGTGCCCCGGTGGGGCGCCGCGTTCCGCGATTTCTATGCGAAATACTACACGCGGCACACGGCGCTGACCGGCCAGACCGAGAACCTGCCCTACGCCGATCAGATGATCGATCTCGATCCCCACGTGCGCGACGCCTGGGGCCTGCCGGCGCCGCGGATGACCTACGACTGGCGGCGGCCGAACGAACGGGCGCGCATCGAGTTCATCCGCGACAAGATGATCGAGATCGGCCATGCCATGGATGCGACGCTGGTCTGGACCGCGCCGTTCGGTCCAGGCTCGCCCGGCGCGCACCATCAGGGCGGCGCACGCATGGGAGCCAATCCGAAGGAATCGGTGGTCAACAAATACAGCCAGAGCTGGGATATTCCGAACCTGTTCGTCATGGGCAGCGCCACCCATCCGACCATGAGCGGGTTCAACCCGACACTGACGATTCAGGCGTTGGCCTATATGACGGCCGATGCCATCGTGAACCGGTATCGGAAGAATCCGGGCTCGCTGCTGTAAACCCCGCGAGGCTATGCGCCGCGGAAGTCGTCCGGCCGTAGCTCGATCGGAGTGCCGTGCGGCGTGCGTTCGCACGCGCGCTCCCAGGCGTCGCGCGTGCGCGCCAGCGTCCCGGAATCGGACAAGCCCTTCTCGGCGACGATACGCTCCAGCGTCGCGAGCCAGTGATGGTAGTAGGTCTCACCGGTGTCGGGATCGCCGGCGGCTTGCGCCTTCTTGATCTCGTCACCCAGCGTCGCCGCCCATTCCTTCCAGGTGAACAGGCCGCGTTCGTTGAGCGACAGTGCCAACGCAAACGCCTGCGCCTCCCACGGTTCGCGAAACACCGGTCCCTCGGCGGTGCGAGGGATGCTGCGCACTTCCTGCGTCGCGCGCTGCGCGGCGGCGTCGGTCATTTCACGCGTGCTCCAGATACGGCTCGAACGCCTCGATCGAAACTTTGAGCGAAGGATCGCTCGCCTCGCCCCACAATTCGCGGCCGTCGAACAGCACCGTGTAGACCCATTGCGGGTCTTCACCTTTGCCGATCGCAACCATGTCGGGAT
>DASZWK010000119.1:0-17103 GCA_035546235.1 Xanthobacteraceae bacterium | reverse complement strand
AACCGCGACAGCGGCCCGCCCTCCTTCGATTGCAGATCCTTTTTCAACTCGGCGTCCTTGACCTTCTTGTTGCCCTCGAAGGCGATCCGCACGATCGCAGGATTTTCCGCGACGCTGACCACTACGCCGCCGCCCTGCCGGCTGATCTTCACATCGGCGAACAGGCCGGTGGCGTAGAGCGCCTTGAGCGCCGCATCGAGCGCCGCGGCGTTGAGCGGCTTCCCGGGCATGACATGAAAAAACGAGCGGATCATCGCCGCATCGACGTGCCGGTTGCCCGAGACCGCGATGCGCGAATCCGCTTCACCGTCCGCGCGCGCGGCGCCGCCAACGACAATCGTCAGACACGCCAAAAAGCCTGCAAGGAAGGCTGCGCGCGCGCACTGGCGAAGCATGACCCCATCCCGCCACAATTCAAACGACCGTATGAATTCATCCGGTCTCCGGGGCGGAACCGTGACGGTTTATGTCGGATTGTGGGGTATTGTTGGGGCGCCCGCCACAAAGCTTGACGCGACCCGCCGTGCAAATCGATCACAGGGATCGCGAAATCGGCGCGTTGCGCACAGACGCCGATATCAGGGCGCCTTGCGGAACAGCGTTTTGAAGACCGTCCTGATCCATTGGTTGGCCGGGTCTGTATGAAACCGCGCGTGCCAATATTGGAAGATGTCGATTCTGGGCAGCTTGATCGGCGGGGCGATGATCTGCAGATCGAGGTCGTCGGCCAAAGCGGTCGCCACCGACAGCGGCAGCGTGGCGACAGCGTCGGTCTGTTTGGCGAGCACCGCCGCGCCGGTGAAGATCGGAATGCGACAGACGATATTGTCGCGCGGCACTGCCGCTTCGAGGGCACGCTGCATGACCTCGTGGGCGTGACCACTGCCGGCGATCGAAACCATTACGTGCTTCTCAGCGGCAAATTCGCGGAGCGTAGGCTCGGATGAAAGCCGCGGATGGTCGCGCCGCGCCACGCTGACATAGCGCTCCACCCATAGGGCCTGACGGCGGATATTTTTCGGCAGCGACGGATACGAGCCCATCGCAAAGTCGAGCTTGCCGGATTCGAGCAAGCGTTCCAGGTGACTCGCCTCGACCTGCGAGACGTTGAGCCGCACGCCGGGCGCCTCGCGCAGCAGCGTCTCGACCAGCGGCGGCAACAGCTTCAACAGGCCCGCGTCGACCACGCAGAAATTGAACGTCCGCTGCGACGTCGCCGGATCGAATGCACTGTGCGTGGTGCGCAGCGACGCCGCGCGATCGAGAATGGCGCGCACCGGCGCCTGCAGTTGCAGCGCCTTCGGTGTCGGCTCCATGCGCAACGCGACGCGCACGAACAGCGGATCGTCGAAATAACGGCGTAGCTGCGCCAGCGTCTTGCTCAGCGCCGGCTGAGTGACCTCGAGCGCGCGTGCCGCCCGCGTCAGGCTGTGTTCGCGCAGCAACACGTCGAGCACCCGCAATTGATGCAGGTCCGGGTCCTTACTATTACTTTTGGATATAGTCTGCATATCGTATATTTTATAGTTTAGCGCCGGTGGCGGGCGTAAGCTAGCGCCCGTTCAAAACCAGCGACAAAGGCCCGGCCTCACTGGGCGATCCGATCCTGGGAGGAGCGGCATGCTGCGGACCGGCCAGCAGTACCTTGCGGCGCTCAACGACGGCCGCGTCGTCTGGGTCGGCAACGAGAAAATCGACAACGTCGCGACGCATCCGGCGACACGCGCCTATGCGGCGCGCACCGCCGAATTCTTCGATCTGCACAATCGCGCCGACCTGCATGACATCCTCACCTACGTCGACGAAGGCGGGGTGAGGCGCTCGATGGCGTGGTTTCAGCACCGCAGCAAGGAAGAGCTCGTCCGCAAGCGCCGCTATCTCGAATTCATCATGAAGCATTTCGTCGCCGCGTCGTGCCCGCGGACGCCGGACTCGCAGAACTACATGCTGGTGACCTACATCGACGATCCCGAGCCATGGGAGAAGGCCGCGATCGGCGCCGATGGTCGCGGCCTTGCCGACAACATCCGCAATTTCTGGCGCTACGCGATGGACAACGATCTGGTCGTCGCGCCGCACTTCGTCGATCCGCAGGCCGATCGCTCCGATCCCGGTGCGCACGCGGTCTCGCCGGCGCTGCGCATCGTCGCGACCAGCGACCAGGGCATCGTGGTCAATGGCGTCAAGGCGATCGGCACCGCCACGCCGTTCGCCGACTTTCTGCATCTCGGGGTGTTCTTCCGGCCAGGCGCCAAGGGCGACCAGATCATCTATGGCGTCTGCCCGGCAAACCTGCCCGGCATCACCATCGTCTGCCGCGAGAGCCTGGTCGAGCGCGATCCGGTCGAGCATCCGCTGGCGTCGCAGGGCGACGAACTCGACGCCACCGTACTGTTCGACAACGTGCTGATCCCGTGGAAATACGTCTTCCACATCGGCAACCCGGATCACGCTAAGCTTTATCCGCAGCGTGTGTTTGACTGGGGCCATTATTATGCGCTGGTGCGCCAGGCGGTGCGGGCGGAGCTCTTGGCCGGTCTCGCCATCCTGATGTGCGAGCACCTCGGCACCAGCAAGATCGACGCCGTGCAGTCGCGGGTCGCCAGGATCATCGCGTTCCAGCAAACGACCTACGCGCACGTGCTCGCAGCCGAGGACCAGGGCTTCTTCACGCCCGGCGGGCTCTACAAGCCCGATATCCAGTTATTCAACTGGGGCCGCGTCTATTTCCTGCAGAACTACGCCGCCATGGTGAACGAGCTGATCGATCTGTGCGGCCGCAGCGCCATCATGTTTCCGACCGAGCAGCAGTGGCGCGAGCCGGCCATGCATTCCTGGTTCGAACGGCTGAACAAGGGCGCGACCGGCGAGCCCTATGACCGGCTGAAGATCGCTCGCGTTATCCGCGATCTGTACCTCACAGATTGGGGCAGCCGGCTCGCCATGTTCGAGAATTTCAACGGCACGCCGCTGCAGACGCTGCTGTCGCTCACCATGAAGCGGGCAGAATTCACGGGCACAGGCCCATTCGCGGCGTTCGCCCGCCGTGTGTGCGGCATTGAGGCCCAGGATACAATGACCGAGTACAAGGCTACCGTGGATTATGCGAAAGCTCAGGATGCTGGGCGGCGGCCGGCGGTGAATATCGCGGCGGCGGAATAACGCCGCACTGAAAGGAAGGTACGATATGGCGAAGCAGAGGATCAGCTACATTCCCCTGGAAAAGATGGACGCGCGGATGCGCGCCGAGATGGAGCGCTGCCAGCGCGAGGGCACGCCGCGGCCGGAAAGCTCCGCGATCCGCGCCCACGTCCCGGCCTGTTTCTGGTTCTTCGCCGAATCCTGGCACAACATTTTCCGGACCGGCGTACTCGATCACGCCATCAAGGAGCTGTGCCGGCTCTACGTGTCGCGCTCGGTCACCTGCGAATATTGCGGCAATCAGCGCTCCGTGAAGGCGACGACCAGCGGCGCCCTGATCGAGGACCAGGTGCTCGATCTGCTCAACTTCGAGAAATCGACCAAGTACAACGAACGGCAAAAGGCGGCGCTCGCCTACGCCGAGGCGATCGTCTGGCACCTCAACACCGACGACGCGTTCTGGGAGCGCATGCACGGGCAGTTCAGCGAGCCGCAATTGGTCGAACTCGGCTGCATGATCGGACTGACGCTCGGCCAACAGAGCTGGCTGCGACTACTCAACATCGAGCACCACCAGGTGATGGCCGGTACGGCGGCCTCGATGGCGCCCGGTTACGAAGATTCAAAGCGCCTGCAGACCACCAAGGCGCAGCCGGACTACTGGGCGAAATCGAAGGCCAAGTCGGAAAGCGCCGCCTGACATTCGGCACGGCGGCGCGAGCGCCGGCGATAGACCAGCCCGCGCGGGGGAGGATGTAATATGTATGCTGGCGATGCGTCGTGGCTCGACACGGCCGGGCGGCTGTTGATGGTCGCGTTCTTTCTGGCGGTCGGCCTGCGGAATCTGCAAAAGCAGCACATCGACGATCACGTCAAACGGCTGACCAATTTCCGGGCGCCCTACCCGCTCATCACGTTCTGGGTCGGCCAGGGCATGGAATTCGTCGGCTGCGCGCTGGTGCTGTTCAACTGGCATCCCGCGATCGGCGTGTTGCTGCTGATTGTATTCACCATCGTTGCGTCCGGTCTCCTGCTGCGGTTCTGGGAAGTGCAAGGACCAATGCGCACCGGCATGCAAAACGGCATGCTCGCCAATGTCGGCGTCGTCGGCGGACTGCTGCTGCTGTTGCAGCACGTGCGCTGAACCGGTCCACGCGGGCGGCGACAAGCGCACCGCAACAGCGGGCGCGGACAACAGGGAGGACGGCCATGATTAAAGCGATGGATCGTCGCGGATTTTTGGCGGGCAGCGGCGCGGCCGCGGTAACGTCGGCGCTGGCGAAGCCGGCGCTGGCGCAGCAAAAACCCCTCAAGATCGGGCTGATGACGGTGAAGACCGGCGGCCTTGCCGCCGGCGGCGTACACTTGGAAGAAGGCATCACCTGCTTCCTCAAAGACAAGAACTTTACGCTGGCCGGTCGCAAGATCGAGCTCATCGTCGCCGACACGGCCGGGGTGCCGGCCACCGCCAAGACCAAGGCGGTCGAACTGGTGGAACGCGACAAGGTCGATCTGATCATGGGGCCGCTGGCGGCCTTCGAATGGCTCGCCATCGAGGACTATCTGGGCCAGCACAAGATGCCGACCATGGGCTTCGGCGGCGCCGAAGATCTGACGCAGCGCCACCGCAACACCTACCAGGTCCGCACCTCGGATTCCTCGGCGCAGTGCCTCTATCCCCTCGCCGACTACGCGGCCAAGGAGATGAAGCTGAAAGCCGCCATCACCGCCGGCGACGATTTCGCCTTCGGTTACGAGCAGGTCGGCGGTTTCCAGCGCGCCTTCGAGGATGATGGCGGCAAGCTCGTCAAGAAACTGTGGTCGCCGTTCAATACGCCCGACTATGTTCCTTATCTGGCGCAGATCGATCCAAGCAAGGCCGATGTCATCGTGATGGTCTATGCGGGAGCCAATCCGATCAAGTTCGTCAAACAATACCGCGCCCAGGGCCTCACACTGCCGCTCATCGGCGGCTCGACCGTCGCCGACGACAGCATCATGCGCAATTTCGGCGACGAGGCGATCGGGCTGATCAATTCAATCCCCTATACGCTCGATCTCGATACCGCGGCGAACCACCGCTTCATCGCCTCAATGCAGAAATATTACGGCGCCAACGTGCCGATCGGCTTCTACGCCGCGGCGCTCTATGTGAACGGTCAGATTCTGGAAGCGGCGCTCAAGGCCACCGGCGGCGATACCGAACCCGACAAGCTGACCGCGGCCATCAAGGCGGTGTCGCTCACCGACACACCGCGCGGTCCGGTGAAATTCGACGACTACGGCAATCTCACTTTCACGGTGTACATCCGCAAGGTCGAGAAGCGGGCCGGCAAGCTCGTCAATGTCACGGTGAAAGTCTATCCGGACGTGAGCCAGTTCTGGCACTACGATCCAAAGAAATTCCTCGCCCAGCCGGTGTTTTCGCGTGACTACCCGCCGCTGAAATCCTGAAACATCGGCACCAAAAACAGTAACGCTGCCAATAAGGAGCGCCGGATGATCAAGACGCCGATTTGCGATTTGCTGCATATTGAACATCCGGTGGCGCTCGGAGGCATGGGATCGGGAACCTCCCCCGAGCTTGTGTCGGCGGTCTCCAACGCCGGCGGCCTCGGCGCGCTTGGCTGCCATGGTTCGACACCCGAGCAGATCGTCGAGCGTACCGTCAGCATCCAGCGGCAGACCAATAAACCATTCGGTCTGAATTATTTGCTGTTTCACACGCGCGATGAAGCCTTCGCGGCCGGACTCGAACTGCGGCCGCCGGTAATGCAATTCGCCTGGGCGAAGCCCGAGCAGGATCTGCGCTCGTATTTCGACCGCTCGCACAAGGCCGGCGCGCTGGTGACCTATATGGCCGGCACGGTGGCGGAAGCCAAACACGCCGTCGAGGCCGGCGCCGACATTATCATCGCGCAGGGCAGCGAGGGCGGCGGCCATGTCGGCTGGATGGCCAGCATGCCGCTTCTGCCCATGGTGGTCGACGCGGTGGCGCCGATCCCCGTGCTGGCCGCGGGCGGCTATGCGGACGGGCGCGGCCTCGTCGCGGCACTGGCGCTCGGCGCCGACGGCATCCTGCTCGGCACGCGCTTTCTGGCCACCGTCGAGTCGCCGCTGCACCCGAATTTCAAGCAGGCGATCGTCGACAGCGACGGTCACGACACGGCGCTGTCGGAAATCCCCGACATCGCTTCCGGGCTGGTCTGGCCGGGCGCGATGATCCGGTCGCGGCGCAATCGCTTCATCGAGCGCTGGACCGGCCGCGAATGGGCGCTACGCCGCGACCGCGCCAAGGCGGCCGAAGGCCTCGCCACGGCGCGGCGCACCGGCGATGTCGAGGAAGGCTCGCTGTCGATGGGTCAGGACGCCGGCCTCATTCACGACATTCCGCCAGCCGGCGAGATCGTCACCCGCATCGTCAAGCAGGCCGAGGAAATCTTGACGCGCAAGCTGCCGCGCATGGTCGTGAAGAACTGACTCAACTCCTCACCCTGAGGCGCTCGGCGCGCAGCGCCGAGCCTCGAAGGGCGAGGCCGCGGCGCACAGGCCTGCATCCTTCGAGGCTCGCTCCTCTCGCACCTCAGGATGAGGAGAATAGGGAGCGCGGCTACAGCCCCCGCGTCGTATCGTCGAACAATTCCTCAACCGAATAACGCCGCGGGATGATCTTCATCTCGAGCGCATAACTCGACATCAGGTCGAGCGCTGGCTTGACCCCTTCGAGGCCGAACGGCAGCGCATCGATCGTGCCGGGCTTGGGCAGGCCAGCGGCGTGCTTGCTCTCCTTCAGCATACGAAACACTTCGCGCACGGCGACCGGATTGGATTGCGATAGCGAGGTCTTCACCACCACCATATGGTTGATCGGCACCGTACCGTATTTTTTGTACCAGTCCTTGGCCGCCGCATCCGGATCGGGGATGACGCTTTTGAGCCGCGGATCGGTCGGCAGCACGGTGCCGAAGATCGCCGCATCGAGCTCGCCGTCGAGCAGCATCTTGGTCATGTCCTTGCCGTCGGGTGCGCGCTCGACGCCGGGCGGATCCTTGAACTCGGGGATATGGGCGTCCTCGAACGTCACCCATCTGACCTTGCTGTTGTCGAGCCCGTAATCCTTCCACAAAATCCCGCGCAGCCAGCAGCCTGTCGTTTGCGCGAACGAGCGCACGCCGATGCGCTTGCCTTCCAGCGTCTGCGGCGTCACCGTGCCGCGATCCGAATTGTAGAGCATGGTGCCGTGCTGAAAGCGGCCCATCATGGTGGCAGGCAACAGCACGAGCGGTTTGCCGTAAGCCTTGCCCTGCAGATAGCTGACGACTGCCATTTCGCAGATGTCGAACTTCAGGTCTCGCACCATCATGCCGAAGGCCTTGTAGACCGGCGTGACCTCGGTCAGCCGTAGGTCGACGCGATCGGACTTGATCTGCCCGCTCTTGAGCGCCTGGGTCTGCGGATAGGTCCCGAAGCAGGCGCTGATGGTGTCGAGTTTTTCGGCAGTCATGCTCATGGCGTTTACCTCCGCGGCCGGATTGATCTTATGATCCCGCGCAGGGTTAAACCAGTCCGCGCCATTCATGGGGAGCATGCCGTTCATGTCCGAAGCCGCCACCAGCCAAACCGAAGCGCGCGTGCCTGCCGCGCGGCTCGCCGCCTTCATCACCCGCGCCTTCGTGGCGGCCGGCCTGCCGAAAGAAGACGCCGAAATCGTCGCCGGCCTGATGGCGGAAGCCGATCTGCGCGGCAGCGACACGCACGGCGTCATCCGGCTGCCGATCTATCTGCGCCGCATCCGCGCCGGCGGCGTCAACGCCAAGCCGAACATCAGCGTCGTCAGCGACCGGCCGTCGGCGGCCTTGATCGACGGCGACAATGCCATGGGGCATCTCGTCATGCGCCGCGCCACGCACCTCGCTATCGACAAGGCAAAAGCGACCGGCATCGGCTGGGTTGGCGCGCGCATGAGTAATCACGCCGGCCCGGCCGCGCTTTATGCGACGCTGCCGTTACACCAAGACATGATCGGCCTTTATTTCGCCGTCGGCAGCAACAATCACCTGCCGCCGTGGGGCGGTGCAGAGAACCTGCTCGGCACCAATCCGCTATGCGTCGCCGTGCCGGCGAAGGACGAGCCGCCGATCGTGCTCGACATGGCGCCGACCGTCGCCGCGTTCGGCAAGGTGCGGCTCAAGGCGCAGCGCGGCGAAGCGATGCCGGTCGGCTGGATGATCGACCGCGACGGCAAGCCGCTGACCGATCCGAAGCGCGCCGACGAGGGCTATCTCCTGCCGATCGGCGATTACAAGGGTTACGGCCTCAGCCTAATCATCGGCATCCTCGCCGGGGCGCTCAACCGCGCCGCATTCGGCCGCGACGTGGTCGACTTCGTCAAGGAGACCGGCAAGGCTACCAACACCGGCCACGCCATCGCCGCGATCGAGATCGAGGCCTTCACGCCGGCTCAGGAATTCAAGCACGCCGTCGACGCCGTGATCCGCGATATCCGCAATTCCAAGCGCCTGCCCGGCGTCGAACGAATCTATCTGCCCGGCGAGCAGACCCACGCCAAGCTCCAAGACCGCCGCGCCCACGGCATCCCGATGCCGAAATCGTTGCGCGACAGTCTCGACGCCGTGGCACGAGACTTCAACGTCGCGCCGCTGGACTAGGTTACTGCTGCTTTTGCTGGTTCTCCTTGGCGTTCTTCGAGGCCTCATGATGGCCGATCGCGCAGCCCGCCGCGGCTCCCAGCACACCATGGTGGTGCGCGTAATGACCGGCGACGCCGCCCACGATCGCGCCTTTGATGCATCCCTTGGCTTCGGCCACTCCCGTGGCACTCGCGAGGGCTAACGCCACAACCGCACAGCTCAAAATCGTCTTCATGCCGCTCTCCTTGCATTTGCCTGCCGGACAATTCGCGAGACGTCGTATCCGTTCCGCTTGCAGGTCGGGCGGAACGCGCCGCGGCAGAGCCTCGCACCGGCGACTCGCGATCCGGGCTGCCAGCGCCTATCTATCCGCCATGGTTGTGTTGCGTAAGCGTGTTGCGCGCCATCGTCCCGGCGCGATCGAGCTTTCTTCGTCTTATCCTATCTTGCCCTGCGTCAGCCCGCTGGCGCCGCCTGCGGCGAGGCGCTCGGCATGAGGCAGGCCGATCTCGTCGTCATGGTGCGCTGCCTGCATTGTGCCCACAAAAGCATTTTGAGCGATGAAGCGCTGACCCGCTTTGGCATAAAGCCGGATGCTCCGATCGCAGGGTTTGTGAAGCGGCTTCGGTGCAGCAGATGCGGCAGCGGCAGCATCATGGCGAGCCGAGTTTCGAGCAACGAAGCTGCCGCCCGCCGGCTGCGCGCTTAGCGGCGTCATTCCGGCGCGGCCCCCTAGCTGGCATGACGCCGTCTTGATACATGTGCGCACGCCCTGCGCTCGCCGCCCGAGTGAGCCCGAGATAAAAACCAGGAGGAAAACGATGGCCCGCCGTTGCGGTTTGCTCAAAGCTGCTGCCGTGCTGTTGCTGAGTCTGCCGGCCTTGGCCGCGCAGGCTCAGACCTATCCGTCGAAGCCGGTCACCATCATCGCCGACTCGGCGCCGGGCGCGAGCCCGGACGTGGCGGCCCGCATCGTCGCCGACGCGCTCGGCAAGATCTGGGGACAGCAGGCCGTGGTGGTCAACCATCCGGGCGCCAATGGCAGCATCGCGGCGCGCGCCGCGGCGGATGCGCCGAACGACGGCTATACGCTGTTCATCCCGGTGTCGTCGTCGTTCCTGGCGCTGCCGACGGTGGCGCCGAACCTGCCGCTGAAACTGCCGCGCGATTTCACACCGATCGGCTTCGTCGCCGCACAGCCGATGTTCATCGCGGTTGCGCCTTCGCTCGGCGTCAAGACCCTGCCCGAACTGATCGCACTGGCGAAAAAGAAGCCGGGCGCCCTTTCGATCGCGGTGACCGGTTTCGGCCGCATGACGCATCTCACCGGCGTCCTCTTACAGGAGAAGGCCGACATCAAGCTGTTGCCGGTGCCCTACACGCGCGGGCCCGCTTCGGCGATTGGTGACGTCGCATCGGGCCGCGTCTCGATAATCGTCGAGGGTTATTCGGGAATGATCGGCTCGGTCAAAGCCGGTCAGGTGAAGCTGATCGCAGTCGCCTCGCAGCAGCGGCTGCCCGAGTTTCCCGATGTTCCAACCGTCGCGGAAACGATCCCGGGATTTTCCGCCTCGGGCTGGCTCGCCTTGGTCGCGCCGCTCGGCACGCCGAACTCCGTTATCACCAAGGTCGGAGTGGATCTGACAAAAGTGCTCAACGAGCCGGAAGTCAGGCAGAAGCTCGCCACCACCGGCAGCTATGCGCAATCGATGACAGCCCAACAGGTGCTGGCCTTTGCCGCCAAGGAACAGGCGACCTGGCTGCCGCTCCTCGACAAGTTATCGAAGAAGTGACCGAATGCGAGTCATGCAGGAGTGGAGGGACTCAAATCTCCAACCGCTGATATAGACTTGGTATGAGCGTCCAGCATGAAGCCCGCACGGCCGACGGTATTTTAAGTCCGCGCGGCGAGAGTCGGCCAATTCACCGCGGCGTGGTCTTTACGATCGTCGCACTGGCGCTGCTGATGATGTCGATCGACTCGACAATCGTCGCGACGGCGCTGCATGCCCTGCGCCTCGGATTACACACCTCGATCGATTGGGCCGGGTGGACCATCACGGCGTACGCGCTCGGCTTCGTGGTCGTCCTGCCGATCAGCGGCAAGCTTAGCGAGCAGTACGGCTGCCGCAGGGTATTCGTCGGTTCCACTGTCATCTTCACCATCGCGTCGCTGTGTTGCGGCCTCGCCGACAACATTTATGTGCTGGTCGCGTTGCGCGGGCTGCAGGCCGCCGGCGGCGCGGGCTTCACACCCTCGGCGACCGAGATCATCGTCGATTATTTTGGCAACGTCCGCGATCGCGCGGTCAGCCTGTTCGGTAGTATCTTTTCGATCGGCGCGATGATCGGGCCCATCTTCGGCGGCGTGTTCGTGACCTACTGGACTTGGCGGGGCGTCTTTCTGGTCAACGTGCCGATCGGCATCGCCGTTATCGCGCTGGCGCTGTACTACATACCGCGGGATCGATCGCGGAAAGGACGCGCCCATCCGAAAATGGACGTCACCGGCATGGTGCTGCTCGGAGGTGGTCTGCTCTCCGGCATGCTTGCCGTCACTTATCTGGCCGGGACGAATGCGCGCGCATGGTCGTTTGAGTTCGCAATCCCGCTGGCCCTCGCGATGGTCGCACTATGGATGTTTTTTCGTCATATCAGCCAATCGGCGACTCCATTCATCGCACTGCGCTTGATTACCGGGCGGGGCTTCGGCGCGGTCAATCTGGTCAACGCACTCTACGGCGGCGTCACGTCGGGTGTGGTGGCGCTCATTCCGCTCTATGCAATGAACCGTTACGACATCGGAGCGCTCAGCTCCGGTACTTTGCTCATCGCCCAAGGCGCCGCCGCGATCATAATGTCGATCGCCGCCGTATTCGCTCTGCGCCGCACGGGCTATCGGGGACCGCTGTATGTCGGCGCGGTCATTATCGTCATCGGGATGCTGCTGCTTGCGCCGAGCCCAGTCGCCGGAATCCCGCCGTTTGTCTGGCTCGCCGGCTCCGCTTTTCTCATCGGACTCGGCCGCGGGATCAACAATCCGGCCAGCCGCAACGCCGGACTGCAACTTGCGCCTGAACACGCCTCGACCATTGCGGCATTACGGACGATGTGCATGTCAATCGGCACCATCGTCACGATCTCGATCGACACGGCGATTCTCGCCAATTCCCACGATCCCGGCCGCACCCAAGGCTGGCTGTTCGCCGCCACGGCCGCGCTCTACGTCGTGGCGCTGCCGTTGATTACCCGCGTGCCGGAGCACCGCGGTTCGTGGTGAACGACTGCTATTTCTTCGGCTTGCACGGTCCGAACTGGAGCGCCTTGCACTCGTCTTTGACATTCGGGATCGTCTCCAGCACCTTCTCGTGCAGCTTGCCGTCGGCGCCTTTGACGACCTCATCGAGATACTCGTTCATGACGATGTCGCGGGTCTGCGGATCGATCATGATCGGTCCCTGCGGGCTCGTATATTTCCAGCCGAGCAGCGACTTCACCGCGGCGTCACCGTCCATCTTGCCCTTGGTGGCTTGGACGGCGTGCGCGATCGCCGCCATCGCGTCCCAGGCGCCGACCGCGAAGAAGTCGGTTGACGCGTCGGCGCCGTATTCCTTCTTCCATGCGGCGACGAATGCCTTGTTCTGCGGATTATCGAGATCGGCGTTGTAGTGGTGCATGGTGATGAGTCCGACCGCGGCGTCGCCCATGCCCTGCAGCTTGGTGTCCTGAACGATGTCGCCGGGTCCGATCAGCTTGGTGCCAGCCGCCCGCATGCCGAGCGCGCCGTAGGTCTTGACGACGGCGGTCGCATGGTCGCCGGCAGGCACGAACACGAACAGCACGTCCGGATGCTCGTTCTTGGCGCGCTGGAAGAATGGCGTGAAGTCCGGGACCTGGCCCGGTCCGCCGGCCGGAATGGCGTCGAGTACCTTGCCGCCGTTCTGTTCGAAGGCGAGCTTGAACGCGTCCAGGCTGTCCTTGCCGGGAGGATAATCCGAATAGGCGACCACGGCGCTCTTGGCGTGCAGGGTCTTGGCGGCCGCGATGCCGAGCGCATAGCTCGAATGCCATAGCGTGAACGAAGTGCGCACGTAATAGGGCGACAGGTTGGTGATGAACGAGGTCCCGGCATTCATGATGACGCCGAGCTTCTTGCCGGCGGTGACGATCGGCGCCGAAGCGATCGCGTCGGGCGAGTAGCTCCAGCCGGCCAGCACGTCGACCTTGCTCTGGGTCAGCAATTCCTGGGCGGCGACCTTGGCCTCGGCGCCGTTTGGCGCCTTGGAGTCGCGCTTGACGAGGGTGATTTTGTAGGGGGCTATCTGAGCGGCATTCTGCTTCAGATAAAGTTCGGCGGCGCGATCCATTTGCTGCCCCAGTTCGGCGCCGACGCCGGTATAGGGCAGAATCAGGCCGAGTTTCACCTGCTGCGCTGACGCGGCGCCGGCCGAGACCGCCAATGCGGCCAAAGCCGCCATGATTCGCTTGGACATCGGGAGCCCTCCCAGAACTTATTATTGCGCACTACGCGATTGTCTAATTCTGCTAGCGTCCGTGGTCGAACGCAATGGCGCCGACCCAGGCCTCGCGTCAAGGCCGGCGATGCCGCATTGCTGCGCGACGTCCGGTCAGGATCATGCGCTGCCGCGCAGGCCATCAAGCCGTTGAGCAATCATAGCCGGATGGAGCGTCGCAAACCCGGAACATGGATTGGAAGCCGATACCTGGATTTGCTAACGCGCGATCCAGGCTGCCCGCTACCCGCTCTGCTGCAATTGATCTTTTTATTTCGAGAATGGGGGCCTGTCTTTCCCACGATCATGATGCCAAGCAATTGCATCGGGCCGGCACTGACGACCCGACCGCCATGCCAGCGCTCGCGCGACACGTCCTGTGAATCACCCGCCTTCATGACGTGCATATGCTTTCCCTCGAATGATTCCCGAAAACTTCAATTTCGAGGGTGGCTGTTCCGCAACAACTTTGCGCAAATTCGGCGCTTCGGACAAACGTTTCCCCTGCGCCGCAATGGACTTCGGCAGTGGATGTGCGGCGTCAGAAACGCTCATTATGTCCGCCTGGAATTTTGTGATAACCGCCACCGGCGGCTACGTTAAGGCGACTGGGTTTTCGGGCGCGCGAGTCCGCATCGCGCGCGCTCGAATCAATCGCGGCGTCTATCAGGATGTTGAGCCCCCTTACCGTGAGCCTCAGGCCGAGCACCAGCAGCCCAAGGACCGACGCAAAGAGCACCATGGTTTCAGCGAAAGCCAAAACGGAATACACCTGAGCCAAGAGATACATGCGAGTTCGGTCTATTGAAGGAATACGAGTTTGAATGCTTAGCACGAAGGGCTGATTGGCCCAACGGGTCGGGCCCGGGTGGCCGGACAGGCTTCGGCGTAATTCGTGGGACGCATCATCCATTAAACTTCGAGGAACACCAATGCCTTCCTCCACCCCTGTCGGCCTGATCGGCATCGGCCTCATGGGCGAAGTCTATGCACGCCGGCTGATTGCCGCGGGATTTTCCGTGATCGGCTTCGACATCGATCCCGCCAAGGGCGAACGCCTTGAAGCGATCGGCGGCCGCGCGGGCTCTATCACCGACATCGCAGAAAAATGCGAGCCGATCGTGCTCGCCGTGTTCAATACCGATCAGGTCGAGGACGTGGTCGAGCGTGCGCTCATTCCGGCGGCGGCTGGCAGGATCGTGCTCTGCACCTCGACCTGCGACCCCGACCGTATCGCTGCGCTCGCCTCTCGCGTCGGCACCCTTTTGCGCTTTCTGGAAACGCCGGTGTCGGGCACGAGCGAGCAGGTGCGTGCGGGCGACGGCGTCGGTCTGATCGGCGGTGACGTGGCAACCGCGCAAGACGCCGCCCCCGTGCTCGATGCGCTGTTTCCGAAGCGCTTTCACATCGGCAAGGCCGGCGACGGCAGCCGCGCCAAGCTCGCGGTCAACCACATCCTGGCGCTCAACCGGCTGGCGCTGGCCGAGGGTCTGGTGTTCGCCTCCCGTCTCGGCCTCGATCCGGCGGCTTTCCTCAAGGTGGCGCGGGATTCGGCCGCGGCCTCGCAGGTGATGGACACCAAGGGGCCGAAAATGATCGCCGGCGAATTCTCCCCGGAGGGCCGCGTGCGGCAGTCGCTCAAGGACGCTCATCTGATGCTCGACCAGGCGCGCAAGGCCGGCCAGCAGCTGCCGCTTCTGGAGATTCACGCGCGGGTGCTGGAGGCCTGCGTGGCGAACGGCGAGGCCGATCGCGACAACTCCATCGTCATCGAGGAGATTCGGCGGCGGAGGGCTTGAATTTGTCATTCCGGGGCGCGGGCGAAAGCCCGCGAGCCCGGAATCCATAGCCGCAGCGCAGGGACTATGGATTTCCGGACTTGCCGCTCCGCGGCATCCGGAATGACGAGCAATCTCGGAATGACGGCTGAAAGGCTTGCGCCGCCGCGCCAAGATTGCTTCCCTGCCGTCCGTCGATGGGCAGCTTTACGGAAACGCAACGGAGCGAAACTTGTCCGATCAAAAATTCACCGGCCGACGCGAAGACGTTCGCCTCGTCACCGGTCACGGCCGCTACACCGCCGACGTCACCATGGACAAACAGGCAGCGGCCTATTTCCTGCGCAGCGATCGCGCCCACGCCAAGATCCGCGGCATCGACACCGCGAAGGCGCGCAGCGCCCCGGGCGTGATCGACATCGTCACCGGCGCCGACATGGCGGCCGCCGGATGGAAGGGGCTGCCCGCCATGGCGTTCTTCAAGGGCGTCGGCGGTTCGTCGCTCAACGTTCCGCCACGCCTGGGGCTTGCTCACGAGCGCGTCCGCTTTGTCGGCGAGCCTGTCGCGGTGATCGTCGCCGAGACCGAGCCCATGGCGCAGGACGCCGCCGAACTGATCGCAGTCGAATACGAAGACCTGCCGGTGCTGGTCGAGGCCGCCGATGCCAGCGCGGCGGACGCGGTACGCATTCATGACGAGGTGGCCGGAAACCTGGCGTTCGAATACGAGTACGGCAATCGCGAAGCGGCCGATCAGGCGATGGCGGCGGCCGCGCACGTCGTGCGCGTCAAGGTGCGCGCGCAACGTATCGCCGGCAGTCCGATGGAGCCGAAATCCGCCGTCGCCGCCTACGATGCGGCGAACGACTCGTTCGAGCTGGCCGCACCGACGCAGGGCATCAGCGATATCAAAAACACGCTGGCGGCGATCATCGGGCTGCCGGCGGAACGCTTCCGCATCCGCTCCGCCGATGTCGGCGGCGGCTTCGGTATTCGCAACGAAGTCTATCCGGAATTTCTCGCGCTGTTGCTGGCGGCGAAACGGAGCGGGCGCGCGGTGAAGTGGACCGGAACGCGCGGCGAGACACTATCCGGCGATCATCACGGCCGCGCCGCCGATCTGTCTGGTGAACTCGGCATCGACAAGGACGGCCGCTTCGTCGCGTTGCGGGTCGAGTGGCTGGTCAATCTCGGCGCGTTCTGCAGCAACGCCGGCCCGCTCATCAACACGGTCGCGGCACCGACCAGCTCGGCGATCAGCCTTTATCAGCTCACGGCGGTTCACGGCCGGCACAAGCTGATCTTCACCAACACGACGCCGACCACCGCGTATCGCGGCGCCGGGCGGCCCAATGTCGCGTATCTGTGGGAGCGCCTGGTCGAAGAAGCCGCGATGGCGACCGGCATCGACGCCATCGAACTGCGCCGCCGCAACGTGCTGCGCAAAGACATGTTCCCGATGAAGACGCCGACCAATTCCAACTACGACAGCGCCGATCCGGCGCGCCTGCTCAAGACCGCGCTCCAGGCGGCGGACTGGAAGGGCTTCGGCAAGCGGCAGCGCGAATCGAAACGCCACGGCAAGCTGCGCGGCATCGGGCTCGCGCTGTTTCTCGAACCGTCCGGCGGTATGGGCAAGGAGCAGGTCGAAATCCGCATCGAGTCCGGCGGAAAACTGGCGATGTATTCCAATGCCGGGCCGTCGGGCCAGGGCCACGAAACGGTATTTCCGGCGATCGTCGCCAATGTGCTCGGCATCCCGGCCGATCGCATCGAGCTGCGCTACAATGACTCGGCGGCGCCGAAAATGCTCGGCACCGGCTCGTTCGGCTCGCGCTCGCTGATCAGCCACGGCGCCGCGCTGCAGACGGCCGCCAAGGAGATCGTCGAGAAGGGCAAGAAACTCGCGGCGAGCGAACTTGAAGTCGCGCCGGGCGACGTCGTGTTCGAGGCCGGCACCTACAAGGTCGCCGGTACCGATCTTAAGGTCACGCTCCAGTCTTTGATCGAACGAAAATG
>DASZWK010000118.1:0-26289 GCA_035546235.1 Xanthobacteraceae bacterium | reverse complement strand
CTTCACCAAGACCTCCTGCGTCTCTAATCGTAATTCGACATGCGCAGCGGGACGCTTTGGCCGCCGTCAATGTCGAGCGACGCGCCATGGAAAAGCCGCCCGCGCGGCGAGACGATAAAGCGCACCAGCGCGGCGATATCTTCCGGCGTACCGAAGCGGGTGATGTCGAGTTCGCGGCGGTGGCGCTCGATCGCGGCCTTTTCGTCGAGCCCCGTCTTTTTCATGATGATATCGAGCCGATGACGAAAGCGGTCTGTCGTTACCGATCCGGGATTGACCGCATTGACCTGCACGCCGTCGCGTTTGCCCAGATCCGCCAGGGCTTTCATAAAGGCGAGGCCCGCGCCGATGACGCAGGCGCCGATCATATAGTCGCCGACGGGCGCGCGAGCGCCGATGCCCTCGATGAACACCACCGAGCCCTGCGCCGCTTTCAACAGCGGCCAGGCGAGCCGGCACAGCCGCACGTGGGCGAAGAATTTCAGCTCGAAGCCGTCGCGCCAGTCCGCTTCGGGCTGCGCGAAGAAGTCGCCGCGGCGCGCGCCGCCCGCATTGTTGACCAGAATGTCGAGTCGGCCGAATTCACGCGTCAGTGCATTGACCAGCGCCGTCGGTTCGGCGTTTGTAGTGAGATCAGCGGCGTGAATGACCGCCTTGCGGCCCAGCGAGCGAACCTCGTTCGCAACGCCATCGAGCGCCTTGGCGTCGCGTGCGGTCAGCATCACGTCGCAGCCGCCCGACGCGAGCTCAAGCGCAACACCGCGGCCGATACCGCGACTAGCGCCGGTGATCAGAGCGACCTTGCCGGCGAGTTCAATTCGTTCGTCACTCATGCAGGGTTTCAATCGACTGTGATGTGCGCGGCGCGGCCGACCTCGACCCATTTCCGGTAATTGTCGGCGATGAATTGGGCAAATTGGGCCGGCGTGTTCGGTTTCGACGTACTGCTGATATTTGTAACCAAGCGCTGCATCGCCGGGGTGCGCATGCCCTCGTTCACGGCTGCATTGATACGCGCGATGATGGCTGGCGGCGTCGCGGCAGGCGTAACAAGGCCGAAGAAGGTCTGCGCCAGGCAATTCGGCACGCCCGCCTCCGCCATGGTCGGCACGTCCGGGAACAGCGGTGAGCGCTCGTCATTCTGCACTGCCAGCGCCCGCAGCTTGCCGGCCCGGATGAGCGGCGCCAGCGACGCGCCGGTCTCAAACGTCAGATCGATGACATGACCCAGGATCGCGGTCGCGGATTGGTTGCCGCCCCGATACGACACGCCGGTCATTTTGGTGCCGGTGCGGATCATGAACAGTTGCGCGGCAAGGTCAGGCAGCCCACCAGTACCGGTATTGCCGCAATTGAGCTTGCCCGGATTGGCCTTGGCGTAGGCGACCAGCTCGGCAACACTCTTCCACGGCGAAGCCGGATCGACCACCAGGATCTGGAAACTGCGCATGATTTCCACGATCGGCGCAAAATCCTTCACCGGATCGTAGCCGGCATGCGCCGACACGGCGGGAATGGCGGCGAGCGTGCTCGAGTTGCCGATGAACAGCGTGTAGCCGTCCGGCGCAGCCGCAGCGGCCGCGCGCGCGCCGATCGCGCCTGCGGCACCGGGCCGGTATTCGATCACGATCGGCTGGCCCAAGCGCGGTGGCAGGATTTGCGAGGCGAGCCGCGCCGGGAAATCGCTTGGGCTGCCGGCTGCGGCCGGCACGATGATCGTGATCGGCCGCGCGGGGTAGTCCTCCGCCCGGGCAATCGTGCGCTGACCGACCACCCCGGATGCGACGGCCAGGGCCGACACAAGAAAGCTACGCCTGCTGACCACCGCGCCCCTGCCCGCCCTGCGCCGCACCTGACATGCTCTCTCTACGTCGGCCCTATCCGGCCGACCTCGCTTTATCCTCCACTGTGCGGATATTGATCTCCGATTCAAGGGTGCGATGCACCGGACACTTATCGGCGATCTCCATCAGGCGTGTGCGCTGCTCTGCGTCGAGATCGCCGTCGAGCGTGATGGCGCGCTCGATGCGGTCGAGCATGCCTTCTTTGGTCTCGCAGTCGGCACAATCGGCGGCGTGGATTTTGCTATGGCGCAGCCGCACTGAAGTTTGCCGAAGCGGCAACTGTTTGCGGTCGGCATAAAGCCGCAGCGTCATCGACGTGCAGGCGCCGAGCCCGGCGAGCAGCAAATCGTACGGACCAAGACCTGAATCCATGCCGCCCGAAGGCACCGGCTCGTCGGCAAGCAAACGGTGGTGACCGACGATGACTTCCTGCTGGAATTTGCCGCGCCGCGTTTCGCGCACCAGCACGGTGCCGGCGGCGGTATCGTCGCTCGGCTGCGCATCGGCCGCCATGTCGAGATAGCGCTCGGCCCAGGCGGCGATCACGCCGGCGACGTAGGCGGCGTCGCCCCCACGGCTGATCAAATGATCGGCGCCGGAAAGCGAGATAAAACTTTTTGGGTGCTTCGCTGCGAGAAAGATATGGCTCGCATTGTCGATGCCGACGGTCTCGTCGGTCGGCGAATGAAATACCAGCAGCGCCTTGTGCAAATTGGCGATGCGATCCGTCAGCATTTGCTCGGCAATGTCGTCAAGGAAAGCACGGCGCACGCGGAACTTGCGGCCGCCAAGCGTGACCTCGGCCTCGCCCTGGAGAGCGATGTTGGCGGTCTGGTCCTTGAACAGGCCGCTGACGTGCGCGGGATCGGCCGGCGCGTTGATCGTGACCACGGCACGCGCGTCAGCGATGCGGTGCGCGGCGGCGAGCACCGCGGCGCCGCCGAGGCTGTGGCCGATCAGGATCGCCGGCGCGGCAAGTTTCCGGCGCAGGTGATCGGCGGCGGCGACCAAGTCGTCGACGTTCGACGAGAACGTGGTATTGGCGAACTCACCCTCGCTGGCGCCGAGGCCGGTGAAGTCGAAGCGCAGCACCGCGATGCCGTGCAGCTTCAAGCCTTCCGCGATGCGCCGCGCCGCCTTGTTGTCCTTGCCGCAGGTGAAGCAATGCGCAAACAACGCCACCGCGCGCACCGGACCGTCAGGGCGGTCGAGCAGCGCGGCCAACGTGTGGTTTTGGGCGTTCGGGAAGTCGAATTTTTCGGCGGGCATTGAAGCCTCCTGCGTTTCACGCAATTTGACCGCGTCCACTGGGAGCCAATGCACCATGAATTGCCGTCTCGATACGAGCAAATGACGCTTTCGGGAGCCGGAGCCGACGAGCCATTGACCCGATGTCGAGATCGTCGACTACGACGGCTGAACGCCTGAACGACGGATTTTTCCTGCAACTGCAGTCCGATCACGATCTGATGGCGCGGCGGCGCCAGATCGGGGAGAAGCTCAAAGGCATCCGGCCGAGAGCGAAGGCGGCGTAACGAGACGAACGTAAACGCAAAGAAGGGCCGCCCTTGCGGGCGACCCTTCCATTGTCAGGCCGTGGCCCGGTTGCGTCGGCGATCGTTTGCCCTACGCACGTGAGCCCGGTGGCGGATTAGACCACCTAGGCGAGGACCTCGGCAGAGGCGAGGATCCAGTTCACGGATGCCGGCGACCGCGGCGATAGACAATGAGACACTGGATCACCTCCTTTCGGTTGTTAACGATGGGCTCCAATATAGGGCATTCGCCGCGATTCGGAAGTGCGGCCATGCGGCGCGTGCCAGGGAACGGCCGGCAAGTCGCGCGCTAGCGGACGGATCTAGCCAGAAGGTAGATGGAGGGTTGCATCCGTCGCCTGCGGCAATTATCCGCCCTACCTCCCAAGCTCCCGCATCGCCGCATCGAGGCCTTCCAGCGTCAGCGGGAACATCCGGTTGCCCATGATCTGGCGTATCAGGCGGATCGAGGCGGTGGTGTCCCATTCATGCTCGGCGACAGGGTTGAGCCACACGCACGACGGATACGTGCGCGTCACGCGCTCCATCCACACGCTGCCCGGCTCATCGTTGAAATGCTCGACCGAGCCGCCGGGCGCGACGATCTCGTAGGGCGACATCGAGGCGTCACCGACGAAGATCACCTTGTAGTCGTGCGGATAGGTATGCAGCACGTCGAAGGTCGGCGTCGTCTCCTGAAAGCGCCTGCGGTTCTCCTTCCACACCCGCTCGTACAGGCAATTGTGGAAGTAGAGATGCACCATGTGCTTGAATTCGCTCTTGGCCGCGGAGAATAGCTCCTCAGTCGCCTTCACGTGCCAGTCCATCGAGCCGCCGATGTCGAAGAACAACAGCACCTTGATGGTGTTGTGGCGCTCCGGCCGCATCAGGATGTCGAGATAGCCCTTGTGCGCGGTGCCCTTGATGGTGCCGTCGAGATCGAGTTCGTCGGGCGCACCGGTGCGGGCGAACTTGCGCAGCCGGCGCAGCGCAATCTTGATGTTGCGGGTGCCGATCTCGACATCGCCGTCGAGATCCTTGAACTCACGCTTGTCCCACACTTTGACGGCGCGGAAGTTGCGATTGCCGTCCTGGCCGATGCGGATGCCTTCGGGGTTATAGCCGTAGGCACCGAACGGCGAGGTACCACCGGTGCCGATCCACTTGTTGCCGCCCTGGTGGCGGCCCTTTTGCTCGGCAAGACGCTGGCGCAACGTCTCCAGAAGTTTGTCGAGGCCGCCCATCGCCTCGATCTGCTTCTTCTCTTCCTCGGTAAGGTATTTTTCCGTGAGTTTCTTGAGCCACTCGATCGGGATTTCGGCGGCCAGCGCCTGCTCGATCAGATCGAGACCCTTGAAGACGTGGCCGAACACGCGATCGAACTTGTCGAGATTGCGCTCGTCCTTCACCAGAGCCGCGCGAGAAAGATAGTAGAAGGACTCGACCCGGCGGTCGGCCAAGTCCTTCTCCATCGCCTCCATCAGCGTCAGATATTCGCGCAGCGTCACCGGCACACCGGCCGCGCGCAGCTCGGCAAAGAAAGTCTCAAACATCATCCTAATCTAGTCGAGCGCCTCGCGGCCGTCGAGGCGAAGGCGGCCGGCCGCGGGCAACACGCTAGTCGTCGCCCATGCCGCGGAACATCAGGCGTTTGAGCAGCGGCACGCGGTCGACGATGCGGAAAAATGCGCGCGATACGAACAGGCGCGTAGCGCTCTTCGGGATCGCCTGCTCCATGGCACGCAGCGAGCTGTGTACGGCGCGAAATCCGTAGTCGAGCATGTCGGTTTCGTAGCTGTGGATCGCATCCTGCTCGGATACGCGGTCATCCGACGTCTCCGTCCAATCGGGGCTTTCGCAGAGTGAGCTCAAAGCCGATGGCATCGAGCTGTAGATCGCCACGCCGGAATTGCGACTGCGCCACCAGCGCCATGATGCCCTCCCGCGTGTAGGCGCGTTTCTTCAGCATGGTGTTGAAGGTGAACTTGATCAGCGCCGCGTTGATCACGCCCTTGCCTCGCACGTAATCGTCGATTTCACAGGGCAAAAAATCCTTGCGCAGGTCGATGATGAGCGCGCTGCCGCCAGGCTTGAGCACGCGGTACATCTCGTCGAGCGCGGCGAGAGGACGCGAAAAATTCTTAAACGCCGCCCGGCACACGATGAAATCGAACACATCGCCGGGATACGGCAGCTCGGCGGCGTCGCCCTGGTCGAAGCAGACGTCGACACCGGCCTTCTCGGCATTCTGGCTCGCGATCTCAACGAATGTTTTGCTGATATCGAGCCCTATCATGCGGCAGCCGGTCAGCCGCGCGAATTCGATGGCGAGGTAGCCGGGGCCGGGTGCGATTTCGAGGACGCGCGCACCGGCTTTGATCTGCGGCGCGAGGCGTTGTGCCGTGCTCTGAAATTCCCCGATGTCCTTGGCGGTCTGCCGTGCGTACCAGTTGGCGATAAAGCCTTCCATACCCAGCCCGATGTAGCCTTTGGGCGGCCTGGCGGCGTGTTTGGTTTCTTCCAGCATGATTTTGCTCCGTGCAAAGAAACGGAATTGGCCGGTCGCGGAAGCGACGCGGCTGTCCTCGCGGAGCGTTGGCTGGTAGATTGAGTGTGCGTGCCTGAAGCCAGCGCGCTCCGCGCGTTCGGTCTTGGGTTACCGGCCCCGGCGATGTTCCAGCATCGTCGGGGTTCCGGTTTTTGACTGCTATTCTGAGTTCATCGGTGCGCCTCCGTAGTCGCGATAGAGTTTCGCTAATGTCGCTTCGCGGTCCTGGTGAATGCCGCGCCACAGTTCGACCGGACCCCAGCCGCTTTCGATGCGGCCGATGAGGCCGGCGACGAAGGCCTGTTCAGCCTTCATGAGCGCCAGGCGGTATTCGGTCTCGACGAGAAACAGCGGCGGAAAATTCTGCGCGCTGATGCCGGCGATCTGACCCGCCAGCACCACGATATCCTGTTCGAGGAGTTTTTGGCGCTGGCGCAACAGCGCGAGCGCTTCATCCGGCGGCAAAACCGGCAGCAGGCACAGCGCCGCTTCAAATTGCGGGTATTCCTTGGCCGGCATGCCGATCAGATCGGCCATCCAATCGTGCAGTTCTTCGGTGCCGGTCGGCGTGATCTCATAGACGGTGCGCTCCGGCCGGCGGCCTTCGCGCGCGGTTTCTCGAGCCGCGATCATTCCCCGTTTCAGCAGCAGCTCGATCACGGTGTAGAGCGAGCCATAGCGCAGCTTGATGCTGTCCTCCTTGTGCCGCTGCTTGAGGATGACGCCCATCTCGTAGGGGTGCATCGGGCGCTCGAACAGCAGAGCGAGGACAGCCAAGGCCAACGGATTCGTGGGATGAGTGCGAGGGGCCATCTTATACCGGACCGTTTATTCGTACACGAATATACGCACGAGACGAATGGTCGTCAAATTTTGAAAAGATATATCTTGAAACATAGCTCATACCGCTGTATCTGAAGATATATCTTAGTGCGGAAAACAAGGAGTTTTGAATGCACGGACACTGTCATTCCCACGAAGGAAAATGGGCTGCCGGCCGACGTCGCCAGTGGCGATTCGGTGGTGGCTCTGGCGGACGCCACGGCGGCCGCTTTGGCGAAGGCGGCGAAGATTTAATGCGCGCTCGGCGCATGCTGGCACAGGGCGACCTGCGGCTGGTGGCGCTGGCGTTGATCACCGAAGCGCCGCGCCATGGCTACGAGATCATCAAGCTGCTCGAGGAGAAAACCTCGGACTGGTACTCGCCCAGCCCCGGTATCGTTTATCCGACCCCCACCTATCTGGAGGAGGCCGGTTACGTGACCGCCTCAACCGAGGGCTCGAAAAAGCTCTACACCATCACCGACGAAGGCCGCGCTTATCTCGAAACCAATCGCGATCTAGTCGATGTGGTGTTCGACCGGCTGTCTGCGCTCGGTGAGCGCGTAAACCGCTGGCGCCGCACGGCACGCGCCGAACGCGAGGACCGCCGCGAACTGCCGCCGCTCGTCGAAGCCGCGCTCGATCATCTGCGCGCAACGCTCGGCAAGCGTCTGCAAAGCGACGACGAGGCCGAGGCAAAGCTCGTCGAAATCCTCGTCCGCGCCGACGCCGACCTGCAGCGATCGTGATATCCTTGCGCCGGTGCGCAAGCCGGCGCGGCGATAAAGATCCGGTCCATGAAGGCGCACGAGGAGGAAACTCATGCGCCTCGACAACAAGGTCGCGCTCGTGACCGGGGCAGGCTCGGGTATCGGCCAATGCATTGCCGAGACCTATGCGCGCGAGGGTGCGCGTGTGGCGCTTTCCGACATCGACTTCGATGCGGTCAAATCGGCCGCGCGCGCCATCGGCAATAACGCCATCGCGCTGCGTTGCGACGTGGCCAAGAAAGCCGAATTCGCGGCTACGGTCGCCGACACGCTCGCGGCGTTCGGCCGCCTCGACATTCTGGTCAACAATGCCGGCACCACCCACGTCAACAAGCCGATGCTCGACATCACCGAAGACGAGTATGAGCGCACCTTCGCGGTCAACGTCAAAGGCGTGTTCTTCGGCTGCCAGGCCGTGGTGCCGGTGTTTCGCCAGCAAGGCGGCGGCGTCATCATCAACATCGGCTCGACGGCAGGCTTGCGGCCGCGGCCAGGTTTATCGGCCTACAACGCCACCAAGGGCGCGGTGCACACCTTGACCAAGGCGCTGGCCGTCGAACTTGGCGGGGACCGCATCCGCGTCTGCGCGATCGCCCCGGTTGCGACCGACACGCCACTGTTGCCGAGCTTCTTGGGCCCCGGCGCTGGCATGCGGGAAAAGTTCACCGCCACCGTGCCGCTCGGCCGGCTCGCCCAGGTTCAGGACATTGCCAACGCGGCGCTGTTCTTGGCCTCCGACGACGCCGAATTTGTCACCGGCAATATCGTCGAGGTCGACGGCGGCCGCTGCGTCTAGGGAGCCCATTCGCCCCACGCCGGTACCCGGATGCCTCGAAAATAGCCGGGTTGACGGCGAATCGGCCATAATTGCTGGCTTTTTGGCGTCTGCGCGGCTCTACGGTTCCTTTTTGTCGCCACAGGCGTTGGTGTATCCTTACCGCAGGGGAAGGCACTGGATGTGGGGCAGAAACCGTAAGTCCGAGCCGCCGGCCGAGGCGCCAGCGCCCTCGCCGCTCAAAGAGGCGATGCATGAGGCGCGCGTCGAGGCCGCCGAGCGCACCAGCGTCGTCGTCGATCTGCGCGACGCCGAATTGGCCCGGCTCGAACTGTTGAACGACGCACTCGACCCGCTGTTTGCGGAAATTCCGCCGGACGTCGATCTGTTCGATCGCGGCGTCAGCCGTGGCGAAACTCCGCGGCTGTGGATCGACGCCGTGGCCCATGTGGCCATGGGCCGCGATAAGCGCGCCTACCGCTTCCTGCACGACACCCGCATCGGCCGCCGCGTGCTCGCCGAGTCACACGAGATTTCCGATATCGTGCAGGCGGTGACGACTTACGTCGCCCGCCGCATCGTCGAACGGCAGCGGGCGCTGGACGAGGATCCGGGTTTCATTCGGCGCGTTGCGCTGAGCGTTGCCGAACGTGAACGCCGACGCCGGCGCTGGCGGGCGATCGCCGCATTTTTGTTTGGTTTCGCACTCGGCGTTGCCGCCCTGTTCGCCGCCGGTGTGCTGATCGCAATGCGCAATCATTAGAGCAGCTGCCTTCCGGCTTCGCTGATCGTGCCATCTTCGCCGCGCTGGCGCGCGATCATTTCGCAGCGCCACGCCCCCTTGCCGCCATCGATGCGAAAAATCGTGTAGCCGGCGCCATCTTCATCGCCATGCGGTGCGCGCGCCGAAACCGACGGCACGCCGGCTGCGGGGATTTTTGAGCCGTCCGGTCCATTAAGCCAAACCAGCGCGCGGCGATGGTCGTGGCCGTGGACGAGAAGCTCGGCGCCATGTTCGGCGAGCACACGGCGCAGCCCTGCCGCGTCGGTCAGCCGCCGCAAGTACCGTTTGGCCGGGCTCAGCGGCGGATGATGAATCATCACAATGCGAAACAAGCCGCGCGTCTTGTCGAGTGTTTCGGCCAACTCCGCGAGCTGGCGCTCGCCAAGTCGGCCGGTCGCCATGAACGGGCCGGTCGGAATGGCGGTTGACAGCGCGATAAGCGCCACGTCGCCGCGTCGGCGCACGAACGGAAAGCCCTCGCGGCCGTCATCGCCCCGCATGTAATCGCCCCAATGGGCCGCAGGCGATGGCACCACGGCGCGCACATAGACATCGTGATTGCCGGGAACCACGGTCACGGCGTGCGGCGGGCCGAGAGCATCGAGCCACGCCCGGGCGCGGCGGTATTCGTCATCGAGCGACAGATTGACGAGGTCGCCGGTCATCGCGATGTGGTCCGGCGCCAATCCTTTCAGATCGCGCACGATGGCGTCCGCAATCTCCGGGCGATGAATGTACTTGCGCTTGCGCTGCCAGTTGATGAAGCCGAGGCCGCGCTTGCCGATAAGCTCTGCAAGCCGCGGCCGCGACGCGAGATGCAGATCGGACAGGTGCGCGAGAACGAACATCGCCGCATGATGCGCTGCGAATCAGGCGCCGAACAACGGCTTCGCACGCCGCGCCGCGGCGAAGCCGTTCATGAGCTGCCGATCACGATCCCGGCGACAAACACCAGCACGCCCCCGACCACGACCTGAAACGCCGCCTGCAGGAAGGGCGTGTCCATGTAACGGGTGCGGATCCAGGCAATGACGCCAAGCTCGACTGCAACGACCGCAAACGCGACGGCTGTGGCCGTGTAGAAGTGCGGAATGAGATAGGGCAACGCGTGCCCCAAGCCGCCTAACGCCGTCATCGAGCCGGTCACCGCGCCGCGCATGACCGGAGCACCGCGCCCAGTGAGCGAGCCGTCATCGGACAGCGCCTCCGCAAAGGCCATCGAAATGCCCGCGCCAAGCGCCGCCGCAAGGCCGACCAGGAAGGTCGACCAGGTATTGTGCGTAGCAAAAGCGGCGGCGAACAGCGGCGCCAGCGTCGATACCGAACCGTCCATCAGTCCGGCCAGTCCAGGCTGGACGTATTGCAGGATGAACACGCGCTTGGCGGTCTCGTCCTCGGCCGCTCGTTCGGTCGGCGTGATTTCCTTGCCGAGTTGGTGCGCAAGCTGCTCGTGCTTGTCTTCGGCCTCGGCAAGCCTGAGCAACAGATCGCGCGTGGCATCGTCGTGCGCCTTATGCGCAGCGCGGCGATAAAAGCGCGCGGTTTCGTACTCCATCTCCTCGCCGAACTTGCGCGCGGCATCGAGCGCCAGCGGACGATTGAGCCAGATCGGGCGCCGCGCAGCGAAGCCCTTGACGTCATGGCGGCGGATGAGCGGCAGAAATTCGCCGAAACGCTTACGGTGCAGCTCAAGCAGCATGTCACGATGGCCGATCTCTTCCTCGGCCATCTTGTCGTACATTGCCGCGGTATCTGGATAGGAGCCGCGCAACGCATCGGCAAAAGAGCGGTAGATGCGGTTGTCCTCGTCTTCGTTGGAAATGGCGAGTGCAAGCACTTCCTGCTCGCTCAAGTCTGAAAAACGCTTCACGGCGAGGCCTCCGAGAACGATGATGGCAACAAAAGCAATCTTAGAACGCTTCTAAACAATAGGGCTAGTGGGACTCGCCATGGATTTCGACGCCATTCGCCGTCCGTTTGAGCCCGCGCTGCGCCGGATGCTGCATGTCTATTGGCGCTATTCCCGCGGACTGACGATCGGCGTGCGCGGCGTCGTGTTCGACGCGCAGGGGCGGGTATTCCTCATCAAGCACAGTTACGTGGCAGGGTGGCATCTACCGGGCGGCGGCGTCGAGGCCGGCGAAACGATCGGCGCGGCGCTCGAACGTGAATTGCGCGAGGAAGGCAATATCGAACTGATCGGCACGCCTGCTCTGTTCGGCATCTATTGGAACCGGCGCGCGTCGCAACGCGATCATGTGGCAATCTATGTGGTGCGCTCGTTCCGCCAGAGCACGCCGCCCCAGCCAAACAGCGAAATCATCGCGCACGGATTTTTTGCGCCAAATGCGTTCCCGGACGGCACGACTTCATCGACGCGCGCCCGCGTTACCGAAGTCCTCGAAAACCGTGCGCCGGCCGCAATCTGGTAAGGCGATTAAACGCGCTGCGTTGGATTTGGCGTCCATGCCTCATATTGACCACGCGATTTTTGACCGACGACCTCCCCGGACTGCAACCATACGGCCGAACAGACGTTTTCTCTCCTGAGGACGCAAATATGGACGTCCAGAGGAGAATTTGCATGCGCAAAACAATGTTCGCGGTTGCCGCAGCGGCCGCACTCGGCGTCGCCACGATAAGCGGCGCCGCTATGGCGGCCCCGCGTGGCGGCGGCGGCGGCGGAATGGCCCATGCCGGTGGAATGGCCCACGCCGGAGGCGGTGGAATGGCCCATGGTGGAATGGCCCATGCCGGTGGAATGGCCGGAAGGGGAATGGGCCACCCGGGCGGCTTCGGAGGCGCTGGTTTTGCCGCGGCGCGAGGAGGCCCCAGCGGCGGCTTTGCGGCAGCGCGCGGGGCACCCAGGTTTGCTGGCGGCTATCCCGGCCATGGCGGACCCGGGCGTTTTGCTTACCGCCACGGGCACGGACACGGCCGCTTCTTCGGTCCTGGCGTCGGGATCTACGCCTACGCCGGCCCGAGCTGCGGGTACGGAGACCCCTACAGCGACTATTACGACTATAACAACTGTTATGGTTACGGACCGGATTACGCAGCGCCGGATTACGGACCGTACGGCTGGTAACAAACAAAGCACCACGCCTCGCGCGACTTGGTGCCTTTGATCAAGCGAGACGCCCGCGATCGTGCGGAGCGCCAAAGTCGAGAAGCGGCCCGATCGGCACGATGCCGGTCGGGTTTACTTGCCGCTGACTACCGTAATAATGGCGCTTGATCTGCTCGATACTGACCGTCTCGGCTATCCGCGGCACCTGATAAAGTTCGCGTAGATAATTCCACAGGTTGGGATAATCGGCGATGCGGCGCAGATTGCATTTGAAGTGACTGAAATAGACAGAGTCGAAACGAATAAGCGTCGTGAACAGTCGCCAGTCCGCTTCCGTGATTTGCCTCCCGGCGAGATAACGCTGCCCTGAAAGCCGCTGTTCGAGCTGATCGAGCGTGGCGAAGACGCCGCGCGCGGCTTCCTCGTAAGCCGCTTGGCTCGTCGCGAAACCGGCGCGGTAAACACCGTTGTTGAGGTTCGGATAGACCAGATCGTTGACGCGATCGATCTCGGCGCGCAACGAGGCCGGATAATAATCGGTCTTGACCTCCGTAAAGGAATTGAACGCCGAATTGAGCATGCGGATGATTTCCGCCGACTCGTTGTTGACTATTGTGCGGCGCGTCTTGTCCCACAGCACCGGCACGCTGACGCGCCCGCTGTAGTGTGGATCGGCCAACAGATAGACCTCGGCCATCGTTGCCTTGCCGTTGGCCGTGTCGCGTGTCGAGCCTGGCGCGGTGCCGAACTCCCAGCCGGTCTTGCCGTAGAGCGGTTCGGTGAATGATACCGAGATCACGTCGTCGAGCTTTTTCAGCGCGCGAAAAATCAGCGTACGGTGCGCCCAGGGACAGGCGAGCGAAATATAGAGATGGTACCGGCCGGGTTCGGCCGGAAACCCGCCCTCACCGCTCGGCCCCGGGCTGCCGCCGGCGGTGACGAAATTCCGAAAGCGCGTCGCCGGCCGGATGAAATGGCCGTCCTTGGTGCGCGAAACATCCTCTTGCCAGGCGCCGTCAACCAATAGGCCCATCACAAATCTCCAAATCGTCCGATCCGATTAAACAACCACACTGAACATGGGGTCTCGCGCTGGACCGCGGCAAGGGCAAGTGCTACGCGGCGCCGCAATGAACGACCTTGCGCTGACCATTCTGCGGGAAAGTGCGGACGACGCCGAGGCGATCGAGCGCCTGCACGAGCGCACTTTTGGTCCGGGCCGTTATGCCAAGACTGCGTATCGCCTGCGCGAGCAGGTACCGCACAGCGTCGATTTGTCGTTCGCCGCGCGCATTGGCACGCTGTTGGTCGGCTCGGTCTGGCTGTCGCCTATTCGCATCGGCGAGCACAAAGCGCTCCTGCTCGGTCCACTGACCGTCGAACCGGCCTTCCGCGAGCGCGGAATCGGACAGGCGCTGATCGGCCGCGCGCTCAAGGAGGCCACCGCGCAGGGCCATCGTCTCGTGCTGCTGGTGGGCGATGAACCGTATTACGGCAAGGTCGGATTTCGCCGCGTGCCGCCTGGTCGAATCGTCATGCCCGGCCCGGTCGACCCGGCGCGCGTTCTTATTGCCGAACTAGTCGATGGCGCCTTCGAGGGCATCTCAGGGCGTGTGCGCGCGGAGTGGGAAGGCGCGTCTTAGAGTTTCATATTGCTTCATTTTTCTCCACCTCTTGCGCGGGTAGCTACCGGTGGCTATTGTAGTAATATGAACACGGTATCGATCAAGGACGCCAAAAACCGTCTCACCGAACTCGCTCGGCTCGTTGAGAAAGGCGAGCGAGTGGTGGTCACGCGCAACGGAAAGCCGGTCTTTGATTTGGTCCCACACCGGATCGAGAGGCTGCGTCCGGAAGCCGCCGTAGAATTTCTCAAGAGCCGAGGAATCAAGGAGATTTTTCCTTATGTAGCGGACGATTTTGACGAGCCGCTCCCAGAGGATGTCCTGCTCAAGCCTCTACGCTGAGCAATGCGGCTTCTCCTCGACACTCATATTCTGATCAGGCTAGCGCGGCGCGACTTTGCACAATTCGACTCCGCGATGAACGCCGCGTTGTCTTCGCCGGAGAATTTGCTGTTCGCGAGCGCCGCAAGTTTTTGGGAAATAGCCATCAAGACGCGCTTACGAAAGCTCGATCCAGGTATCGCGCTCGTTGAGCTGCCGGATTTTTTTGAGGCGATAGGTCTGAACCTACTCGCTATCAATCATCGGCATGCGGTGCATGTGATTGACCCTGAACCGCCGACCCGCGATCCTTTCGATCACCTGTTGCTTGCGCAATGCGCGGTGGAAGGCCTGCAATTGGTTACGCACGATCGCGCGCTGAGACGACATCCTTTGGCTTGGACAGCCCAGAAACGCTAAGGGCCTTACCGCCCCTCGCGCGCCCAGGTGCCGGCCAGGCCGCCAAGCAAGAGCAACAGACCAAGCAGGCCGACAAACACCGGCAGCACGCCGATGCCGCGCACCACGCTGGCATCCGTCATCTTCAGGCCGATCCAGCCATCGCCCTGATAGGTATCGCCGGACCGCACGGCGACGACGCGCGGAACCTGCAGCCCGTCGCCGTCATCGAGCCGGCGCGATGAGCCGCCGGTCGCCTTGGCGGTTGGCGCCAGCACGTCGGTGGTCGATGTCACCTCGGCAAATTCCAGCGGATTGGCCGGCCCCACATTGACGAGCGCGTTGAGCTTGCCATCGGTAGCGCGCCACAGGCCCAGTTCGCTGGCCGTGATCGTGCTCTGCCACAGCCCGGGCTGAACGGAATCGAGCTTGACCGTGCGCGTCCCGCCCGATGGCGACGTGACTGTCACGTCGGCGACGTGGTCGGACATGGTCTGCCGCTGCACCACGAGGTTATGTCCATTGACCTTGAGGCGGAGCGCCTCCTCTTCGAGGTCGGGCTCTTTCATCAGCCAGTGCGACAGCCGGCGCAGCAAATCGAGTTGCGGGCCGCCGCCCTGAAAGCCACGCGCCCACAGCCACATCTGATCGGACAAGAGCAGCGCGACGCGGCCTTCGCCCTGACGGCCCAGCACGAGCAGCGGCTTATCGTCGGGGCCCTTCATTATGGTCGTGCCGGTCGTGTTGGCGCTGTCGACGACGCGGAACCATTGGCTCCAGTGCGGCGGATCGGTGTTCGATCCTTCGAGGCCGCGCGTTACCGGATGGCGTTTGCCGAGGTCGGTCAAACGCGGATGAAAGGCCTGGTCGGTCACCTGCCCGCTCGGTTCGGCCGGCAAGATGGAGTCGAGCGGCGTGTGCCAGATACTGAACTGGCTGGCGTAGTCCGGCCCGGCATCGACCAGCACGGCGCCGCCGTCGCGCACATATTGCGCGATGTTGTCGAAATAGAGCATCGGCAGCACGCCCTGGCGCGCATAGCGGTCAAAGATGATGAGCTGGAATTGATTGATCTTCTGCTGGAACAGCTCGCGCGTCGGAAACGCGATCAGCGACAGTTCGTTGATCGGCGTGCCGTCCTGCTTTTCGGGCGGCCGCAGAATGGTGAAATGCACGAGATCGACGGACGGATCGGACTTGAGCAGATTGCGCCAGGTGCGCTCGCCGGGATTGGGCTCGCCGGAGACCAACAGCACACGCAGCTTATCGCGCACGCCGTCGATCGACACTACGGCACGGTTGTTCACTGTCGTCAGCTCGCCGCCGGGCAGCGGCGCCGCTTCGATCTCGACGATGTTCTGTCCTTCGTGCGGGATTGGAATTTCGACCTTTTGCGGCGCGCCGACCGGAACGCGCTCGGTCTGCAGCACGGTACCGTCGCGGCGCACCGTGACCTCGGCACTGGTTTCGCTGGCACCGTGATCCTCGACCCGATAAGTGATGGTTTGCGACTGACCGACGATCCCGAAGCGCGGCGCGGCAATCAGCGCGATGCGCCGGTCGCGTTCATCTTTGTGGCCGGTGATCAGCGCATGGAGCGGCGCCGCAAAACCCAGCGCACTCACCTCGGCAGGCACGTCGTGGACACGGCCGTCGGTGATCATCACGACACCGGCGACGCGATCGGGCGGCACGTCGGCGAGCGCCGAACCGAGCGCGGCGAACAATCGCGTACCGTCGTTCTCGCCATCGGCCTGCCCGGCATCGACGACGCGCGTTTCGAGGCCCGGGATGCGGTGCAGCCGCTCGACAAGGGCGGCGCGCGCCTGCTCCGCCTGTTGGTTGCGGTCGCCGAAATTCTGGCTCGGGCTCTTGTCGACGATCACGACCGCGACCGAAGACAATGGTTGCCGGTCCTCGCGCGTCAGCGACGGGTTGGCGAGCGCCAGCACAATGAGTGCCAGCGCGAGCGCACGCAGCGCCGCCCCGCGGCTGCGCGCCAGGAACAGCGCCAGCACGAGGATAACGACTGCGGCGATGGCCGCCCACAAAATGGGGGCGCCGACCAGCGGTGCAAACGCGACGCCGAAGTTCAAAAGGTTTCTCCTATTGCCCCAGCCGCTCAAGCAGCGCCGGAACATGAACCTGGTCGGCCTTGTAGTTGCCGGTGAGCGTGTACATGACGATATTGACGCCGGCGCGGAACGCGAACTCGCGCTGGCGCGGTTCACTGTCCACCATCGGCAGCATCGGCTGGCCGTCCGGCTGCATTGCCCAGGCTCCGGCCAGATCGTTCGAAGTGATCAGAATGGAGGACACCCCGTCGCCGCCACGTGCCGGCCGGGTCTCCTGCTCCTGCTCGTTTTCGGGCGGGAGTGCCTCGACCCAAAGCTGCCCGGTGTCGAACCGGCCCGGGAAATCACGCAGCAGATAGAACGTCTTCGTCAGCACGTGATCGCGCGGCACCGGCTCAAGCTGGGGAATGTCGAGCGAGGACAGAATCTTGCGCAACTCGGCCATGCCCGGGCTGCGGGT
This sequence comes from Xanthobacteraceae bacterium, assembly GCA_035546235.1. Lineage (GTDB taxonomy): Bacteria > Pseudomonadota > Alphaproteobacteria > Rhizobiales > Xanthobacteraceae > BOG-931. The sequence goes on along the minus strand of DASZWK010000118.1, from coordinate 9,261 downwards.
CTCTCCGCCGACGCCCGGCGGCGCGTCGATCGCATCACGCGTGTCGAACAGTACCGTACCGCCGTTCTTCATGTAGGAATCGATGCGCTTGAGCGCCTCGTCCGGCGGCCGCGGTGCGCCCGGCACGATCGGCCAATAGATCAGCGGATAAAATGCAAGCTCGTCGTGCGCGATATCGAGCCCGATCGGGTCGCCGGCTTCGAGCGCCGTGCGCTGCGCCAGGAACAGCGTGAGCCCGGCAAGTCCGGCTTTGCTGATCGAGTCGACGTTGGCATCGCCGGTGACCACATAGGCGAGCCGCGTCTGCAGCGCCGCCGGCGGCACCTTAGAGTCCGAGTCCTGCGCGCGGGCTTGTACAAACGTGAGCCCCAGCAGTGCCAGGACCGCCACTATCGCAGCCGCCGCGCGAGAGCGCCGCGGGATCAGTCGCTGGATACCCCCACCCAAGAACAGAACGACCAAGCTATCCAGCAGGAACAGCGCCAGTGCGGCGAGGAAAACCGGTCCGCGCAGATCGAGCGGCGCGGTCGTGCGATAGACTTCGTGGTGCGCATTGGCGATCGGACTGAAATCGAGCGGCTTGAGCCGATCGGCGGACGCGAGCGCGTTGACCGCCACATAGCTCTCCGGCGGACCATAGAAGCCCGGCGGATGATCGGCTGTGGCACGGCCAACGAAATCGGTCGGCACCGGCCGCGCCGTCGGCGGCGGAGAAACAAAGGCGCCGAAGCCATCGAGCGTGTGGCTCGGCGCAACCGCTTCGTGTACCGCACCGCTTTGGGCGCTTTCGGCCTGCGCAACCGTGCTTGTTCCGGCCAAGTCGACGATGCGCTTGAGCATGTCGACGAAGGTGCCCGAAAGCGGCAGATTCGACCAGCGCGTATCGCCGGTGACGTGGAACAATACAATCAGTCCTTTGCCGCGTCTCGCCGCGGTGACAAGCGGCGTCCCGTCCGCGAGCGTCGCCCAGGTATTGTCGCTCAGTGTCGCGTCGGGTTCGGCAAGAACCTGGCGGGTGACGGTCACATCGGTCGGCACCGGCATGCCGGCAAATGGGCCGTTGTGCGAAAAAGCGGTAAGCGGCTGCGGCTGATCCCAGCTCAAGCTGCCGCCCAGGATACGGCCGCCGCGCCGCAGTTTTACTGGAACGAGATCATCGTCCGAGGCGGCCGCGAGGCGCGGGCCGGCAAAACGCACGAGCACGCCGCCGTTCTCGACCCACTGCGTCAGCCGATCATGGGCTCCGCCGGCGACAGTGCCGACATCTGCCAGGATCAGCATCGGCAATTTCTGATCGATGAAATGCGTCACCGCGTCGGCCGGCGCCTCGCCTTGCGCAACCCGCAGATCGGCGAAAGGGGACAGCGCGCGCTGGATGTAATAGCTCGACGACAACAGCGGTTCGGACGTATCGGCGGTCGCCGCTGAGACGATGCCGACAGTGCGCCGCCGCGAGCGCTTATCGAGCAGTTGCACGGCGCCGGCCGAGCGTTCGTTGGCGATTTCGATACGCGCGATGTCGTTGCGGATCTCGACCGGAAGATTGAACCGCGCATCGGTTTCCAGATCGGCGGCCTTGAAGGCAAATGGTACTTCGCCGAGCGACAGGCCTTTGAGATCGAGAGCCCGGACCGTACCGGAGTCCGGCAGCCCGGATGTCGCCCGCAGGACCTTCACCGTCAGGCCGCCGGCCGCGTTGTCGGCGGCGGCGAGCGCGCGCGCTGCCGGGACCCCGCCGGACACAATTGTAATCGAGCGCTGGCCGAGTGTCTGTGCCAAATCCTTGACGAATTTGCCGCCGGCGCCGAGATCGATGCCGTCCGACAGCCACACCAGTTCGACGTCGTGTGTCGCGGCAAGGAAGCGTCCGATGGCGGGCAGCGCGTCGCCGCGGGCGATGGTTTGCGGCACCGGTTTCATCTGATGCAGCCGCACGCGCGCGGATTCAGCGGGCTCAAGTGAAATGTCGCGCGTTGCATCCGACAGCGGAATGAGCGCGACGGCGCGGCGATCATCGGCCGCACGGGCAATGACATCGTCGGCGGTGCGCACACGGGCGTCCCAGGTGGCAGCGGCGGCCCAGCCGTCGTCGATCAGGATGGCAAGCGGCGAACGCGTTTGCGTCGCGGCGAGCGGGGGGTGCCACAGCGGTCCGGCTGCGGCAACGATGATGATGCCCGCAAGCGTGAGGCGCATCAGCGTGAGCCACCACGGCGTGCGCGCCGGCGTCTCCTCCTTCGGTGCGATTTCGAGCAGCAGCCGCGTCGGCGGAAAATCGATCCGGCGCGGACGCGGCGGAATCATCCGTAACAGCCACCACAGCACGGGCAGCGTCAGTAATCCGAAAAGCACCAGCGGTTCGGCAAAACCAAGCGGCAGGCCGGCGATCATGACGCCGCCCTTGCATCTGCCGTCGTGTGGGCGTGCGGATCGGCATCCGTCGCGGCCCCTATCCGGGCTTGCAGCGCGAGCAAGAGTTCGCTGGCCGGCCGATCGGTGCGGTGGATGGTAAAGCTCCAGCCGAGCCGGTCGGTCTCGGCACGAATCTCATCACGATGGCGTTTGACGCGAGCCGTGTAATCGGCCTTCCAGGTCTCGGCGCGGCCCGCAGTAATACGTCCGCCGCCTTCCGGTTCGACGAATTCGACTCGACCCCAATACGGGAATGTCTCTTCGGCTGGATCCACGATCTGGACCACATGGCCGCGAGCGCCGCTGCCGGACAATTGCGTTACCGTGCGACGGACCTCGCCAATCTCGCTCCACAGATCGGAGAGCAGCACGACTTCGGCGAGCGGCGACGGCGAAAAACTCTGCGGCAGGCTAACGCGCTCGCTGCGGTCGTGAATGATGGCCTGCGCCAGCAGTTCGACGACGTTGCGGCTGCCGGTCGGGCGCGTCAGAGCCGGGATGCCGACGCGCTCGCCGCCTTCGACCAGCACCTCGGCGAGCGCAAGCGCAATGACCAGCGTGCGATAAAGCTTGGATTCGGTGACAAGCTGCGATGCAAACGCCATTGACGGCGAGCGATCGGGCCAGATCCAAACGGTGTGCGCGGCCTCCCATTCCAGCTCGCGCACATAAAGATGGTCGTCGCGCGCCGAGCGACGCCAGTCGACGCGCGCGGCCGGCTCGCCGGACACGAAACGGCGGTATTGCCAGAAATTTTCCCCGGGCCCGGCGCGACGCCGGCCGTGGAGACCGTGAATCACGGTTGCGGCGACGCGGCGCGCTTCAAGGATCATACGCGGCATGCTGGCGGCGAGCGTCCGGCTGTCGCCGGCCGCCCGACCAACCGCCGCGCTGTCCTGGCTATCGCGCTTCGGATCGACGGCCATTCGCCTATCCGATCCGCGCCTTTAAACGGCCGATTACCGCCTCGATGCTCTCGCCCTCGGCGCGCGCCGTGAACGTCAGTGCCATGCGGTGTTTAAGCACCGGCACGGCGAGGTCGAGTACGTCGTCGATCGATGGCGCGAGCCGTCCGTCGAGCAGCGCGCGGGCGCGCACCGCGAGCATGAGCGCCTGACTGGCCCGCGGGCTCGGGCCCCAGGCAATCAGCTTAGTATCAGCACTGCCCGGTCCGGGCCGCGCCGAACGCACGAGATTGAGGATCGCCTCGATGACAGATTCGCCGACCGGCAAGCGCCGCACCAGCCGTTGCGCCGCCACCAGGTCCTCAGCAGTCATCGCCGCTTTTGGTCGGGTTTCCTCGGAGCCCGTGGTTTCAAACAAAATCCTTCGCTCGGCATCGCGGTCAGGAAAGTCGACATCGATCTCCATCAGGAAACGGTCGAGCTGAGCTTCCGGCAACGGATAGGTGCCTTCCTGTTCCAGCGGATTCTGCGTGGCAAGCACATGGAAAGGCTTGGGCAGGTCGTGGCGTGCGCCGGCGACCGTGACATGTTGCTCCTGCATCGCCTGAAGCAGCGCGGACTGCGTGCGCGGGCTGGCGCGGTTGATCTCGTCCGCCATCAGCAACTGGGCAAAGACCGGCCCCGAGATGAAGCGGAAGCTGCGCTTGCCGCTCTGGCTTTCTTCCAGGACCTCGGTGCCGAGGATGTCGGATGGCATAAGGTCCGGGGTGAACTGAATGCGGCGTGCGTCGAGCCCGAGCACGATGCCCATGGCCTCGACGAGCTTGGTCTTGGCAAGACCGGGGACGCCGACGAGAAGCGCATGGCCGCCCGACAGGATCGTCACCAGGGCCTGCTCGATCACCTGGTCCTGGCCGAATATCACCTTGCCGACGGCAGCCTTGGCGCCTTGGACATGCGAGGCCGTCGATTCGGCCGTGCGCACGATCATGTCTTCCAGCTTCTCGAGCCCCTCGCCGCCTGTAGCGGACATAGCTAACTCCTTGTGTCCAAGACGTATTTTCAAGCCGCCCACAATCGCTTCAATCGCGTCAAATCCGCGGCAAACACGATTGCACGGCAATGAGGCAAGGCAATATATGCGCCAGCTGCATAGAGAGCAGACCGAACGCCTAATTTTTCATCCACAGAAATCGCAACGTGAGTTAGCGGGGTTGCGCGGTTATCACGGCGTCATCACGATCGCGCGAGTGCCCCGATTTGACAGGCTCTGGGACTCAACATTCGGGCGATAGGTTCAAGGCTAACCATGGCGAAGACAGGGCAAGCAGAGCTTGATTCGATCACGGGTGCGGTATCGCGCATTGCCGCCAAGGGCCCACCCCCGGTCGAGCGCTGGAATCCGCCGTTTTGCGGCGACCTGGACATGCGCATCGCCGCCGACGGGACTTGGTTCTACCTCAAAACTCCGATCGGCCGCCCTGCTCTCGTCAAGCTGTTCGCGTCCGTGCTCAAGCGCGAGGGCGACAAGTATTTCCTGGTCACGCCGGTCGAGAAATGCGGCCTCCAGGTCGAAGATGCGCCGTTCCTTGCCGTCGAGATGAAGGCCGAGCAAGGCGTAAACGGACGCGTCTTGCATTTTCGCACCAACGTCGACGACTGGGTAGCCTGTGGGCCGGAGCATCCGTTGCGCTTCGAGCCTGAATCCGGCACCGGTGGGCTGAAGCCGTACCTTCACGTGCGTCGCGATTTATGGGCAAAGGTGACCCGTGCGCTCTTCTTCGATCTCGTCGAGCTTGGCGAAGAACGAGATGTTGCGGGCAGACTAATGTTCGGCGTGGTATCGATGGGCAGCTTTTTTGCAATGGCGGGCGCCGAACAGGTGAGAGACTTCGCGTGAACGATTTTGGCGCAGTAGCGCAGCAACAGCAGGGGCACGATTTCTTTGCGCGCGCACGGACACGGCTTGCTCTCGACGTGCCGCCGGCGCTGGCCGATCCGGACGCGCCGGGCGTACGCCGCGGCGACCTCGATCTCGATCCGGCGCTATGGGAACGCGCCGGTGTACGCGCCACCAAACCGGCATCGGTCCTCGTTCCGGTCGTCGACCGTGCTACGCCCACGGTGCTGCTCACTCATCGCACCCCGGACTTGTCGAGCCACGCCGCCCAAGTGGCGTTCCCGGGCGGCAAGATCGATCCCGGCGATGAAAGCCCCGTTGCCGCCGCACTGCGCGAAGCCAAGGAAGAAGTCGGCCTGTCGCCGATGCTGGTCGAGCCGATCGGCTATCTCGATCTGTACCTGACCTTTTCGGGTTTTCGCATCCTGCCGACGGTGGCCCGCGTCAAGCCGGACTTTGCACTGACACTCAATCCAAGCGAGGTCACCGAGGCCTTCGAAGTGCCGCTCGACTTTCTGATGAATCCCACGAACCACGAGCGCAAGACCCGCGACTGGAAAGGCATTGCGCGCGAGTACTACGCGATGCCGTTCGGCGAGCATTACATCTGGGGCATCACCGCCGGCATTTTGCGCAATCTCTACGAGCGGATTTACGGTCCATGATCAGGCCGATCCTCACGGAAATCGGGCTGTTTCTCACCCCGTTCGTGCTCTACGGGCTATTTCTTGCGATCACGAACGCGGGCGTGCTGCAGCCAAAAGCGTGGCAGCTGTCGCGGCTCGCCACGCTGCTCGTCATCTCGCTGCTGCTGATGTTCGGGAGTTTCTTGATCCTGGCGCAGTTTTCCGGTGCGCCGCCCGGCTCTACCTACGTGCCGGCGCACGTCGAGAACGGCAAATTCGTACCGGGGACGACGCGGTGACAAAGCCTGCGAACCTCGCCGACGCCGCCTGGCTCAAGCAGAATGAAATTACCGGATTGCTGACGCTGCTCAACAAGGATGGCGAAGAGGCGCGTGTCGTCGGCGGCGCGGTGCGCAACACACTGCTGCATATGCCGGTCGCCGAGATCGACGTTGCGACCACGGCAGCGCCTGATGAAGTCCTCCGCCGCGTCGAGGCGGCTGGCTGGAAGGCAGTACCAACCGGTATTGAGCACGGCACCGTCACCGTCGTGATCAACTCGCACCCGTTCGAAGTCACGACGCTGCGCCAGGACGTAGAGACGTTCGGCCGCAAGGCACGGGTGAAATTCGGCCGCGATTGGCGCGCGGACGCGGAGCGGCGCGACTTTACCATCAACGCCCTGTCGGCATCGCCCCACGGAAAAATCTTCGACTATGTCGGTGGGCTCGATGACATTGCGGCCCACCGCGTGCGCTTTATCGGCGAACCGCAGCAACGGATCGCCGAAGACTATCTGCGTATCCTGCGCTTTTTCCGCTTTCACGCCTATTTTGCCGAAGGCGCACCGGATGGCGCCGGCCTGCACGCCTGCATCGTCGCCCGCGATGGTCTCGACACTTTATCGCGCGAGCGCTTGCGCATGGAATTGCTCAAGCTGTTTGTCGCGCCGCGAGCCGCGCCGACACTCACTGTCATGGCCGAAAGCGGCCTGCTGGGTCCAGTGCTCGGCGGCGTGCCGTATGTCGCGAACTTTGCGAAGCTCGCCGCGATCGAAACGGCTGTTGGCAGCGCGCCAGATCCGGTGCGCCGGCTTGGCGCGCTCGGCGTCATGGTGCGCGAGGACGCCGAGCGGCTGTCACAGCGCCTGCGGCTGTCCAACGCCGAATTCGAACGACTCGCCGCGCTCGACGGCTGGTGGCTGATCTCGCCGTCGCTGAGCGAACAGGCAACGCGCGCCCTGCTCTATCAACTTGGTCCGCAATCTTTCGCCGACCGTGTGCTGCACGCCTGGGCGCAGGCCGAGACCGGCGCGACCGACGACACTTGGCAGCAGCTTTTGAGCCTGCCGCAACGCTGGACCGCGCCAGCGTTTCCGCTCAAATCCGCCGACTTCACCGGACGCGGCGTGCCAACGGGCCCCGCGCTCGGCGCCGCGATGCGTGCCGCCAGGGACGCCTGGGTCGCAGCGGACTTTCCAAAGGACCGCGCGACCATTGAAGCGATCGCCGATGATGCGGCCCGCGACGTTACGTCAGGCGATTAGCCGCAGACAATGCCTTGGCGCGCAGCGTGCGCAGGCGACGGCGTCCACCCTGCGCGAACTCTTGAAGGCGAGGCCGCATCTCGGCCACGGCGCGACGCGGCCGCATGCGCTCGACCTGCATTTCGTTGCCGCGCCAGGTGAAGTCGTTGCCGTGGAGCGCGCTGACGAACAGCACCGGCAGCAACAGGTCGCGCGTCAGCGCGCAGAGCGGCGACAGCGCGGTGACCGGCCATCCGGCCGCGGTGGCAAGCAGCATCTCGCCGCCGTACCAGAGCGCGCCGAACAGCGTTGCGCTCAGCATCGCCGGTGCGCCCAGTGCGTGCGCGATGAGGGCAACCGCGATCGTCGGCAGCACGCCGCCGGAAAAAATCTCCGGGAGAAAATAAATAAGAAAGCTCGCGCGGCGCAGCCGCGCCCAGCGCAGTTGCCGGTTCCAGACCTCGGCCGCCGAACGCCGCCCCAGCGGCTGCACGAACGGACGGTCGACGAGCCGCACTTTGAGGCCGGCGCCGCGAACGATTTTGGTGGCCGCCGCATCTTCTGCGACTTCCCGAGCGAGGGCCGCAACGCCCCCGGCGCGATCGAGATCGGCTCGCCGCCACAACATGGTCTTGCCCTGGGCAAATCCGAACCCAACCGCATCGGCGGCGTACTGCCATCGCGCCTGATAGGTGTTGAGGAACGCGCATTCGAGCTCGGCCCAAAATCCGTCGGGCCGGCAACCGACCGGCGGCGAAGCCACCAAGCCTGTGTCGTCACGCCAATTGGCTAACAGCCGTTCAATATAATCGGACGGCATCAGCACGTTGCTGTCGGCGAGGATAATCCAGTCGTACGCCGCCGTGGCCCAACCCTTGAGCACATTGTTCAGCTTCGGATTGCTGCTGATGCGTTCGTCTCCGATCAGCAGCCTTGCGCGCACTCCGGCGTGCTCAGCGATCAACTGCTCGACGAGCGGAACGACGGGATCTTTTGCGGAAGCGACGCAGAATAGGATTTCGTAACGCGGATAATCGAGGGCGAATGTCGAAGCCAACGTATCGACGGCATAGTTGTCTATTCCGCATAGGGGGCGCACCAGGCTGACCGGAGGGAGTTCGCTCGATGGCGTCGCAAGGCGTGGCGGCTGCCGGAACCGGCCAATCGCCACGATGATGGTTGCAAGGTGGAACGCGGTGACCCCGAGGGTGAAAACCGCGGCGGCGAGAATCGACGCTGTCATCGCCGTGGCATTTAACCCGGCGGCGTGACACTAAGGTGACTCAGGTCTCAGTCAGATCGAGTTCCGCCGTTAACGATCTGATAAACTCCGCTCGGCGTCGATGTCATCGTGCTGCAATGGAAAACTCATACCAGAAAGCCAGATCAGACAGACGCGAGACGATGATTCGTGACCTCTGAGCGCGGTCCAATTTCCTTCCGTACGCTCTTTATTTCCGACGTTCATCTCGGCGCGCGCGGCTGCCAGGCGGATCGCCTGCTCGACTTCCTCCGTTACCACGACGCCGACACGATCTACCTCGTCGGCGACATCGTCGACGGCTGGCAACTGAAGTCCGGCTGGTACTGGCCCCAGCATCACAACGACGTCGTACAGAAGCTTCTGCGCAAGGCGCGCAAGGGCGCGCGTATCGTCTACGTACCGGGCAATCACGACGAGTTCCTGCGCGACTATTACGGCACCCACTTTGGCGGTATCGAGGTCACGGAAACCGCGATCCACGAAACCGCCGATGGCCGACGCTATCTGGTCGTGCACGGCGACGTGTTCGACATGGTGGTCAAGCACGCGCGCTGGCTCGCGCTCCTCGGCGACACCGCCTACGACCTTGCCATCCTGATCAATCGCTATTTCAACGCCATCCGGCGGCG
>DASZWK010000117.1:0-5044 GCA_035546235.1 Xanthobacteraceae bacterium | reverse complement strand
GGCGTGGGCGCTCGACTATCCGACGCGCACGGTGCGCGTCATCGTCGGCTTCCCGGCGGGCATCGGGCCCGACATCACCGGGCGGTTGATGAGCCAGTGGTTCTCCGAGCACCTCGGCCAGCAATTCATCGTCGACAACCGGCCGGGCGCTTCGAGCAATATCGCGACCGAAATGGCCGCCAAGGCGGCGCCGGACGGCTACACGCTGCTGGTCACCGTCTCGACCAACGCCATCAACGCCACGTTCTACAAGAATCTCAATTTCAACTTCACCAAGGACCTGACGCCGGTCGGCTTCATCGGCGCCACGCCTTTCGTCATGGTGGTGCCGACGTCATTCCCGGCGAAGACCATCCCCGAATTCATCGCCTATGCCAAAGCCAATCCCGGCAAGATCAACATGGCCTCGCAGGGCGTGGGCACGTCGCCGCACGTCGCCGGCGAAATGCTCATGATGTTGACCGGCATCAAGCTCGTCCACGTGCCCTATCGCGGCAATCTGGTTCCCGACCTCATCGCCGGGCAGGTGCAACTCTATTTCAGCCCGTTGCCACAGGTCATCGGCTATGTGCGCGCCGGCAAGCTGCGGGCGCTCGCGGTCACGTCGATGACGCGTTCCGAAGCCCTGCCGGACGCGCCGACGCTCGCGGAATTCGTGCCGGGCTACGAGGCGAGCGGATGGTACGGAATCTCCGCGCCAGCCGCCACGCCCGCCGCGATCGTCGACAAGCTCAATCAGCAGATGAATGCCGCCCTTGCCGACCCCGGCGTCAAGGCGAAGCTCTTGGCCATCGGCGTCGTGCCGAAATCGATGACGCCCGCCGAATTTCGCCAATTCATTGCCGGCGAGATCGACAAATGGGCCAAGGTGGTCAAGTTCGCGGACGTCAAGGCGGAGTAGACGACCGACGTTGGCCTACCTATGGCCGCCGGAATGATGTTCCACGTGGCCGATCGTAACGGTCGTGTTGTTGCCGCCCGTGGTCTTCATTCGTGAGGGCGGCTTGAACGCGCTGATGCTCACCGGACGGTGCCGACTTCGCGGCGGAGTTTCGCTACCTGATGACTTGATACCGACAGGCGAATGCAGAATTCCGCCGATTGTATGCGATGGACTGCTTTTGCGCGGTACATATCCAGTACACTTGCCGCCTGAAGTGCAGTTGACGCTAGTCTCCCCTCCCGGGTTGTTTGTGTTTGTACAGGAATATGCGCCTGTTGTGCCTTTACAGTTGCCGCACAACCCGCCGACCGCATCGCAGTCCTTTAAGAGCTGGCCGCGGCTCACTGTGCCGCCAATGCTGACTTTATGGTAGGCAGAAGCGCTGGTGGACACGAGTATCGCAGCCACGAACAGTGCGGGAACGACGACAGCAGCGGATTTCTTGTGCATTTGAGCCTTCCTGGTGGCGCGAGCAGCCATCGCAACGGCTGCGTCGCGAAGCGAGTTAGCGGCGCGCCGTTCAGCGATGACCGCCGTGAGGACAGGTTGAGTCTGATATGACGCCGCCGGCGCCGACGACGTACCAGCAGTTCTTGCCATTGCGATGATCGCGAACGACCGTTCCGGGGGCCATGCCGTTTCCCGGTTTGCTGACAACGATCGGGTTGTGGCTGGAGCCCGGCCCGTGGACAGGATGGTAAACGATCGGGTTATGGCTCGAGCCCGGGCCGTGCAGCGGCGGCCCGTCGCTCGTCATCGTGGGATGATGGTGGTGATGGTGGTGATGGTGGTATTCGCCACCATGGCTCCTGCTCCCGCCGCTGGTCCACTTGCTGCCGCCGCAGTCGATGCAGCGGCCGTGCCCGGCGCTGCCAGAATGATCGCCGCCGTTGCCGACGTGGTCGCTACCACTGGGCCCGCCGCGATGAGCAAGAGCGGCGCCGCCTGTGACAATGAGTAACGTCAGTGAACAACCGGCGACGAGATGCCGTGTCGTCTGCGCGATCGAGTTATTCGTCAGGACATACTCTCCTTGCTGTTTCTATTGTTGTTCACCTTCAGCGCCTTGCCGTGGGTTGTTCAACAAGCGCCGTCAGGCGGCGTCCGCGATCGGATCGAGGCCCAGTGCAATGCGGCCGGTGAAACGGTGCTGGCGCTTGCCGGACAGCGGATGGAATTGCGCGCCGTGGGCGTCGCGCAACAGCCGCTCCAGTCCGATGTTGCGATAGAACCCCGCGCCTCCGGCCGTCTCCAATGCTTTCTCGACTGTGGCGAGCACGTGCTCGGCGACGATCGTCTTGCGCACCAGCGCGGCATTGGCGACATCGAGCGTCATCGCAAAATCGAGGTCGTTGGCGAGGCGAATCATGTCGTCGAGGGCGAGCTGCGCGGTTGTCAGCGCGTTCGTCAGTTCGCCCAGCAGATAAGGCACCGCCGGGTCGGCCTGGCGCTTGCCGGCCTGCTGCCGCGCGATTGCCGCTCCGGCCTCCGCCACGCCCACATAGGGCGACATGATCAGCGGCAGCGCCACGGTGAGGATCACGTTCCATGCCGGATGGAAACGGCCGCGCGGCCGCCGCAACGCGATTGCGTCGTCCGGCACGAGAACGTTGTCGAGGATGATCGTGTGCGAACCGGTTGCACGCATGCCGAGGCTGCGCCAGTCGTTCGCCAGCGATAGACCGGGAGCGGTGAATGGAACGGCGAAGTGCAGAACCTGCCAGCCCTGCTCGGGATCGTTATACGGCGCCGAAGTCACCAGGACGCCTCCCTTGGGCGAACCGCTGCCGAACGGCTTCCTGGCGCTGATCCGGAAGCCGCCGTCGGCGCGCTCGACCGTGCCGTTCGATTCCATCCAGTCGTTGGCGCCGGTGGAAATCAAAACCGTCTCGTCGGCGGCGACCCGCTCCAACATCTTCTTTCCCGGCCTGCCGTTGCGGTGATGGTAGACGGCCGCGGCGACGAGATGCTGATGCATCGACAGCGCCAGCGCGGTGGAGGGGCAATAATGGGCAAGCCGGCGCAGAAACTCGCACATCGTGCTGTGACGCACTCCGCCGCCGCCGAGGTCGGCGGGGACGAGCGCCGAAAAAACCCGGTGCTGTTTGAGAACGTCGTAGTGCTCGGCAACAAACGCATCGCTCTGATCGCGCTCTGCCGCGCCTTCCGCAAAGCGCGGGCCGATGATTTGGACGAGCGCCTGCAGGTCGAGAAATCGGGTCATGGCCGCATCCTTGATTGCGAGCATTTGCCGCAAGGCTGAACGTCGCCGCCCGTTCCGGCAACTTTAATATGTGAAGCGGTCTTGCTGTGCATGGGAGGATCGCGCGTGGTCGAGAAGAGAGGATATGGCCAGTTCTGTCCGGTCGCCCTTGCGGCCGAAGTCCTGGCAGAGCGATGGACGCCGCTCGTCGTTCGCGAGTTGCTGTGCGGCAGCGTTCGCTTCAATGACCTGCAACGCGGCGTACCGCGCATGTCGTCGGCGCTGCTGTCGCGTCGTCTCAAAGAACTGCAGTTCGCGGGCATCGTCGAGCGCCGCCGCGGCACAGGCGGCGCGCTCGAGTACCACCTGACCGCGGCCGGCCGGGAGCTATTTCCAGTCGTCGAGAAAATGGGCCTTTGGGCGCAGCGCTGGCTCCGGCACGATCTCGTTGACACCGCCAACCTGGATTCCGACCTTTTGATGTGGGACATCCGCCGGAACGTTCTTGCCAAATCTCCGCCGCGCGAAAGCCGGTACGTTGTCGAATTTCGACTTTCCGGCGTTCCCATCAGCCGGCGGCGTTATTGGCTCGTCTTCGAAGGGGGCGTTGTCGACCTGTGCTATCGCAATCCCGGCTTTGAAGTCTCGCTTTTCATTGAAGCCGGTCTGCGCGCGCTCACGCAGGTATGGCTCGGTCATGTTCCGATCGATCGCGCAATTCGTGACGGTCGATTGCGGATCGACGGTTCGCGCGACGATCTGCGCGCGTTCCGTTCCTGGTTCACGCTCAACATGTTTGCTCCGGCAGGTCGCGAGCCTCCCGGCCAAATGGCTGAGGAATTGAGTAAAGACCGTCCAATCGCTGGGCGTCGGGCGAGATCCTGACCGACATTCGCGGTCGGCATTTCGAGTCATGCCGCTGTGACGCGATCATCGCATGGATTTGAAAAGAACGCGTGCGCGGCCGAAATTTTAGGAGCAAGCGCGCCTGGTCGCTTCGGTGATGTGCCGGTCAACTGCGGCTGGCGCCGGCGCGGATGAGTTGCGCCAGCGAGCCGCGCGATGCGGCGACGGGAGCGGCAACCTGCGGCGTGGCCGGGGCGGGCCCGAGCGTGCTCCTGCCCGCCTCGCCGAGGCCGGGCTTGCCCTGCTCCCTGGCATAATCCTTGGGCGCTTCGCCGTTTGTCGACTGCAGCGCTTCGGCGCGAACCGGGCGCGGCGGTGCAAACAAAAAGCCCTGACCGAAACGCACATCGTAGTCGAGCAGATCGACGACGACGTTCTCGCTCTCGATCCGCTCGGCAATCAGGTCGATGCCGTAGCGGCCGAGCAGATCGGAGAAGTCGGCCGGGTGAATATCGGTCGAGGCGGCGCCGGCGCGGTTGAGCAACAAGTTGGCCGACGCCTTGACGAAGCGGAAGCCGCGATCGGTGAGCTCGCGCGGCTCGACCCGAAGATCGGTCAGGTTGTCCATCGAGAAGCGGAAGCCGCGCTCGGCGAGCGCAGCGAGGCTCTCGTGCTCGATCGGCCCCATGGCGCGCACTGCACTCTGCGTAAATTCGAGGACCAGCGAGGTGGCGATGGCGCGGTTGGCCTCGACCAGCTCGAGCAGGCTCGAAAAGCTCGCGTCCGTCAGCGTCAGGCCGGACACGTTGCAGAACAGGCCGATCTCACGGTTTTTCAGAAGGAGCCGCCGCACCACCTGCACACAGCGCAGCACCGTGAGGTGGTCGAGCTTCGGCATCAGCGCGCCGGCCTCGGCGTATTTGAGAAAATCGGCGGCGGCCACCATGTCGCCGTTGTCGGCCTTGAGCCGCGACATCGCCTCGTAGAAGCGCACCTTGCGCTGCGGCAGCATGACGATCGGTTGCAGGTAGAGATCGATCCGCCCGCCCTCG
>DASZWK010000116.1:0-38084 GCA_035546235.1 Xanthobacteraceae bacterium | reverse complement strand
GTCAGCGTGCGCGCCGGCGGCAACGAAAGCATGCGGCGCCTGGCGTCCCATATCGCGGATGCGGCTCGCAGTTCGGGCCGCACTTTCGCTGCCTTTCAATACACGCCGTTGGGCGGTCCGCTGGACTCCGAGCTGATCGCCACGCTGCACGGCGCCCACGTGCCGATTTTGCTCGGCACCACCAACGCCATGCGGGCGCTGCGCTATTTGCCAATTCGGCGGGCCTATTGGGCGCGCGTCGCGCCGCCTGCGGGACGCCCGGTTCAAGCGAAGACGAAACTGGATTTTGCAAGCGCCGGATTCATGTCGATCAGGCAGGCGATGCTTGCAGATGATATCCCGATTATTGACGCGGCACTCGCCAACTCCGAGGAGGAAGCCGTCGCGTTGCAACGCCGCTTTGATGGGCCTGTCGCGCTGAAAGCCGAAGTACCGGGGCTCTTGCACAAGAGCGACGTGGGTTGTGTTCGCCTTAACTGCGGCGCCGCAGAGATCGCCGAGGCCTACCGGGCGGTCATCGGCAATGCGCGCAAGGCGGGATTCAAGTCGGCCGTGACCGTATTGGTGCAGCCGATGGTCGGCGGCATTGCCGAAGTTTACGCCGGGGCGATCGACGACCCGCTGTTTGGTCCGGCGGTCTGTTTCGGGCTCGGCGGCGTCTTCGTCGAAATCTTCAATGACGTACGCACCGAGATGGCGCCACTGTCCCGTGACGACGCGCTGGCGATGATCCATGCGGTCAAGGGCGCCAGACTGCTGATGGGGGCACGTGGCCGCCAGGAGGGCGACGTCGATGCGCTTGCCGATCTCCTGGTACGGCTCGGACAATTCGCGCTGGCGCACGCCGGGCGTTTCCGCGCCATCGATCTCAATCCTGTCATCGTCAAGCCGCGCGGCGAGGGCGTCGTTGCCGTCGATATTGCGGTTGAGCCACTGCAGCAGGACGCGCGGCACGTTGCCGATCGTGCTGCATCCTAAAAGTTCGGACAAACAAAGAAAGAAAGGGTCAGGGATGAGCTACCAAGAGTTGCTTTATAGCGTCGACGAGAAGATCGCGACCATTACACTTAATCGTCCGGATCGCATGAATGCGCTGTCGCGCAGCCTTGAGGCGGAGATTTTTCAGGCGCTCGACGAGGCCGATGCGGATCGCAATGTCCGCGCCATCATCCTCACCGGGGCCGGCGCGGCGTTCTGCGCCGGCTACGATCAGACGTCGGCTCCGGCTTCCGGAGTGCGGCACTCGGATCCAAAGGGAAAGTCGCACGCCGAGTTCATCGAATACTGGCAGCGGCACGACGGCAAACATGTCGCTCAATGGGAGCACATGTGGCGGCTCGGCAAGCCGGTGATCGCGGCGGTGAACGGTTGGGCCATGGGCGGCGGATTCTGGTACCAGCTCGCCGCCGACATCACGATCGCGTCCGACAAGGCAGTGTTCGCCCAGCCGGAGGTTCGTCACGTTTCGAACTCCTCCTATCTGTTCACCCACCTGTGCGGCTGGAAGGCCGCCAATCGCTGGGCGCTGACCGGCGACCACTTTGATGCGCACGAAGCGCTGCGTATCGGCATGGTCAACGAGGTGGTTCCGCACGACGAATTGATGCCGCGCGCGCGCGCGCTGGCAAAGCGCATTGCGCTGGTGCCGGAGCCATCGATCCGCATCAATAAAGCGATCGCGATGCTCGGCATGCAGGCTTCGGGCGTGCATTCCGCGCTGCTTGTTGAGGGAGCGCTGAGCGCTCTGGTTCATTCCTCGCACAATGAGGATCGCGAACGCCTGTTCGAGGCCCAGCGTTCCAAGGGACTGAAGGCCTATCTCGAAATGCGTGATGGTCCATTCCAGCCCGAACCGATGGGGCCGCGCTCCAAGCCGCGGCCGGGCAAGCCGGCCGGATGACTGGAGGTTCGGCCGCAGCCGGTCCAAGATGCCGCCAAAGGCGTAACGACAGGAAGCAGTGCAGAGCTTAAGGGAGCGCATCCATGAGCAACTGGCCACACGGTGACGTGGACGAGGCGTGTTCGCGCTTGCGGGAGGTTTTGCTGCAGACTCGCGGCCAGAATCGCCGCGAGTTTCTCGGCGCGCTCGGCAAAGCGGCGGCAGGATCCACACTGCTGTCGCTTTTCGGCGCGCTTTCCGCTTCGGCCGATACCAAGCCGATGACTTATTTCACCTACGGGGGCGCCTGGAAGAAGGCCATCATGGCGGCCTTCGGCGACCCGTTCACCAAGAAGACCGGCATCCCGGTGCGTTATCAGGAGCCGTACAATTTCGGCAAATTGGTCGCGATGCACCAGGCGCACGCGCAGCAGATTGACGCGGTGACGACTTCAGGCGTCGAGGTCATCATCGCGCAGCGATCCGGCATGCTCACGCCGCTGGACTGGAGCCTGATCGACAAATCGGCGCTCTCGGATGTGCAGCTGCGGCGGCCCAATGTGGTTGGCGGCGAATCGCAATCGATGAATGTCACCTACAGCACCAGGAAATGGCCCGGCGCCGACCACCCGAACTCCTGGGCCGATTTCTGGAACGTTGAGAAATTTCCCGGCCGTCGTGCCCTGCGGCGCGACGCGTTGTGGACGATCGAGGCGGCGGCGAAGGCCGACGGCGTCAGCGAAGCCGAGTTCTACCCGCTCGACGTCGATCGCGCGTTTCGCAGCCTCGATCGCATCAAGCCGCATGTCAAAACGTGGTGGAGCGACAACTCGCAGTCACAGCAGCTGATGGAGCAGGATGAGGTCGACCTTATTCACATGACCAATGGCCGCGCCACGCAATCCATTCTCGATCACAAGGCGCAGTTTGCGTTGGTTTGGAACGGAGCGATTTCTTCGGGCCACGGGGAAGGCTGGTTCGTACCGGCGGGCTGTCCAAATCCGATTGGCGGAATGAAATTTCTCGACTTTGTCGGACGCGCCGAATATCAGGCGGTGTTCGCACGGCTGCTCTACTATGCGCCGCAGAATCCTAAGGCTATTGCGCTGCTCGACGACAAGATTGCCAAGCTCATGCCGTCCTATCCGGCAAACGAAAAGGTCTCGCACATCGTCAATTTCGATTGGTGGGCGAATAACCTCAAAGCCGTCCAGCGGCGCTTCGAAGAATGGCTGCAGTCATGAACATCGGCGGCTTCCCTCGTTATTCATTGCAAGGTGGTTTCCTGCGTGACTGATACCCATACGATCGGACACAGAGTGCTGCGGCTCGAAGACGGGCCGCTGCTGCGCGGCGACGGCCGTTTCGTCGACGATCTCAAATTTGCGGGCATGCTGGAGGCGGCGTTTGTGCGCAGCCCGCATGCGCACGCTGGCATTCGAGGCATCAATACCGACGTGGCGATGCGGCTGCCGGGCGTGCACGCGGTGCTCACACATGCCGACCTTGCACCGCTGCTGACGGCCGAGCGCCTACCGTTGCAATTTCGGACCGATCAACTGCCGCCTGATGTCGCGCCATTCGTCCTGGCGAAGGATGAGGTCGCGTTTGTCGGTGAAGCGATCGCCGTGGTTATTGCGCGGACGCGGGCCATTGCCGAGGACGCGGCCGCCCTGGTCGATGTCGACTACGAGGTTCTGCCCGCCATCTCCGATTGCCGCGCGGCGCTGCGTCCGGGCGCACCGCTCGCCCATCGCGGCAAATCGAGCAATCAGCTCATCGAACTTCGCCAGGCTTATGGCGATGCCGCAGGCGCCTTTGCCCGCGCGCCGCATCGCGCTCGGGTGAACCTCAAGCAGCACCGCGGCGGCGCGCACTCGATGGAAGGCCGCGGCGCAGTCGCTGTTTACGACGCCAACGAGGACCGGCTGACCCTGTGGTCCTCGACCCAGCTCGCTCACGAGGTGCGGGCCTTTTTGATGCGGCTGTTGCGGCTCGACGAAAACCGCCTCCGCGTCGTGGCACCGGATGTCGGCGGCGGGTTTGGCGCCAAGTTCGTGCTCTACCCCGAAGAAGTCGTCGTTGCCGGCGCATCGTTGCGGCTCCGTCGTCCGATCAAATGGGTCGAAGACCGCCGCGAGCATTTTTGTGCGGCCGTGCAGGAGCGCGACCAATATTGGGATCTCGAAGTAGCGTTCGACGGCGAAGGCAAGGTGCTCGGCATTCGCGGCGAACTGATCCATGATCAGGGCGCCTATACGCCGCAGGGGCTCAATCTGCCCTATAACACCTCAACCGGGGTGCCCGGGCCGTACATCGTGCCGGCCTATGACTTGCGGGTCAGGGTCGTCGAAACCAACAAGGTCGCCACCATGCCGGTGCGTGGCGCGGGTTATCCCGAAGCCGCATTCGCGATGGAACGGCTGCTCGATGCCATCGCGCGGGAACTCAAGCTCGATCGCGTCGAGGTACGGCGGCGCAATATTGTGCCCGCGGAGAAGATGCCCTACGTCACGCCGCTGAAGACACGCTCCGGGTCGCCGGTGGCCTACGACAGCGGTGATTTTCCACGCTGCGTCGAGATGGCGACCAAGGCGATCGATTATGCCGGTTTTGCCGAGCGCCAACGCCGCGCGCGCGAGCAAGGCCGTTACCTCGGCATCGGCCTGGGCTGCGGCGTAAAGGGCACCGGACGCGGACCATTCGAATCCGGAATCGTCCGCGTCGGGCGGTCCGGGCGCATCTCGGTTTACACAGGCGCCATGCCGATGGGGCAAGGCATTCGCACGGCCCTGGCGCAAATCTGTGCCGAACAATTCGCCGTAGGTGCCGATAATGTCACCGTCGTTGCGGGCGACACCGCGGTCATTCCTTACGGGCAGGGCGGCTTCGCCAGCCGGCAGACGGTGACGGCCGGTTCGTCGGTGCATCTCGCGGCTGTCGCAGTCCGCGAAAAGGTGCTCCAGGTGGCCGCGCATCTGCTGGAGACCGGCGTTGAAGACCTTGAATTGCGCGATGGCCGCGTCGAAGTGGTCGGCGCGCCTGGCAGCGGACTGTCATTACGCGAAGTGGCTGAGGCGGTTTCCGGCGTCCCCGGCTATTCGATGCCCGGAAAGTTCGAGCCGGGGCTGGAAAGCCTGAAGAGTTTTTTGCCCGATGCGCTGACCTATGGCATGGGCTGTCATACGGTCGAAGTCGAGGTCGATATCGAAACTGCCCGGGTGCGCATCCTACGTTACGTGGTGGTCAACGACTCCGGCAAGCTGATCAACCCGATGATCGTCGAGGGCCAACTTATCGGCGGCACCGCCCACGCCATCGGCAATTCATTGTACGAGTGGATGGGCTATGGCGAAGACGCGCAGCCGTTGACCACGACATTCGCCGATTATCTGCTGCCGAGCGCTACCGAAATTCCGAATATAGAACTGCACTTTCTGCAGTCACCGTCGCCGCTCAATCCGCTCGGCGTCAAAGGCGTTGGCGAATCCGGCTGCGTTCCCGCAGCGGGGGCGATTATCGCCGCCGTCGAGCACGCATTGTCGCCACTCGGGGTGACGATCGGCGAATATCCGGTGACGCCGGCCAGGCTGTTTGCTTTGATTGCAGCGTCACGCGCTTAAGTTCCGTAGTGGAGGCCTGTCATGAATGAGATTCCACGCCTTTTGCCTTGGATCGGTGGCACCGCGGCCGCCGGCGGCGCGGCGTTTTCACCCCTGGTTTCGCCGATCGACGAAACCGTTGCCTCGCACATGATCGAGTCTGACGCCGGCATCGTCGACGCGGCGGTCAAGCACGCACATCAAGCCTACCTTGCGTACCAGGATGCCACCACGGCCCAGCGCATCGCCTGGCTCGCGGCTGCGGCCGACGCGATGGACAAGATCGAAACAGAATTGGTGCGCTCGCTCATCCGCGTCATCGGCAAGCCGCGCCGCGCCGCAACCTTCGAGGCCAAGCGCGCCGGCGCTTTCATCCGCGCGTGCGTTGCGCAGTTGCCGCACCTGAATGGCGAGGTGTTGCCTCTCGACGTGGCGGCAACCGGCGCGGGCCGTTTCGGTTTCACTGTGCGCATTCCCTATGGGGTAGTGGCCGCGATCACACCCTTCAATGGACCGGTGAATCTCCTCATTCAGAAAGTCGCACCGGCGCTCGCTGTCGGAAATGCAGTGGTGGTGAAACCGTCGCCGCCCGGCACCGAAGTCGCGCTTCTGATGGCGCAGGCGATGAAGAGCGCAGGACTGCCTGATGGCTTATTCAACGTTGTGCCCGGCGGGCGCGACACGGCGAAGCTGCTTGTCGCCCATCCGCTCGTCGCTGCAGTCACCGTCACCGGCTCAACGGCGGCCGGTAATGAGCTTGCGCGCGCCGCCGGCGCAAAGAAATTCGTCGGCGAGCTTGGTTCAAACGCCGCCAACATCGTCTGTGCCGACGCCGACTTGGCGGATGCGGCGACGCGGATTGCCGGCGCCGGATTCGAAGCGAGTGGCCAGCAATGCATCTCGGCGCAGCGCGTCATTGTCGAGCGCGCAGTCTACGAGCGCTTTCTTGAGCAATTCGTCGCCGCGGCGAAGAAACTCAAGGTCGGCGATCCGGAGGATGGCGCGACCGATGTTGGTCCGATGGTGTCAAGCGCCGCCGCCGATCGCGTCGAGGCGATGATCGGCGATGCGGTCGCCAAGGGCGGCAAACTCATGCTCAAGCCCGAGCGCCGTGGCGCCATCCTCGGTCCGGCAATCGTTGCGGAGGCGCCGCCCAGCGCCCGGTTGATGACCGAGGAGGCGTTTGGGCCGGTCGTCGTCGTCCAGCCAGTCGCGGACGTGGACGCCGCGCTGGCGCTCGCCAACTCCTCCGAATTCGGTCTGCAGGGCGCCTGCTTCACCAAGAGTCTCGATACCGCATTCAAGGTGTCGCGCAAGCTGCATGTCGGCTCGGTCTGGATCAACGACGCCAGCCGCTTCCGGCTCGACACTTATCCGTTTGGCGGCGTGGGCTCATCGGGGTTCGGCCGCGAAGGTGTGCGCTACACCATGGAAGAACTATCGCAGTGGAAGTTCACGGGCATGCGGCTGTGACGGCTTCGGTCGGGCTGATTGGCTACGGCGGCATCGCGCAGGACGCCGTTGCGGCGCTGCGCGCCGCGGATGGTGGAGTGAAATTTGCGGGCGTGCTGTGCCGGCCAGGCCGCGTCGCGAAGGCGCGCGCGGCGCTGCCCGGCATCGATATTGTCGAAACTCTCGACGATCTGCTCGCGCGCAGGCCTGGCGTTGTGGCCGAAGTGGCCGGGCAGGGCGCTGTCAAGGAATACGGCGCTGAAGTTTTGCGGCGCGGCATGGATTTGCTGGTGATCTCGATCGGAGCGCTGGCCGAGCCAAAATTGCTTGAGGCTCTCAAGACTGCGGCGCAAAGCGGCGGTCGGCTTCTTTTGCCGGCGGGCGCCATCGGCGGCATTGACGCCATTGCGGCGATGCGGCTCGGCGGATTGAGTACCGTGCGCTATCGCTCGCGCAAGCCGCCGGCGGCGTGGCGGGGTTCACCGGCGGAAAAGGTTGCGGACCTCGACGGCTTGAAGAGTCGCACTGTGCTCTATCGGGGCACGGCGGGCGAAGCGGCGCTGCTTTATCCGCAAAACGCCAATGTGGCGGCCGCCGTTGCGCTTGCGGGGCTCGGCTTCGACGCGACCGAGGTGGAATTGGTCGCCGACCCCGAGGCGCCCGGCAACGTCCACGAGATTGAAGCCGAAGGCGCCGCCGGCCGCTTCGCCATTCAGTTGCAGGGTAAGCCGTCGCGGACTAATCCCAAAACATCGGCGCTCGCCGCGCTCAGCGTCGCGCGCGCCCTCCTGAATCTGGAAACGAGCATCGTCATATGAGCACCGCCACCCAGCGCGCCAGCAATTTGTTCGTCGGCAGCCCGATCGAGCGGCTGGAGGATTTGCGCTTCCTTACCGGCCGCGGGCAATACGTCGACGATCTGCACAGCGAGCAAATGCTGCATGCTGCGTTTCTGCGCAGCTCGGTAGCGCACGGCCGCATCCGCGCGATCGATAGCGCGGCGGCGTTGGCGCGCCCCGGCGTTCATGCGGTCATTACCGCGTCGGATATCGGCAAGGTGCCGACCATTCCGTTGCGCCACGATCCGACACCGAAAATCCGCCGCTACGAACAGCCGGTCATTGCCAATGGCAAGGTGCGCTATGTCGGCGAGCCGCTCGCTGTCGTCATCGCCGACACTCCGGCTTTGGCCGAGGATGCGCTGGAGGCCATCGCGGTCGATATCGAGCCGATGCAGGCTGTGGCCGATCGCGACAAGGCGCGCAAGGAAGATGTGATCCTGTTCGAGACCGTCGGCACCAATCTGCCCGACACCATCACGGCCGTGCGTGGCGACGCGGACGCTGCGTTTGCGAACGCACCCTACACGCGCCGCGAACATTTTTGCGTGCAACGCCATGCCGCGGTCCCCATGGAGCCGCGCGGGCTGTTGGCCGAATGGGACGCCGCTCAGGAGCGCATGACGGTGAGAGGCGTCTGCAAGGTACCGTTCACGAATCGGCGCGCGCTTGCCGAGATGATGGGACTTCCGGAAAAATCGGTGCGCATGGTCGAATACGATGTCGGCGGCGGTTTTGGTGCGCGCGGCGAATTTTATCCGGAGGATTTTTTGATCCCGTTCGCCGCGCGTCTATTGCGCCGTCCGATCAAGTGGACGGAGGACCGGCGCGAAAACCTGACGTCGCTCAATCATGCGCGCGACATGGAATGCGATCTGGAAATTGCCTGTGATCGTGACGGCACGGTGCGCGGGCTGCGTTGCCGCGCCTTCACCGATATCGGCGCTTACGTGCGCACCAACGGTGCGACGGCGGCGCGCAATATTTCGCAAGTGATGTCCGGTCCGTACCGTATTCCCGGCGTTCGGGTCGACGTCACGCTCGTGGTCACCAACAAGACTCCTGTCGGCACTTATCGCGGACCGGGTCGCTTCGAATCCGATTTCTGCCGCGAACGCATCTTCGACATGGCTGCGGCCGACCTCGGCATCGATCGCCTTGAGTTTCGGCGGCGCAATCTGATCCGCGAACAGGAAATGCCTTATCCGCTGCCGACCGTGCTGGAGCTCGACATCGAGAGCGAGTGCGACAGCGGCGATTACCAGAAGACGCTCGATCGCTGCCTCGCCGAATTCAAATGGGCCGAGCGCGCGAAAGAGAACGGCAAGCTCATCGACGGGCGGTATCGCGGTATCGCGGTCGGCTGCTACCTCGAGGGCGGCGGTACCGGGCCACGCGAGAACGTTCGGCTCGTTGTCGAGGCTGACGGCTCGATCTCGCTGTATGTCGGATCATCTTCGGTCGGCCAGGGCGTCGAAACGGTGTTTGCGCAAATCGCCGCGGACGCGCTTGAACTGCCGATGACCCGCATCAATCAGGTGCTGCACGGCTCGACCGATTACGTCGCCCAGGGCTACGGCTCGTTCTCCTCGCGCTCCATCGTCATGGGCGGCAACGCCATTATGGACGCCGCCGGCAAATTCCGGACGCTTATCCGCGAGGGCGCCGCCAAGCGCCTGGGCTGCGATCCAAATGCCATCACGATTGATCAGGGTGTTGCGATCGGGCCAAACCGCGCCACTATCGAACTGAAAGAATTCGCGGGCCTCACCGCTGACGGAACGTTTGCGAGCGACAAGCGGACGTACTCGTACGGTGCGCACGCGGCCTATGTGGCGGTCGACGCCCGCACAGGGCGCGTCGACGTGATTGACTATGTGGCGGTGGAGGACGTCGGCCGCATCGTCAATCCGCTGACCCTGCACGGCCAGTGCGTCGGCGCCGTGGTGCAAGGTTTGGGCGGCGTTTTCCTTGAACATTTCATATACGACGATGACGGCCAGCTACTCACCGGATCGTTCGCCGATTACCTGCTGCCGACCGCGAGTGATTTTCCGCAGATCCGGGCCATTGCGCTCGAAGACAAGCCGTCGCCGCTCAACCCGCTCGGCGCCAAAGGTGCCGGCGAAGGCGGTATCATTCCGGTGGGCGGTGTTGTCGCCAACGCTGTGGCGGCCGCGCTCAGCTCCTTCGGCGTGCAGCCGCGCGAATTGCCACTGTCGCCGCCACAGGTTTGGCAATTGATTCAGGATGCGATGAAGGCGAAAGCCAGTTAGCCGCTCAGTGCGAAGTTAGCGTTGTCAGCAGACTGGTTGCGCCACCCAGCAAGACGGCCGCCGCAGTCCATAGCGCGGCCAGCCGATTGAGCGTGCTGGTTTCCTTTCCAGCCATCATGATTGCGCGGATGAGCTCCCAATTGAAGTCCGTTTCCTGCACATCGTCAGAAAGATCGAACAGGTTCGGTTTCACAACGATCTTGCTGGCTCGGTACCATTTTGCCGCAGCAATGAGACCGCAAACGAGCGAAGCGACACCAAACAGAAAGGTAATCGTATTCATTGCAGCCCCGGCATAGCAGAAGTTGCATGCGCATCGTGACGCCCTGCAATGCATCCTGCCTGCGCATATTGCAATACGTTGACCGGCGAACTGGCGCGATGCTAGAAAATGTGGAAAATAAGCCCTTTCCAGCGGTTCGAAGCGGACGCCCCCGATGAAATTACCTCCCTTCGAATACGCCTGTCCGACCAGTGTTGCCGAGGCAGTCGCGCTGCTCGCCGGTCATGACGGCGATGCGAAGCCGCTCGCCGGGGGGCAAAGCCTGGTCCCGATGCTGGCGTTCCGCGTCGCTTCGCCTTCGCTGCTTGTCGATTTGCGCAAGCTCGAGGAGCTCCGTCAGATCAAGATCGCGCAGGACGGCGTTGCGCTCGGCGCCATGGTGCGCTGGCGCGACATTCTCGAGGATGTGCGGCTCGCCAAGGCGCATCCGCTGCTTGTAGCCGCAGTGGAGCACGTTGCTCACTATCAGATACGCAACCGCGGCACCGTCGGCGGCAGCATGGCGCATGCCGACCCCGCCGCTGAAATGCCGGGCATCGCGGTGACGTGCGATGCGCAGATCGGTGTCGTCGGCAAGGCCGGGTCGCGCGTGATCGCTGCGTGCGATTTTTTCCAGGGCCCGCTGATGACGGCGCTCAGGGCCGACGAAATCATCACCGAGATTCGCTTGCCTGCATGGCCGGGCAAGCGCCGCTTCGGCTTTCAGGAATTCGCTCGCCGGCGCGGCGACTTCGCCATGGCGGCGGCTGCGGTGTTCTATGACGACGACAGCGGCACGGCGCGCAATGCTCACGTCGGCGTCATCGGCGTCGGCGATCGGCCAATGCGGCTGCCGAGCGTTGAGGCCATTCTTAACGGTCAAAAAATCAACGAGGCCTTGATTGCCAAGGCGGAAGCGGCCGCGTCCGCCGCCGTCGACCCGCGCGACGATATCCACGCCAGCGGCGCCTACCGCAAGGCGCTTGTCGGCGTCATGGTTGAGCGCGCGCTCAAAGCCGCGGCGACATAGAGTTTTGAAATTCATGGCCACCAAGTTCGAAGTCAACGGTAAGCCGGTCGAAGTCGAAGTCGAGCCGCGGCTCACGCTGGCCGACTGTTTGCGTCATCATCTGCGCCTGACCGGTACGCATGTCGGCTGCGAACACGGCGTGTGCGGCGCCTGCACGGTGCTGGTCGACGGCAGGGCAGTGCGATCGTGCCTGATGCTCGCGGTGCAGGCCGACGGCGCCAAGGTCGTGACTGTGGAGGGTCTGTCGCACGACGAAGGCCTGACTCCGCTGCAGACGTCGTTTCGTAAGCATCATGCGCTGCAATGCGGGTTCTGTACGCCCGGAATGATCACCACGGCGCACGCACTGCTGAGCGAGGAACCCGACTGCGACGCCGATCGGGTTCGCGAAGTGCTTTCCGGCAACCTGTGCCGCTGTACCGGATACATCTCCATCGTCGAGGCGGTGCTCGACGCACGGGCGGCATACAAGAAGGCTGTGCCATGACAGACACCGTGCGAGGTGCAACGTCAGGCAAGACGAGAGCGTCAAATAAGACGAGACTCGCGCGATGAAAAATACTTTCATCGGCGCCTCGATCGAGCGCCGCGAGGACCTGCGCTTCCTGCGCGGGCGCGGCACCTACGTTGACGATCTCCAGGTGCCGGGCCTGCTCTATGCGGTGATCTTGCGCAGCTCCGTGGCGCACGGCCGGTTGCGCTCTATTGACACCTCCGGCGCGCTGAAGATCGAAGGCGTTCACGCCGTCATCACCGCGAAGGACATGACGTCGAAGGATTATCCCTCGGGCGTGCCGATCGTGCCGATGCGGTTGCAGCCACTGCCCGAATTCCAGCCCTACGAGCAACCGGTTATTGCACACCAGAAAGTGCGCTACGTCGGCGAGCCGATTGCGGTGGTGCTGGCATCGAGCGTCGCCGTCGGCGAGGACGCGCTTGAGCAGATCGCGGTCGAGATCGACGAGCTGCCTGCGGTCGCCACCTGGCAGGTGGCATCGGAAAATCAAAGCGTGCTGTTCGAGGCCACCGGCACCAACCGCGCGCTCACGTTCGAGGCGCGCAAAGGTGATGCCGACGCGGCATTCAAAGAGGCGCCCTACACGCGACGCGAGCGCATGCGGACCGGCCGCCATTACGGCCTCACCATGGAGCCGCGCGGCGTGATGGCCGAATGGGACGCGACCAACAACAAGCTCACCGTGTCGGGCGCCGCGAAAGTGCCGTTCTTCAATCGCCGCATCCTTGCAAAACAGATCGGGCTTCCGGAATCCGCCATCGAGATGATCGAGAACGACGTCGGCGGCGGTTATGGCGCGCGCGGCGAGTTCTATCCGGAAGACTTTCTCATCCCGTTTGCCGCCATGCACGTGAACCGGCCGGTGAAGTGGATCGAGGATCGCCGCGAGAACTTGATGGCGATGAACCACGCCCGCGAGACCGAGGCGGAGCTTGAGATCGCCTGTCAGCGCGACGGTACAATCCTCGCGCTGCGCGGCGAGGTCCATACCGACATGGGCGCCTATATGCGCACCAACGGTGCGGTCGGTGCGCGCAACGCGCCGCAATTCGTGACCGGGCCCTATCGCTGTCCGCACCACAAAGTCGACTCGCATCTGTGGATGACCAACAAAACCCCGGTCGGCACCTACCGCGGGCCGGGTCGCTTCGAAGGCAGCTTCTACATGGAGCGGCTGCTCGACATGGTCGCCGCCGATCTCGGTATCGACCGCGTCGAACTACGCCGGCGCAACCTGATCGGCAAAGCCGAGCATCCCTACAAGCTCGCAACCGCGCAGCCCACCAACGCCCATGACCAGACCGACTCGGGCGACTATGAAGCGACGCTTGACCGTTGCCTGAAGGAATTCGACTACGCCGACGTCTCAAAGCTCGGCGGCAAGCTGATCGATGGCAGGTACCACGGCATCGGTGTGTCGTGCTTCATCGAGGGCGGTGCGGCAGGTCCCAAGGAAAGCGCGCGCCTCGAGGTCAACGACGACGGCACCATAATGGTCTACATGGGCACGGCGTCGGTTGGGCAGGGCGTCGAGACGATCTACGCCCAGATCGCCGCCGACGCACTTGAGGTGCCGATCGACCGCATCCGGCATGTCTATCATGGCTCGACCGGTATCGTGAGTGACGGCTACGGCGCCTATCATTCGCGTTCGGTGGTGATGGGCGGTTCGGCGGTGCTCGACGCCACACAAAAGTTCATGGCGCTGCTGCGCCAGGCGGCGGGCAAGCGTCTCGGCTGTGACGAGTCCAAAATCACGCTCGACGTCGACAAGGTCATCGGCGACGGTGTCTCCCTGCCGCTCAAGGAATTCGTCGGTCTCACCGCGGAGGGTGCGTTCCTCAACCACAAGCACACCTACAGCTACGGAACCCATGCTGCTCACATCACGGTCGATGCGCGGCTCGGCCAGATCGAAATTGTCGACTATGTCGTGGTGCAGGATGTTGGCCGCGCCATCAATCCGCTCACGGTACGGGGACAGGTGATCGGTTCGCTGGTGCAGGGACTCGGCGGCGCGGTGCTGGAAGACCTCAAGTACGACGCGCAGGGCCAGTTCCTCACCGGCTCCCTCGCCGATTATCTGCTACCCACGGCTTCCGATTTTCCGAACCTGCGTTGCTTCGTCACCGAGGACCATCCGTCGCCGATCAATCCGCTCGGCGCCAAGGGCGCGGGCGAGGGCGGCATTGTCGCCGCCGGCGGCTGCATGGCAAACGCGGTGGCGAATGCGCTGCAATCGTTCGGCGTCCAGCCGCGCGATTTGCCGTTGTCGCCGAGCGCCATTTGGCAGCTCGTTCAGGACGCCCGGAAGCATTGATCCATCACCCTCCGAGTTCCGCGTGGCGTGCGGGGCACCTCGGGATGACAGGACATGGACGAGCGGCCGCTTCAAGAATAGATTTGGTCCAACTTCCCAATCAGGAGCAAAGCCATGTCCGTCGCTCGTCATCCGCGCCCGAAAGAGCTAGAGGGCGTTCCCGTCGAAGACATCATGAAAAGGTATGTCGGCCGCTTCAAGGAGAAGAAGCCGGACTGGGCCGCGTTCGAAGACGCCAAGATCGAAGGCTACAAGCGCGCACAGCATCGTTTCATCGGTGCCGGCGGGTCTGGCAAGCACGGCGATCCGACGGTGATCCCGGCCGGCAACTTCACGCTCTCGATCATGTATGTCGAGCCCGGACAGGGTAATGCCGCACACACGCACGAAGTCGAGGAATTGTTCTTTGTGCTGGATGGCTATCTCGACGTTTTCGTCGAGGACGAAACTGGTCATCGCCTGACGACGCGGCTCGGTCCGTGGGAGTGCATTTCCTGCCCGGCCGGTGTGATCCACGGCTACCAGAACGACTCGCTCGGACCGGTCTACTTTCAGGTCATGCTCGGCCGCGGCAAGCCGGAGACGATGGGCTACGCCGATGACGACTTGTTCAAGCGCAAGGACGCGCACCTGAAAGCGGTATAGTGGCATTTCGGGTCAGAACGGCGGCGGCCGCGCTGGCGATCGGGTTCATGGCTCCAGGCGGCTCGCCCGCGAGCGCCGCCGTGCCCAGCTTTTCTTGCAGCGGACCGCTGAGCCCGGCCGAGCGGGTCATTTGTTCCGACCCGGACTTGGCGGCGCTCGACCGTGCTGTCGCCTTTGCGTATCGCAACAAGTTCGATGGCCTGCCGGTCGAATCCGGCAACGCGCTCGAAGAAGTCGTCAAATCGCTCGTTTTCACCCAGAAGGCGTGGCTTAAGCATCGCGACAGCTGCGGCGCCAATCGCGGATGCATCCTTAAGGCCTATGAGGTCCGCAAGTCGTCGCTTGCGGCCGGCGATAACGCCAAAGATGTACCCTGCCGCGATGTAGTCGGTGCCGTGCAGGCTGCGATCTACGTCAAGGAGTGCGTGGCCGTCGCGACGGAAACCCATCCGCCCTGCAATGCGGATAATGCCTGCGAACTGATCATTTCGCACAATATTTTCAGGTGCGGCGGGCTTGGCGACGGCGCGCCGAAGTCTTGCGCCGCCTATACCGCGCCCGCGCGGTAGTCGCCATCCCGCTTTTACCCGAAGGTCGGCACGAACAGCTTCTCGATCGGGATCTGCTCCGGGATCAGTCCCTGCTCGACCATGTAGGTCACCAGCGCTTCCAGGGTCGGCCGGTTGGGCTCGACCCCATAGGGCCAGCAATCGCCGCCGAACACGTCGTCGATTTCCTTCACGTCGTCGGGCAGCCACGGCAGCATGTAGCGCAGTGTGCCGCTGAAGCGGATTTTCTCCCAGGCGCGGTTCTTGGCGGCGCAGAAGGCGTTGTACAGGCTGGTCGCCACGAACGGGTTCTTCTCATAGAGGTCCCGCCGGATAACGATGGTGTGCATGATCGGAAAAATCTTGGTGCGCTTGTAATAGTCCTTTTCCTGGGCCCGGTAGTCGGGAATGAGCCGCACCACATCAGGGCTGGTCTTGAGCGAGTTCGGCATGTTCGACCCGATCAGCCCCTGGATCTCGCCGGCCGCCAGCAGGTCGCTCAGCGATTTGCCGCTCTTGTTCGGCTTCAGATTGGTCTTCTTCAGGAGCGGCATCACCGACGGGTTGCCGTAGGAGCCTGGCTCGTTCACCGAGCCCTCGACCCACTCGATCGTCGACAGGTCGATGCCGAGGTCGTGCTGCATCAGCCCGCGCACGAATAGCGCCGCGGTTTGCGTATAGAGCGGCACGCCGACCCGCTTGCCTTCGAGGTCCTTCGGCTTCTTGACGTGGTTGCGGTTCACCGTGATGAAGCCGTGCCGGAACACCCGCGAGGCAAACACCGGAATGGCCACGAACGGCAGCTTATTGGCGGCGTAGCGGCTGATCAGTTCGGAGCTCGACATCTCGCAGGCGTCGAATTCCAGCCGGTTGGACATGCGGTCGAAGATTTCCCGCGGATTGTCCATGACCAGGAAATTCAGGTCGATGCCGTCAGGTTGGATCTCGCCGGTATAGAGGGCGAGCATGCGATCGTAGAGGCCGCAGGCGAAAGTCATCGGCAAGCCAGACATGAAGTCACATCCTTGAGCGTGTGGAGCTATCGAAGCGCGCCACTATCACATAGCCGCTGTGCGGCGTCATCTGACCGGCGCGCATGCCGTCATCGCCGCTGAGCGCGGCCGGCGTTGTGATTTTTTTTGCCGTGCCTGTCGATTTTTCTTGCAATGCGGAATCGATGCGCCTATGTGCCGCTCGCCCAAATTCGCACGTGCCTGTGGCCGTGTGTCGATCGGTAGGCATCCGGACAAGAGGCCGGACAGTCGCCTGAGGCTCAACTGAGCCTCACTACGTGATCGGCAGCCGGAGGCGAAACCGGCGCACCCCGCGCTCAACGGGGGACGCGGCTTAAAGCAACGACGGAGCGGGCTTTTTTGGTCTCGTTGGCCGTCCAAAGGTCAGCACCGAAGAGGCTTGTCCATCTTGCCGGCCGTGCGGAACGGGAATTCCCGCTCCAATCCAAGGCAGCATCTCGGCGAAAGCGCTGCGCGCCCCACCGTGTCCCCAACGCACGGTCGGCGCGAGGCACTGAACGCCGCTGACGCCGGTCGTTCGCGCGAAAGCGTGGCGGCTAAACCGCAATGCTGAGGCACGCTGCTCTTGCAGAATGCCTCCTTGTACCTGGATGAAGGAGCGACTCCGATGACCGAGCGCATCCGCGATTTTCTGCGGCGCCGCCGTGATGACGGGCTGGACGATGGTCCGTGCCTGGTCGTCGACCTCGACGTCGTCCGCGACAATTACAAGGCCTTTGCCAAGGCGCTGCCGGACAGCCGGGTGTTCTATGCCGTGAAGGCGAACCCGGCGCCCGAACTGCTGTCGCTGCTCGTCTCGCTCGGCTCCTGCTTCGACACCGCTTCGGTCGCCGAGATCGAAATGGTGCTCGCGGCCGGGGCCGCGCCCGAGCGCATCTCCTTCGGCAACACCATCAAGAAGGAGCGGGACATCGCGCGCGCCTACGCGCTCGGCGTCCGCCTGTTCGCGGTCGACTGCAAAGCCGAGGTGGAGAAAATCGGCCGCGCCGCCCCAGGCGCCAAGGTTTTCTGCCGCTTTCTGTTCGGCTGCGCCGGTGCCGAATGGCCGCTGTCGCGGAAATTCGGCTGCGACCCGGAGATGGCGGTCGATGTGCTCGAGCACGCGCAGGGGCTCGGCCTCGAGGCGGCCGGCGTGTCGTTTCACGTCGGCTCGCAGCAGCGCCGCACGGCGGCCTGGGACGAAGCCTTGAAGTCGGCAGCGGCGATCTTTCGTGCCTGCGCCGACCGCGGCATCAACCTGTCGATGGTTAATCTGGGCGGCGGCTTCCCGACCAAGTACCTGCGCGATGTGCCGGCGGTGGAGAGCTATGGCCGCTCCATCTTCCGGGCGCTGCGCAAGCACTTCGGCAACCGCATCCCGGAGACGATCATCGAGCCGGGCCGCGGCATGGTCGGCAATGCCGGAATGATCGAGGCCGAGGTGGTGCTCGTCTCCAACAAGAGCGAGCACGACCATGTGCGCTGGGTCTATCTCGACGTCGGCAAATTCGGCGGCCTTGCCGAGACGATGGGCGAGTCGATCCGGTATCCGATCCGCACGCCGCATGACGGCGACGAAGTCGGACCGTGCGTGCTTGCCGGCCCGACCTGCGACTCGGCCGATGTGCTTTACGAGAAGCGGCCTTACGAGCTGCCGATCAGCCTTGAGATCGGCGACAAGGTGCTGATCGAAGGCACCGGCGCCTACACGGCGACCTACGCGGCGGTGGCCTTCAACGGCTTCGCGCCGCTGCGGACCTATCACATCTGAACCAGGGTGGCGGGCCCCTGTTGCCCCGGCGCGGCCCTCGCTTTGGCGAGCGGCCACGCCGGCGGCACGGGAGAAAGGAGCGGGATCATGGTCAACATCCGGGAAGAAAAAGCATCCGACGCCGCCGCGCGCGAAGCCCTGCTTGACGCGGCCTACGGCCCGGCGCGTTTCGCCAAGACTTCGGAGCGGCTGCGCGAAGGGCGTGAGCCGGCGCGCGGCCTGTCGCTTGTCGCCGTCGATTGTGGACAGATCGTCGGCACCGTCCGGCTCTGGCATGTGACCGCCGGGGCGGCACAGCCCGCTCTGTTGCTGGGGCCGCTCGCGGTTCATCCCGACCATCGCTGCCGCGGCGTCGGCTCAGCGCTGGTGTGCCGCGCCATCGCGCGCGCACGCCTCGCTGGTCATGGCGTGATCCTGCTGATCGGCGATGCCGCCTATTACGGCCGTTTCGGCTTCACGGCTGGACAGACTGGCGGCCTGCGGATGCCCGGGCGGTTCGAGCGCGCCCGGCTGTTGGCGCTGGAGTTGCGTCCCGGCGCGCTCATGGGCGCGTGCGGATTGATTGCCGCGACCGGCGAGCCACAGCCGAAGCCCGACCTGAACGCGCTGATCGCAGCCAAGGGCGTCGGTCGACGTGCTCATGCGCGGAAGCTTGAGAAACGCGCTGCCTGAGTGCAAAAGCAACTCTTGCTCTGGGAGGCACGGGATGACCGAGTGGCCTATTCACGCCCGCATCAGCGGACCCATTGTGATGATCGGTTTCGGCTCGATCGGCAAAGGCACGCTGCCGTTGATCGAGCGTCATTTCGCGTATGACAAATCCCGCTTCGTGGTGGTCGACCCCGAGGACAAGGACCGCAAACTCCTGGATGAGCGGGGTATTCGTTTCATCCACCAGGCGGTGACGCGCGACAATTACCGCACGCTGCTCCGACCGCTCCTCACCGAGGGCGGCGGCCAGGGCATTTGCGTCAACCTCTCGGTCGATACCTCCTCGCTCGACATCATGGAGTTCTGCCGCGAGATCGGCGCGCTCTACATCGACACCGTGGTCGAGCCTTGGGCCGGCTTCTATTTTGACTCGAAGCTCGGGCCGGAGAAGCGTTCGAACTATGCGCTGCGCGAGACCGTCCAAGCCGCGCGGCGCAGGAAGCCCGGTGGCACCACGGCCGTATCGTGCTGCGGCGCCAATCCCGGCATGGTGTCGTGGTTCGTCAAGCAGGCGCTGCTCAACGTTGCCGGCGACATCGGCCTTAAGTTCAAAGAGCCGAAGACCCGCGAGGAGTGGGGTCGGCTTGCGAAGAAGGTCGGCCTCAAGGGAATTCACATCGCCGAGCGCGACACCCAGCGCGCCAAGCGGCCGAAGCCACTTGAAGTGTTCGTCAACACCTGGTCGGTTGAAGGCTTCCTGTCCGAAGGCATGCAGCCGGCCGAGCTGGGCTGGGGCACACATGAGAAGAAGCTGCCGAAGAACGGCTTCAAACACAAGGTTGGCTGCCAGGCCGCGATCTATCTGACGCAGCCCGGCGCCAACACGCGCGTGCGCTCATGGACGCCGACCGCCAAGGCGCAATACGGCTTCCTGGTCACCCACAATGAGTCGATCTCGATCGCCGACTATTTCACCCTGCGCGAGGGTCGCAAAGTGATCTATCGCCCGACGTGCCACTACGCCTATCACCCGTGCAACGACGCGGTGCTGTCACTGCATGAACTATTCGGCCAAGCCGGTGATCGGCAGCCGGCCATCCACATTCTGGACGAGCACGAGATTGTCGACGGCATCGACGAACTCGGCGTGCTGCTCTATGGCCATAAGAAGAACGCCTATTGGTACGGCTCGCAGCTTTCGATCGACGAGACGCGCTCGATCGCGCCGTACCAGAACGCGACCGGTCTGCAGGTGACTTCGGCGGTGCTGGCCGGCATGGTCTGGGCGCTGGAGAACCCGAACGCTGGTATTGTCGAAGCCGACGAGATGGATTTTCGCCGCTGCCTGGAAGTGCAGATGCCGTATCTCGGTCCGGTGATCGGTGCCTACACCGACTGGACGCCGATCACGGGTCGGCCGGGTCTCTTCAAGGAAGACATCGACAAGCGCGATCCTTGGCAGTTTTCAAACGTGCTCGTGGGCTGACGTCTACACAGCTCAAGCCGTCGCACTGACCGGCGCGATCTCAATGTTGAGGTAGCCGTCAACGATGGCGCGCTGGCCTGGATAGAGCACGACGGTCGAGGTCTTTTCGTCGATGATGGCTGGTCCGTCGATCACCGCGCCGGGCTGAAGCGCCGAGCGGCGAAACACGGGGACTTTGTTTTCTTCGCTTGGTCCGAAATACGCAGTACGGGTCTCATGTGGCTTCGGCCGCCGTTCCTGCGGGGCAAGTTTCTGAAACTGTGGCTTGGGAATGGTCCCGACCGCTGTGACCTCAAAGTTCACGATTTCGACAGCCTCGGATTGCGCCATGTGGCCGTAGCGCCGCTGGTGCGCATCGTGGAAACGCTCCGCTAGTGCGGCAAGATCGGCGTCACTTTGCAGCGATGTGACTGGGACGCTGACTTCGTAGGACTGGCCACGATAGCGCATGCCGGCGTTTCGCAATGTCGCAAGCTGCTCGCGCGGGAACTGCTCCTGGACCAGTTCACTGAGCGCCGTCCGTTCCATCTCCGCAAACGTCCGCTCGAGCTCCTCGGCCTTTATCGCATCGAGCCTGGTGATGCGCGTAAAACTGCTGGTCTGATGCACGTCGGTGACCAGCATACCGAAGGCCGAAAACGTGCCGGGATCACGCGGCACCAGAATGCGGCCGATACCAAGCTCGCCGATGAAGCGCCCGGCGATCGTCGGCCCCATGCCGCCGAAAGCGATCAGTGTGAACTCCCGCGGATCGTAACCGCGCTCGATCGTGATGGTGCGCATCGCCATCGTGACGTTGGTGGCGAGCACGGTAAGGATGCCCCAGGCCGCTTCAGCCGGCGTAAGGCCGAGCGGCTGCGCGACTTGCCGGATCACCGACTCGCGCGCCTTCGCCTGCGAAATAGGCATGGCGCCTTCAAGCAGCGCGGTCGGACTGAGATGGCCGAGCACGACCAGCGCGTCGGTCAGCGTGGGTGCGCTGCCACCGCGGTCGTAACAAGCCGGCCCCGGGTTGGCGCCGGCGC
Source organism: Xanthobacteraceae bacterium (assembly GCA_035546235.1). Classification (GTDB taxonomy): domain Bacteria; phylum Pseudomonadota; class Alphaproteobacteria; order Rhizobiales; family Xanthobacteraceae; genus BOG-931. The sequence goes on along the minus strand of DASZWK010000116.1, from coordinate 16,768 downwards.
TCTCGGGGCCGACTTTGAGCGCGCCAAGATCGACCGAGGCGATGCTGCCGCCGCCGGCGCCGATGGTTTCGATGTCGACGGTGCGAGTCCGCAGAGGGTGCCGCGCCACCGAGAATTCCGATCGGAACAGCGGATGTCCGGGCAGCACCGCCATGTCCGACGAGGTGCCGCCGGTATCGAAGGTGATGAGGTTCTCGATGCCTTTGATATCGCCCAGGTAGCGGCCGCCGATGACGCCCGCCACCGGACCGGACATCACGGTCTCGATCGGCGTCCGATCAAGCATCCGGGCACTGGCCGCGCCGCCGTCGGACTTCATCATCAGCGCGCGCGAGCGCGGAAAGCGCCGCAGCGAAAGCGCTTCCAGTTCGTGCAGATAGCGCGAGACCGGCGGCCCGATATAGGCGTTCGCCACGGTCGATGCGGTACGTTCGTATTCGCGCCACTCCGGATTTACTTCGTGGGACAGCGAGACGTAGAGGTTCGGCGCGATCTCATGGATGATCTTCGCCGCCGCCCGTTCGTGTGCCGCGTTGGCGTAGGCGAACAAGAAACAGACGGCGATAGCGTCTACGCCTTGCGCAACAAGACGCCGCGTCGCCGCAGCCACGGCCGCCTCGTCGAGTTTTTCTATCACGTTACCCCGGGCATCGAGCCGCTCACGCACCTCGTGGATGCGATCACGAGTCAGCAGCATCTTGGGCGCCGGCGGGAAGATGTTGAACACCTCGTCGCCGCGCCATTGACGGCCGATTTCGTAGACGTCGCGGAAGCCGCGCGTGGTGATAAGGCCGACTTTGACACCCTTGCTTTCCAGCATGGTGTTGAGCGCCGCGGTCGAGCCATGCAGGATCAGCGCGACCGAGTCCGCGCCGAACTCCGTGGCGAGATCGCGCGTGATCTGGTCCATGACGGCAGCCGGTTGAGCCGGATTTGATGCATATTTGCGCACGGCGACGAGTACGCCGGCGTCTTCATCGAATGCGGTGACATCGGTGAATGTCCCGCCGACGTCGATCCCAACGCGCAACTTCATGAGACCGCCTTGGATTGCGCTTTGCCGCGCAGCTGTGCCGTCGCCTCGGTGTCGACGCTGTGATCGTCCGTCAAGGCGACGCCGTAATCCTCGCGCGCCGCTTCGCGCGAGACGTAACCGCGCTCGACATCCTCACGGACGCGCTCAATCGCGCGCTCCCTCGGATCGCCCCAGCCGCCGCCGCCGCCGAATTCCATCGACAGCAAATCGCCCTTTTTTAGCCGCAGGCCGGCGACTTTCGACGTCAGCGGCCGTGGCGGCGCGCTTTCGGATTGCAGTGAGGCCGCCGAAGGATGCGCGGGCTTCGCCCCGAAAATGCCCGGCGATGAGAACTTGAATCGATCGGTGCGCAAGTTGATGACCGACTCGTCGCCGAGAATCCGCCACTGCCGGCGTACGCCAAGGCCGCCGCGGAAGGTGCCGGGTCCGCCTGAATCCTGAGCCAGCCCATAGCTCTCGACGCGTACCGGAAATTCGGTCTCCACAGCCTCGACCGGGGTGTTCATGACGTTGACGACCAGTTCGTCCATGGCACTGACGCCGTCGCTGTTCGGCCGCGCGCCGGTGCCACCGCTCAAGATTTCATATTGCGAATACCAGCGGCCGGTTTGCGGATGACGCCCGGCGCTCGAGATCGAGCCCCCGGCGGCGCTGCCCGGTGCCGGCACGCGACCCGGCACGGCGCGCGCGAGAGCTCGGATGGCGACCGAAGTCGTCACCTGGCTCGGCCGCACGTACATGTTCACGGGCGCCGGGAAGCGCGGATTGAGCAGCGAGCCTTCGGGTGGATAGGACACCTGCACCGGTCGCGACAGCCCGTCGTTCACAGGCAAGTTCGGGATGAACACCATCTTGACGAGGCACTGGATGAAGTTGCGCGACACACACGGACGCAAGTTGATCGGCCCGCGGGCCTGCGCGTCGCTATCAAGAATGAAGCGCAGCACGTCGCCCTTCACTTCGAGCGACGCCGAGATGCGATAGGATTTTTCGAGATCGATGCCGTCGTCGTCGAGATAATCTGTCTCGGGGCCGTACAAGCCGTCCGGCACTTTGGCGATTTCCTTGCGCAGCTCGCGCTCGCAAATGTCCATCCATTCCCGCCAGCAGGCCAGTACTTTGTCGGCGCCGTATTTGGTGAACAGTTCAGCGAATCGGGTCAGGCCGTAGCTGTTGGTGTTGATTTGCGCGTTGATGTCACCCCAGGTCACTTCCGGCGTCCGCGTATTGGCGCAGATGACGGCTTGGAGATCGGCCATCAATTCGCCACGGCGGAGAATGCGCATCGGCGGGATGAGCAGTCCCTCTTGAAACAGATCGGTGGCATCGCCCGCGTTGGTGCCCGGCACCTTGCCGCCGAGATCCGGCTTGTGTGCGGTGTTGCCGATGTAGCCGACGATACGCTCGCCAAAGAACATGGGCGTGACGATGGTCACATCGGTCGAGTGGTTCTGGCAGGCCTGGTAGGGATGATTGACGATGAAGGCGTCACCCGGCGCGGCGTCGCGAAAGCGGCGGCGCACTTCGTTCACCTGCGCGGCCACCGGACCGATATGAAGCGGTTGCGGGATGCCCTGCGCCACCATGCGGCCCTGCGCATCGAAGATCGCGAAGGTGAAATCCTGGCTCTCCTTGATGATTGTGGAGTAGCCGGTGCGCAGCATGTTGAGCGTCAGCTCGCGCGCAATCTGCAGTGTCGATTGGTAGATGACTTCGAGATCGATGGGGTTCATTCTTGATTCAGTGCCATGATCACGGGGACAAACACAATGGCCGTGAACGAGCGGTTTGATTTTTCCGGACGCAGCGTACTCATTACCGGCGGCGGCAAGGGCATCGGCAAGGTCTATGTCGAGGAATTCGCCAAGGCGGGTGCCCGCGTCGCCACGGCCGATATCGATGTGGCTGCGGCCGAGAGCGTCGCCGCGTCGCTGACCGAAGCGGGTCTGCAAGCCTTCGGGCTCAGGGTCGATATCGCTGACGAAGCCTCCGTCAGGGCTGCGGCTGCGGCCGTGCTCGATCGTTTCGGCTCAATCGACGTGCTCATCAACAACGCCTCGCTGATGAGCGCGCTGCCACGCCGATCCTGGCTCGAAATCCCCGTTGAGGAATGGGACCGCGTCATGGCGGTCAATCTGCGTGGCATGTTTTTGTGCTGCCGCGCCGTCTTCCCCGCCATGAAGACCCAAAAGCGCGGCAAGATCGTCAACATCTCCTCGTCGCGCGTCTGGGAAGGAACGCCGAACCGTCTGCACTACACAACCTCGAAGGCAGGCGTGATCGGCTTTACCCGTGCGCTCGCCCGCGAGGTCGGTGAGTTCGGCATCACCGTCAACGCGGTAACGCCGGGCATGACGCAGAGCGAGACGCAGGTGGCGAGCTCGTCGGGCAATTATCTCGCCACGCGCATTGCCGGTCGCGCCATAGAACGGGTGCAGGTGCCCGCCGATCTGGTCGGCGCCGTGATGTTTCTGTCGTCGCCGGCAAGCGATTTCATGACGGGCCAGACCATCAACGTTGATGGCGGCAAGTCGATGCATTGATGTTGGTCGGCGCCGTGAGGCGCTCGGCGCGAGAGCGCCGAGCCCTGAAGGGCGAAGATGCATTACTTCAGCCGCTTCGCCGCCTCTTCGACGATGCTCAGGTCGGTGTATTTCTTGACGTCGAAAGTCGCCTTGGTGAAGCCGAGCTCGTGCGTCAGATCGACGTTGCTCTGCAACGCCTTGAGGTTCGGCATCATGTTAGGATCGTGATAGACGTCGCGCTTGGTGAACGCCCAATCGAAGATTGCGGGCGGGCGCTTGACCAGATCGCCGAGGATCTGCATCGCCGCCTGGTGATTGGCCGGGTCTTCGTACCAGTGCGTGATCCGCAGCGTGTCTTCGTAAAAATCCACCAGGGCGGCGCGGTTCTTGTCGATGAACGGCTTGCGCGCCACCCAGACCACCATGTCGGCGACGCCGATGGCGTCTTTCTGTACGAATAGATCGCGCGCAATTTTTTGCAGCGCCGGATCGTAGGAAAACGGCAGCACCGCGGGGATGAGGTCGACTTTGTGTTCCGCCAGCATCGCCCGCATGGCGGGGAACGGCGCTTCGACGACCGTGTAGTCGCGGTTCGGCTCCAGCCCGTGCTTGTGCAGCATCGCCTTCATGGCAACGTCGACGGCGCTGCCTTCGGCGTTCGTGGCGACCACCTTGCCTTTGAGGTCCTCGACCTTATGGACCGGACTGTCCTTCAGGACCATGAATTCCTGAGAATAGTAACCCGGCACGCCGTCCTGGAACTCATCGGAGACGATGCGCAGATCGTCCAATCCAGCGTTCTGGATGGCGATGCCGAGCGTCGAATAAGCGAGATTAGCGATCGCGACCTGGTTGTTGGCGAGCGCCGTGACCATCGGTGGGGTGCCGACATAGTGCTCCGGCACCATCACGTAGGATTGGCCGAAATGCTTGGCCAAATCCTTCTTCTGCAGCCAGATCGAGGCCCAGTTGCCGGGCGCGACCCAGCCTTCGCTGATTTTCAAGGGCTCGGCGCTGGCTCCGCCGGCCAATACGGCCGCGCAGAATCCGGCCAACGCAAGTTTCATAAGACGCATTGTTTCCTCCCAGGATGGTGAGTGGGCGCCGTTTGTCGGCACCTCGCTCTTCGTGTGTTATCTCATTTCAAGCGCTTGGCCGCTTCTTCGATCAGGCTGAGATCGGAATGCGTCTTCACATCAAAGCTCGATTGGACGAAACCGAGGTCTTTGGTCATGTTGACGTTCTGTTGCAGCGCGTCGAGATTCGGCTTCATCTCCGGATTGCGGTAATAGTCCTGCTTGGTGAACAGCCAGCCGAACCGCTCGGCCGGCTGCTTGGTCATCTGCGAGGCGATAGCCGCCGCCGCATCGTGGTTCTTCGGATCGAGATACCAGTGCTCGATGCGCATGGAATCTTCCAAAAAGTCGACCAGCGCGGTGCGATGCGCGTCGATGAACGGCTTGCGCGCCGTCCAGACCACGAACTGAGAGACACCGATGGCGTCGTGGACGGAAAACAGCGGTCGGGCGATTTTGTACTGGGGACCGAGCGCAAACGGCAGGATTGCCGGGATTAGAGCGACCTTTTTCTCGGCCAGCATTGAAGCCATGGCGGGAAATGGCGCCTCGATGATCGTGTAGTCGCGATTGGCTTCGAGCCCGTGCTTACGCAACATGGCGCGCATGGCCACGTCGACGCCGCTGCCGATGGCGTTGGTGGCGACCACCTTGCCCTTCAAATCCTCGATCTTCTTGATTGGCCCGTCGGCGAGGACGTCATAGGTGTCGTCGCGATAACCCGGGGCGCCGTCCTGGAATTCGTCGGCGATGACGCGAATATCGTCGAGGCCCGCATTGGAAATGGCGATCGGCAGGGTGGAAAAGGCGAGATCGCCGATCTCCGCTTCATTGTTGGCGATGGCCGTAACCATCGGCGGCGTGCCGGCAAAATGCGTCGGCTCGAATACGTAGGACTGCCCGAAATGCTTGGCGAGGTCCTTCTTTGCCAGCCAGATCGATGCCCAGTTCGACACCGGCGCAACCCACGCGCCGCGAATCTTCAACGGGTCCGCATGGGCCGGTCCAACAAGCGCCAAGGCACAGACAACCGCCCAGGCGAGACTTAAAGTGCGCATCAAATCCTCCGACGCTGATTTTATGATTGCCGGCCCGCCGTTTCACGCCATTTCGGCATGGTCGAGCCGCCGGGCGACCTGGCAGGCCACCTTGTTAGGGCAATTGTGCGCATACGGAAAGTGCGGCGCAAGCGTATGCCTTGCCGCACCTTATCGTTAACGTCTTGCCTGCGCGGGCTTGTTATTTCAGACGCTGCGCGGCTTCCTTGACCATGCTCAGATCGGAATAAGCCTTGACGTCGAAGCTCGCCTTCGCGAAGCCGAGCTCCTTCGTCATGTCGACATTCCGCTGCAGCGCGGCGAGATCCGGCAACATGTTGGGGTCGCGATAGGCATCGGTTTTGGTAAAGACCCAGCCCATCCGTTCGGGCGGCGCCTTGACGAAACGGGCTGCAATCTTCGCGGTTTCATCGTGGTTCTTCGGGTCGGTATACCAGTGCAGGATACGCAGCGTGTCCTCCAGCCAGTCGACCAACGCCGCCCGATGGGCGTCGATGAACGGCTTGCGCGCCTGGAAGCTGACGAACTCCGATACGCCGATGGCGTCTTTGGCGGTGAACAGCGTTCTTGCAATCGCCTTCATTTGCGGGTCGAGCGCGAACGGCAGAACGTCCGGAATGAGGTCGACCTTGTGCTCGGACAGCATCGCTTTCATCGCCGGGAACGGCGCTTCGATGACGGTGTAATCGCGATTGGGCTCGAGCCCGTGCTTGTGCAGCATCGCCTTCATGGCGATATCGACTGCACTGCCTTCCGCATTGGTGGCGACGATCTTGCCCTTGAGGTCTTCTACCTTTTTTATCGGTCCGTCCTTGAGCACGGCGAACGGAATCGTCCAGTAGCCGTCGACGCCATCCTGAAAGTCGTCTGCAATCACGCGAATGTCGTCGAGGCCGGCATTCTTGATGGCGATTGGCAGCGTGGAAAACGCGAGGTCGCCAATTTCCACCTCGTTATTGGCGACCGCCGTGACCATGGGCGGGGTGCCGGCAAAGTGCACCGCCGTGAAGTTGTAGGATTTGCCGAGGTGCCGGGCCAAATCCTTCTTGTCGAGCCAAATCGAGATCCAGTTGGCGATCGGCGCGACCCAGGCGACGCGAATCTGCACCGGCTCGGCGCGTGCAACGCCGGCCCCAAGCAGCAGCAAAGCCAGACCTAAAACCGCCGTGACTGCGCGCATGATTTACCCTCCCAGATTGACGACTTTGCTTTGTTGCCAAGCCTTTGCCGGCCCTTGTGGGCCGATTGTCAGCGCAAACGCCGGTGCAGCGCAAGTCTATCGGTTGCCGCACCGAACCGCTAAGGCGCGTCGGATTTGGTTAAGCTGTTTCCTGGTGCCATACCAGCAGCCGCCGGCGCAGCATCGCCGTGGCTTTGATCAAGGCGAATCCGACAACCGCGATCTCGACGATGCCGGCGAACACGCCGGGCGAATTGGCAAAACGCGAGGCGCTCATCATGGCGCCGCCGAGTCCGTAGCCGCCCATCACCATCTCGCCGATGATTTCGACGATCAGCGCAATCGGCAGCGCGACTTGCAGGCCGGTCAAGATTTGCGGCGACGCGGCCGGCAGAACCACCTGCCAAGTCAGTTCGCGTTCGTTGGCGCCCATATTGCGGGCGGACCACAGCAGCTCCTTTTCCACGGCAGCGATGCCGGCCAGCGTTGCCGTCACCACCGGAAAGATCGCGTCGAACACCACGATGGAGATTTTCGAGACGTCGTAGACCCCGAGCCACAGAATGATCACCGGCAGGAACGCGATCTTCGGCATCGGGAAGCCGACCGAAATGATCGGGTCGAAGAACCAGCGTACCAGCTTTATGCGCGACATCAGCGTCGCCAGCACGATGCCGCCGATTGCCGCGATCAGGAAGCCGATCATGGCCCGATACAATGTGAGTCCGAGATTGATCCAAAGAATGCCGGACATCGCGTCGCGCCAAATATATTGGGCAACCACTGTGAATGGCGGCAGCATGAACATTGTCACTTTGCCGCTGCGGGCGAACAGCTCCCAGGCGATCAGAAGGAGGAGAATGGAAAACACCGCGGCGCCGCCGCGGAATACGACGTCAAGCCGCCGCGTCGCAGCCGCGGCTACATCGGCTTCGGCGGCGGCCAGCGAGGTCTGGTCTTCTACTCGCGCCATCGCAGCAACCATTGCATGATGATTTGATAGATTCGATCGGCGGCGAAGCCGAGGAAGGCGACGGTCAGAACCACGGCGTACATGCCTTCGTACGATCCGGTGGAGCCGAGATAGCCGATCAGATAGCCAAATCCCTGCTGCGCTACGATCAGCTCGGAGCTGACCAAAAGGATGAACGCCAGGGCCAGCGCGGTGCGGATGCCGTTGAGCAGCTCGGGAAGCGCGCTCGGCATGACGACGTCCCACATCATGCGCAGCCGGCTCGCGCCCATGCTGCGTGCCGACCAGACCAGCACCTGTTCGCTGCCGCGTGCGCCATTATAGGCGCCAATCGTGACCGGGATCATGCAACCGAGGAAAATCAGCAGAATCTTCGAGCCGTCGCCAAAGCCGAGCCAGATCACGGTGACAGGAATGAGCGCCGATTTCGGCAGCGGATAAAACAATTCCACCAGCGGATTGAGGAATATGTCGAGCAACCGCCATCGCGCCATTGCCATGCCGAGCCCGCCGCCGATGACGATAGAGAGCAACAGGCCGACGGATCCGCGATAAAGAGAGACCGCGCCGTTATCGACGAGTTCGCCGTCGCGTATCAGGTCGAACCAGGCGACCGCGACTTTGCTCAACGGCGGTAACGCAAGCGAATCCACGATGTTGAGGCGCGCCAACAGTTCCCAGCCGAGCGCCAGCAGTACGAGCGGCAGATAGCGCAGAGCCGCCGATTTCATCGCGTTCTCTCAGGCAGAATGACGACCCGAATAGTCACGGCGCCTTGTCCTCCTGCGCCTTCAAGGCCTCGACGCGGACCAGATTCCACAGCTCGTCGACCTTTTCGACAAAAGCCTTCTCGCGGAACACGCTCGGATCGCGACGATCGAGCTTGGTGTCGACAATGGCCTTGATCCGGCCTGGCCGCGCCGACATCACCGCCACGCGGTCGGCGAGATAAACTGCTTCCTGCACGTCATGGGTCACAAAAATAACGGTCTTCGGCGTGCGCTGCCAGATACTGAGCAGCTCGGTCTGCATCAGCGAGCGGGTTTGCGCGTCGAGCGCACCGAACGGCTCGTCCATCAAGAGGATGTTGGGGTCAAAGGCCAGTGTGCGGGCGATCGCGGTGCGCTGTTTCATGCCGCCGGACAGCTGAGACGGGTAGCTGTCCTCGAAGCCACGGAGCCCGACGAGGTCGATGAAGGCTTTAGCGCGCTGTTCGCGTTCGGCACGCGGCAGGCCTTGCCGTTCGAGCCCGTAGAGAATGTTGCCGCGCACCGTCTTCCACGGGAACAGTGCAAAGTGCTGAAAGACGATGCCGCGATCGGGGCCGGGCGCGACGATTGCCTTGCCCTCGACCACGATGTGGCCGGTCTCGATGGGCAGGAAGCCGCCGACCAGATAAAGCAGCGTGGATTTACCGCACCCGGAGGGGCCGAGGATGGCGAGGAACTCGCGCGGCTTGACCTCCAGCGACACGTCGGCGAGCGCCAACACCGGCTTGCCGCGTGGCGGCCGGTAGGTGTGATTCACCTTGTCGATAACGATCTGTGCCTGGCCTGTCATTTGGCCACTCATAGGGTCCCCATGCCCTTCCGGCAGGTTCCCCGCTGCCGGCGGGCCGCACCCTACCCGGAGCGCCGCCGAACACCAAGCTGAGGTGATGCCGCGCCCCGGGGCCTTCCCGCGGCCGTCCGGAATGACGGATTCGGCAAAAACGGGTATACGGGTTCGTCTTTAATCGGCAGCCAAAACACGCCATGGAACGGTCGTTCAAGAAGGAAGTGGATGCTCTGCGGCTTGGCGCCGGCGAGACATTTCGCGGCGAGGGCATTCTCGCCGTCACCAAGGCCCTGCTGCAATCGGGCGTAAGCTATGTGGGCGGCTACCAGGGCGCGCCCGTATCGCACCTGCTCGACGTCATGGTGGACGCCGAAGACTTGCTGGCCGATCTCGGCGTCCACGTCGAGACCTGCACCAACGAAGCCGCCGCCGCCGCAATGCTGGGCGCCTCGATCAATTATCCGCTGCGTGGCGCGGTGACCTGGAAATCGATCGTCGGCACCAATGTGGCGGCCGACGCGCTCTCGAACCTCGCCTCGCCCGGCGTTATCGGCGGCGCGCTCATCGTGCTCGGCGAGGATTACGGCGAAGGCGCCAGCGTCATCCAGGAACGCTCGTATGCCTATGCGATGAAATCGTCGATGTGGCTGCTCGATCCGCGTGCCGATCTGCCCGCCATCGTCCACATGGTGGAGCAGGCCTTCGAGCTTTCGGAAGCAAGCCACGCGCCTGTCATGCTTGATCTGCGGGTCCGCGCCTGCCACCTGACCGGCGAATTCGTCGCCAAGGACAACAAGCGCGGCGCCTATAGCGGCCGGCATCGCCTCGATGGCCCGCCGCCTTTCGAATACGGCCGCCTCGCCCACCCGCCTGTTATCTTCACGCAGGAGCGGCTCAAGGTCGAAGAGCGGCTGCCCGCCGCGCAAAAATTCATTCGCGAGCGCAAGCTCAACGAGATGATCGCGGGCGACTGCGGCGATGTCGGCATCATCGTGCTGGGCGGCTTGGCCAATCCTCTGCTGCGTGCGCTTGCCCGGCTTGATCTGGCCGATCTCTATGGCGGCACACGCATTCCGCTCTATGTACTCAACGTCGCCTATCCGCTTGTCCCGGAGGAAGTGAAAGACTTTTGTGCGCAAAAGCGGGCGGTGCTCGTGGTCGAGGAGGGCTTACCCGACTACGTCGAGCAGCAGATCAACGTTATTCTGCGCGGCGCCGGCATTATGGCGCGTGTGGCCGGCAAGGGCTGCCTGCCGAAGAGCGGCGACTACACTTCCGAAGTGTTTCTGCGCGGTGTCGCGGCCTTCTTGACCGAAACGCGTCCGGCTGGCATCGACGCCGACAGCATCGCCGCGCGCGTCAACGACATGCTCGCCCACAAGCCGGGCGTACTTGCCGCCGTCGGCGATATTCCGCCGCGACCACCGAATTTCTGCACCGGCTGCCCGGAGCGGCCGGTGTTTGCCGCCATCAAACTCGCGCAGCGCGAGATCGGGCCAACCCACATCAGCGCCGACATCGGCTGCCATTCGTTCGCGACCTTTGCGCCGTTTTCTCTCGGCAACTCGATCCTCGGCTATGGCATGTCGCTCGCCAGCGCCGCCGCGGTCGGCCCGAACATGGCGAAGCGGCCGATCTCGGTGATGGGCGATGGGGGCTTTTGGCACAACGGGCTCATCACCGGCGTCGCCTCCAACATGTTCAACAAGGGCGACGGCGTGCTGATCGTAATGCAGAACGGCTACGCCTCCGCGACCGGTCAGCAATATCTGCCGTCGAGCAATGCAAACCGTTCCGGCACACCGACCGGCATCAGCATTGAGAAAACGGTGCGGTCGCTCGGAGTGACGTGGCTGCGCACTGTGCGGACCTACAGCGTGTCGAAGATGGTGGCGACGCTGAAGGAAGCGATGCGCACTGCCGAGCGCGGGTTGAAAGTCATCATTGCCGATGGCGAATGCATGCTGGCGCGCCAGCGCCGGCTGCGCGTGGAGAATTCCGAAAAGCTCAAACGCGGCGAGCGCGTGGTGACGACGCGCTTTGGTGTCGACGACGAAATCTGCACCGGCGACCACTCGTGCATTCGGCTGTCCGGTTGTCCGTCGCTGACCGTCAAACCAAATCCCGATCCGCTGCGCACCGACCCAGTCGCGACCGTGATCGAAAGCTGTGTTGGCTGCGGGTTGTGCGGTGAGGTCGCGCACGCGGCGGTGCTGTGCCCGTCGTTCTATCGCACCGATGTTATCAGCAATCCGAACTGGTGGGATCGCGCTCTGCATCGCGTGCGGAGTGCCGTGATCGGGTGGATGCGGGGCGGCGGCGATGAAGCAAATTCACCTCTGACCTTGAGGGCCAAGTCGGGTGCCGGAGGCAGCCGGGAGGGCGGTCAATCCCCGGTTTCATCACGGCCTATCCCCCTTCCCATTCAGCAGCAGGCCGTGCAAGCGGCGCGCCCGATGACCATCCTGATCGCGGCACTGGGCGGCGAAGGCGGCGGCGTGCTCACTGACTGGATCGTGGCCGCGGCGGCGGCCCAGGACTTTCCGGTACAATCGACGTCGATCCCCGGTGTCGCGCAGCGCACCGGTGCCACGACCTACCACATCGAACTGCTGCCGCAGGCCGCGCCAGGCGGCCGACGTCCGATCCTGGCGCTCGCGCCGGGCATCGCCGATGTCGATCTCGTTGTTGCGAGCGAACTGATGGAGGCCGGCCGCGCCGTTGCGGGCGGCTATGTGACGGCGGATCGCACCACGACGATCGCCTCGACCAGCCGCTCCTATCTGGTGGTTGAGAAGATGGCGATGGCGGAGGGCCGCTACGATCAGCAGCGGTTGATCGAAGCGGTGCAAAAGAATTCACGAAACTCGCTGCTGCTCGATCTGGAAGCGATTGCACGCGAGAGCGGCGCCATGATCAATGCTGTGATGCTCGGAGTTGTCGCGGGCACGGGCGCGCTGCCGATTCCGGCCGGCGCGTTCGAGGCGGCGATCCGCGCCGACGGCAAAGCGGTCGAGGCGAACCTGCGCGGCTTCCGTGCCGGAGTGGCGGCGGCGCAGAACGGCGCTCGACCGGCTGCGGCTCCCGGCAAGCGTGAGCGGCCGGCTGTGGCGTCGCCGGCTGATCTGGAAAGCGCTGTCGCGCGGTTGCCGGAAGTTGCGCGTGCATTTGCGAGCGAAGGTGTGCGCCGCCTCACCGCCTATCAGTCGTTCGATTACGCGCGGCTTTATCTCGATCGTCTTGCGCCGGTTTGCAATGCCGACACGAAGGCCGAAGCCGGCGGCCGCCTCGTCGCCGAGACGGCGCGGCATCTTGCGATCCGTATGTCATATGAGGACGTGATCCGCGTCGCGCAGGCCAAGATCGACCCGGCCCGAATGGCGCGGATCGCCACGCAAATGGCGATCAAGCCGGGCCAGCCATTCGGAGTCACGGAGTTCCTCAAACCGGGCGTCGAGGAGTTTTGCTCAGTTCTGCCGCATTGGCTCGGAACGCGCGTTCTGGCCTACGCCTCGCGTCATCCGGCGTTCGGCCGCGCGCATTGGGGCATGGAGATCAATACAGCCTCGGTGTTCGGCTATTTGCGCTTTTATCTGCTCGCCAAGTTACGCGCGTTACGGCCCGGAACTTATCGCTATCGCGAGGAGCAGCGCGCCATCGAGGCGTGGCTGCGGCTGATCGTGCAGGCGGCGCCGCTGTCGGTGGATCTCGCGCTCGAGATCACGGAGTGCGCCCGCCTCATCAAAGGCTATGGCGACACCCATAAGCGCGGCACGAACAGTTATCGCCTGATCGAGCGGGAGCTTATTCTCCCGGCGCTGGCGGGCGCGATGCCGCCGCGCCAGGCGGCAGAGGCAATCGCCAACGCGCGCACCGCAGCGCTGCTTGATCCCGAAGGCGAGGCGCTCGCCAAATGCCTCGCCGACATTGCGGCGCAGACCAACCGGCGGATCGCGGCCGAATAAACGTCTGCGCTAGTTGCGAGCGCGTGGAACAAATAGCGTTCGCGCCGTTTTTCTTGCATAGCGTGCAGGGAGCCGTGCAAGGGAGCCACTCATGGCGAAAACCGCTACTCGATCAAAAACACGTCACGGCCGGTCGCCGCGCAAGCGAACCGCCGCTCACGCGGACCGCCGCAAGTCGCTGCGCGGGCAAGCGGGAAGCCGGAAAGGCGGCACGCGCTATTGGTCCGGCCGCGTCACTCGCGAAAGCGACGCGCTCGACCTTCAAGGCGGCGTCTTTACTTGGAGCGATCCCAAGCGCATTGCCGCATCGCTCAAACGCTCGGCGCAACAAAGCCATCGGCGCAAGGCGGACCCCTATCGCTCGGCGTTGTCCATGCTGACCTTCTACATCAACCGCGCCGGCAAGAACCTGCCTGCTAGCCGCCGTCGCACGCTGGAGAAAGCCAAAACCGAATTGCGCCGCCAGTTCGGGCGGGAGTAGGATTTCGGCGATCTCAGGGAGAGGTGCCGATGCAGACCACGACCCAAACCGATGCCGCGGATATCCAGGATCCGACGATTCAACTGCGAACGCGGCCGCTGTCGCCGGCGCTCGGGGCCGAGATTCTCGATGTCGATCTGAGCCAGCCGATGACGGGCGCGCTGTTCGAGACCGTCCGCGACTGCTGGCACGACAACGCCGTCGTTCTGTTTCGCGATCAGCGCTTGAGCGAAGCCGATCAGGTGCGTTTTGCCGAGCGCTTCGGTACGCTCGCGCTCAGCCACACGAAGCGCTACACCACCGCTAATCCGGCCGTGATGCTGATCTCCAATATCCGCGAGAACGGCAAGCAGATCGGCGCCCTGCCGGACGGCGAAATGCAATTCCATTCCGATCAGTGCTATCAGGAAAAGCCCGCCATGGCCTCGATGCTGTACGCCATCGAGGTTCCCAGCGCCGGCGGCAACACGCTGTTCGCCAACGCCTACAAGGCCTATGAGACGTTGCCTGACGACATCAAGCGCCGCCTTGACGGCTGCAAGGCGCTGCACGCCTACGATTACGATAATGCTTCGATGAAGCGCGGCACGCAGATCAAGGAAGGCGTGCCGCATTTCGCGCACCCTGTGTTCCGCACCCATCCAGCGACCGGCCGCAAGGCGCTCTATGTGAACCGGCTGATGACGATCGCCATCGAGGGCCTGCCCGAGGCGGAAAGCGATGAGCTTCTAAATTTCCTGTTCGCGCACCAGGAAAACCCGGCATTCATCTACGAACACGTCTGGCGGGTGAACGATCTTCTCATGTGGGACAATCGCTGCGCACTGCACGCCCGAACCGATTTTTCCAACGACGAGCGCCGGCTGATGCGGCGGGTCACGGTGCTGGGCGAGCGGCCAATGTGAGCGCGCGGTTTCGATGCCTCCAATGCCGTGATCTCGGACAGCGACGCGGCTGCCGAACGATTTGATTGATTTTTATTCTTGCAAAGACGCAGGCGCAGCGATGGCGACGCCTCGTTATGTCTGCTGCGAATTCCTGCAATGTCTGCCGCACGGTTGTAGTCGCTGCTGAGCTTGTCTCGGTACTGTGTGCTGCTACAATGAATCGAGCGTCGTGAAATACAAATGGCTGCAATGCAGAACGAACGCCGCGCCGGGGCAATCGCGCTGCGCCGCGTCTGAAGGTGCAAAAGGCACCAGCGCCATCGTGGTCAGCGTCAAAGAGCGGGCCGGCTCGCGAATCGACGCGTGGGAGGAGTACTCATGAGTGCGCTTCGATCCGCGCTGTCGCGCGCCTGCCTCGCTGCAGCGCTCGCTATGGCGTTTACTCACGTCCGGGCCGAAGATTTTCCGACACGGCCGGTTCACGTCATCGTCCAGACGGCGGCGGGCAGTTCGCTCGACGCACTGGCGCGGCTGCTCAACGCTCAGCTGTCGCAGATTTGGGGCAAGGAGGTTATCGTCGTCAACCAGGCCGGCGCGGGCGGTCTGAACGCCGCGCGCGCAGCATCAGCGGCGGTGCCAGATGGCTATACGCTGTTCCTGGCCGGCGGTTCGGTGTTCGTCGCGCTGCCAGAGTTGCACCAGAACCTGCCTTTCGATGTCAGCGACTTCGTTCCGATCGGTTTCGTGGCCGAACAGCCTTACGCAATTCTGGTATCAAAGCGGCTCGGCGTGACGTCGCTGGCTGAACTACTCGCGCTTTCCAAGAAGACCCCGGGGGGCCTCAACGCCGTTGCCGGCACGGTCGGCGGACTGCAGCATCTGACCGCGGAGGCATTTAAAGCGCGCAGCGGCGCCAATCTTAACTTGATCCACTATCCGGGGACCGAGGCATCTTTGGCCGATGTCATCAGTGGTCGCGTTCCCGTGATGTTTCAGACCTTGTTGCCGGTGGCCGGCGCCGTCGCCTCTGGCGAAGTCAAATTGCTGGCGGTCGCGGCGCCGAAGCGGCTGCCGAACCATCCTGATCTGCCGACCGTCGCGGAAACGATACCGGGCTTCACCTCTTCGGGCTGGTCGATCTTAGTGGCGCCGCACGGCACGCCCGCGCCAATCGTGCAAAAGATCAACGCCGATTTGCGGAAGGCCCTGGCACAGCCGGAACTGCTGAAGAAGTTTCAGGATCTTGGCAACTACACGCGCTCGATGTCGCCGCAGGAGCTTGCCGATTTCGTACGCAGCGAGCGTCAGGCATGGGGACCGATCGTCAAAAAGGTCGCCAGCGGCACGAAATAAAGCCCATCGGTATCAGGCCAGCAGGTCATGACAAGTGCGTTCGACCGCGCCCCCACGCGCCGCACCAGAATGCAGAACGGCAACCGATTCAAGCTCGGCCTGTTCGGTATGAACTGTTCGGGTTCGGTGCCTACGGCCGTGCCGGAGCGGTGGAAGGCCGGCTGGCCGGAAACGCGCGAGGCGGCACGGCTTGCGGATGCCGCAGGGCTCGAGTTTCTGTTGCCGATCGCACGCTGGCTCGGTTATGGCGGCGTGACCGATCGTCAGGGGACGAGCTTTGAAACGTTGTCGTGGGCGTCGGCGCTGCTTGCGGCAACGAAGGAGATCGTCACCTTCGCCACGGTCCACGTGCCACTGCTCAGTCCGGTATTTGCCGCCAAATCCTGCGTTACGGCAGACCATGTTGGACGCGGGCGGTTCGGGCTCAATGTCGTGTCGGGCTGGAACGTCGAGGAGTTCGCCATGTTCGGCGCACAGCTGCTCGATCACGACTATCGCTATCAATACACCGAAGAGTGGGTGTCGATCGTCAAAAAGGTCTGGTCCGAAACCACGCCGTTCGATTTTTCCGGAAAGTATTTCGATCTGAAACACGTCGGCGGCAAGCCGAAACCGTGGGGCGACTCGCGGCCCTTGTTGATGAGCGCCGGGTCGTCTCCCGAAGGCCGCGCCTTCGC
>DASZWK010000115.1:0-29536 GCA_035546235.1 Xanthobacteraceae bacterium | reverse complement strand
TACGGGACGTGTTCGCCGAAAATCAGTTCGGCTTATACCGCGCCATCGCGTCATTCCAAACCTTGGCCCGGTCATCTTCGAACACCAGAGCCGGGTCCTCCGGAATTATGTTCCACACGCCTTGCCGCAGTTCGTTGTCGAGCTGCATGGGCGCCCAGCCGGCGTAACCGAACGCCACCAGGCTTTGCCGCGGCCCTTTGCCAAGCCCGATGTCGCGCAGGGTTTGGACGCCGTTCGACAGCGCCACCCGGCCGTCGATATCGAGGCTATTGTCGCCGTGATACTCGGCGCTGTGCAGGACGAAACCGGCTTGAGGATCGACCGGCCCGCCAAGATAGAGCTGCACGTTTCCTTTCACGCCGCTCGAATCCGCTCCGGCCGCCTGCAGCAGGCCGGCGATCGGCCGCTCGCCCAGCGGGTGATTGATGACGATACCCAGCGCGCCGTTCCTGTCGTGTTGCGCCACCATGATCACGGCGCGTTCAAACGGCGGGCCGCTCAGCGCCGGCGTTGCGATCAAGAGTTGACCGGCGACCGACGTGGCGCCCGAGACGCTCGGCGCCGTCGGCGAAGGCAACGCGGCATGCAGCACGCTCGCCGAAAGCACAATTGCGGCGGCGGCAACGATCCAGCATATGGATACCCGCGAAACCAAGAGATGCTCGTATTGGACGCCCCGTGCCGTCCGCTTATCAGACGAACTGAATTGCTATTCCGCCAAGCTGGCCGAAATCGGCGTGCAGCGTATCGCCCTTGCGCGCGAATACGACGCGCGTGAATGAGCCGGCGAGGATGAGATGGCCCGGTTCGAGCGTCACGCCGTGCTGGCCGAGCTTGTTGGCGAGCCACGCGACGCCGAGCGCCGGATGTCCGAGCACGCCAGCGGCGACGCCGGTCTCCTCGATTTCGGAATTGCGGTACATGATGCCGCCAACCCAGCGCAGATCGACATCGAGCGGACCGACCGGGCGGCCGCCGACCGCGATGCCGGCGGCGGCGCCATTATCCGACACGGTGTCGAAGATCTTGCGCGGATCCTGCAGGCGGGCATCGACGATTTCGATCGCCGGCACGACGTATTCGGTGGCGCGCAGCACGTCCGTCAGGCCGATGCCCGGCCCGCGCAGCGTCTTGCCAAGCACGAAGGCAAGCTCGACTTCGACGCGCGGCAAACAGAAATGCTCATGCGGCACGCGCGCGCCGTCGGCGATCATCATGTTATCGAGCAGGTGACCGTAATCGGGCTCGTCGATCTGCGACGATCGCTGCATCGCCTTCGAGGTCAGTCCGACCTTGTGGCCGATCAGCTTGGCGCCAGCGGCGATTTTGCGGTTCGCCACCTCGGTGGAGATCGCGTAGGCGTCCTCCATCGTGATGCCGGGCCATGTCTTGGACAGCTGGACCGCTTGTTTGCGCTCTTTTTCCGCCATCAAAAGAATATCGGCGGCCTTGTTGCGATCGGCGTCGGACATCATGAGGTGAAAGCCTCTTCAGATCAGCGGCAGGCGACCATCAGGACGACGGTTTCCTGCGGACATTGGCCCGCCGCGGGTTCGCGGCCGGACATCCAGACCGCGGGCGGGCAATTTTGTGATGATTGCACGTTGACAGGGTTGCCGTCCTGAAAGCCCTTGGTGCGGCAGACACTCGCCGCCGCCGAGCGGCAGTCGGGGGCGCCGTTGGGCGCAAGCGCACAGCGCTGGTGGACTTCGATAAAGCGGCCGGCCGGTATGCGGATCAGCGCGGTCGCGGCCTCCTTGGTGGCTTCAGCCGCGTGCTTGAGCGCATCTTGGGTCGCCTCCGCGGCGCCATTGGCGCTGACATGCGTACTGTCCCACCAACGACCGAATTCGTAGATGAAACCCGGCTGCCCGGCCGGCGGCGGCTGCGCCGGAAACAGGCCCCGTGGTTGCGACGCCGGGGCTGCAGCCTGTGCTGCGGGAGCCGGGGCCTGCGGCGCAACTGGAGCCGCAGCGGCCGACACTGGGGCTGCGCTGTTGGGTGCCGGCGGTTGGGCGGTCTGTGCGAAAGCCATCGCGGCCGGCGAAAGCGACGCGGCGAGAAGCCACGTCATTGCCAGCGCGCCATGCCGGCGCGGATGTGCGGTTCTGGTCATCATGACTTTGCCGATGCTGTCCCTGTCGCCAGCCAGCCCACGACAATTGTGGCGGCCAATTTAGGCAGCGGCAAGGTCACAATTGGCGCACTATGCCGGCAGAAAAGTCCGCGATTTGGGCCTTCGGTTCCCTTATCGCGAGCGCCGGACCTCGCGCCAGCGCGACCAGACGAACCACGCGCAGCCGGCCGCAACGACGGCGACGATGACGGCATCGAACTCGTGGAACAGGCGGCGCAGTGTCGGATCGCTGTCCCAGCGGGCGCCCAGCACCATGCCCACATAGGCAAGGGCGAGACACCACGGCCACGATCCGACAAAGGAATAGATCTGAAATTTCAGCATCGGCATCCGCGCCAGTCCCGCCGGGAAAGAAATGAAAGTACGGACCACCGGCAGGAGCCGGCCGATAAAGACCGTGACGGCACCGTAGCGGGCGAAGAATTCTTCGGCGCGATCAAGCTCCTCGTGGCGGATCAGCACATAGCGGCCCCAGCGCTCGAACGCCGCACGTCCGCCATAGGCTGCCACCAGATAGGCGATGGTCGAACCGATATTGCAGCCGATCGCGCCGGCGGTCGCCGCGCCGATCAGGTTGAAGCGGCCGAGCGACACGAGGTAGCCGGCGAACGGCATGATGATTTCGGACGGTAGTGGGACGCAGGCGGACTCGATCGCCATCAGGCCTGCGACGCCGAAATAGCCGCCGGCAGAAATGACCGCAACCACGAAGGACACGAGCACCGTCAAGGCGTGGTCGAGCATGTGAAGTCAAGCGCCGAAGAGGACGAGGGGAGAACGGATCAGCGCCGCTTGCGGGCGCGGCGGCCTTCGAGAACGACGATTTTCCGGCGGGCGGTGTCTTCGACCAGTTTTTTTGGCACTTTTTCGGCGATGCCGAGGAGCCGCTCGCGCCGGTCCATCTCCTTCCACACGTCGTCGGGGCGGATGTTGGTCGCGACCCACAGCACGACGAGATTATAGATTAAGTCGGCGCTTTCCTTAATGACCGCTTCACGGCCGCCATTCATGGCGTCGATCACCACCTCGACGGCCTCTTCGGCAAGCTTCTTGGCCATCTTGCTGCGCCCTGAGCGCAACAGCCGGGCGGTGCGCGACGTCGATGGGTCGTCGTGCCGGCAATCCAGCGTCGCCTGGTAGAGGCGGGAGATCGAATCAGTCATAGGACAAGCAGAATAGCGCGATCTTGTCGCGATTGTGTTAATGGCGAGGCGCCGGGTTCATTTCTGGCCTTACTCGTCCTGCGCGAGCAGGCCAGCATTGCCGCCGGTCGCCGCGAGATTGACCGTGATGACCTGCTCGGTGGCGAAGCGGCGCAGATAGTTCGGACCGCCGGCCTTGGGTCCGGTGCCGGACAATGCTGCCCCGCCGAACGGCTGGGTGCCGACCGCGGCGCCGATCATATTGCGGTTGACGTAGACGTTCCCGTTTCGGAGCCGCGCAGCAATACGGTCGACGGTCAGGTCGATGCGGGAATGGATGCCGAGCGTGAGCGCGGTGCCATTCCCGGCGATGGCGTCGAGCAACGCGTCCAACTCCTCCGCGCGCCAGCGCATGACGTGCAGGATCGGTCCGAAGACTTCTTCCTTGAGGTCGGCGGCGCCATCCAGTTCGATGATGGTCGGCGCCACGTAGGTGCCGCGGTCCGGCAGCTTGCGGTCGCGATCGTAGCGAAAGCGGACTCGGCCGGTGCGCTCCATGCCGGCAATCCAGCGGTCGAGCTTTGCCACGGCGTCGGCATCGATCACCGGGCCGACATGCGTGGCGGGATCGCGCGGGTCTCCGACTTTCAGCTCGTGTGCCGCGCCGATCAGCATGTCGAGGATGCGCTCCGCCACGTCCTCCTGAAGGCAGAGCAGCCGCAGCGCCGAGCAGCGCTGCCCCGCGGAGCGGAACGCCGACGTCATGACGTCGTCGGTGACCTGCTCGGGCAACGCGGTGGCGTCAACGATCATGGCGTTGATCCCGCCGGTTTCGGCGATCAGTGGCACGATCGGCCCGTTCTTTGCGGCGAGGGCGCGATTGATGGCGTGGCCGACTTCGGTCGAGCCTGTGAATGCAACGCCGGCAACGCGCGGATCGGCGATCAGAGCTTGCCCGATCATGCCGTCGCCGGGAACGAAATGCAGCGCAGCGGCCGGAATGCCGGCCTCGTGCAACAGCGCAATTGCGCGTGCGGCGACGAGCGGCGTCTGTTCGGCCGGTTTTGCGACCACCGTGTTGCCGGCGGCGAGCGCAGCCGTCACCTGTCCGAGAAAGATCGCGAGCGGGAAATTCCACGGGCTGATGCAGACGAACACGCCGCGGCCGCGATAGCGGAGCACGTTGCTCTCGCCAGTCGGCCCCGGCATTAGCTGTTCGGCGAGTGCGCTGCGCGCCTGCGCCGCATAATAACGGCAGTAGTCGGTGGCTTCGCGGAATTCGGCGAGCGCGTCATCAAGCGTCTTGCCGCCCTCGCTCTGCAGCAACGCGAGCAGGTCTCCACGATGCGCTTCGAGCCGCTCGGCGGCACGTTCCAGGATCTCAGCGCGCTCTCCGACTGAGATCGCGGCCCAACTTGGCAAGCCGACTTCGGCTGCCGCCATGGCAGCTGTCGCCGTCACCGCGTCGGCATCGCGTACGACGCCAACCCGATGGCCGTCGATGGGAGACAACACTGCGCGCTCGATACCGCCGCACACGACGCCGTCGATTACGGCGGCGGCCTCGTGCGGCCGGGCTGCGGCGGCGCCAACTTCGGCGACCAGCGCGTCGAGGCCGGCGTGTTCGCCGAACTCGATGCCCGCGGAGTTGCGTCTGATCGGCGCATACAGATCGCGTGGTAGAGGAATATTCCGGTTGCGTGCGGCTTCCGGGTTGCCGATGCGATCCTGTGGCCGGCGCAGAATCTGCTCGATCGGAACGCTGGTGTCGGCTGCGACAGAGACGAAAGACGAGTTGGCGCCATTCTCCAGGAGTCGCCGCACCAGATAGGCGAGAAGATCGCGATAGCCGCCGACCGGCGCATAGATGCGGCAGGCAACGTTCGGCAGTTCGGCGATGAGCGCCTCGTAGAGCGCCTCGCCCATCCCGTGCAGGCGTTGAAACTCGAAACCATCGATGCCGCCGGCATCCTCGATCACGGTGGCGACGGTGAGCGCATTGTGGGTGGCGAATTGCGGAAAGATATTGCTGCGTGCCGCAAGCAGGCGCCGGACGCAGGCCATGTAACAAAGATCCGTCATGGCCTTGCGCGTGAACACCGGATAATCGTCGAGCCCGCGCTCCTGCGCGCGCTTGATCTCGGTGTCCCAGTAAGCGCCTTTGACCAATCGCACCGTGAGCCGGAGGCGTGTGGCAATAGCTGCCTGCTCGATCCAGTCGATCACCTTCAAGGCGCGCTTCTGATACGCCTGCACCGCAAGTCCGAAGCCGTCCCAGCCGTCGAGCGAGCGATCGTGCAAGACCCGGCCGATCACCTCGAGTGAAAGCTCCAGCCGATCCGCTTCTTCGGCATCGATGGTACATTGCAGATCGTGCGTCTTGGCCATCTGCGCGAGCGCGATGATGCGCGGCGTGAGTTCCTTGAGCACGCGCTCGCGCGAGACCGCCTCGTAACGCGGATGCAGCGCCGAGAGTTTTATTGATATTCCAGGACGGCCGGGCAGGGCGGCGTTGTCGGCGTGTGCGCCGATGGCTTCGATGGCGCCCGCATAAGCCTCAAAGTATTTTTCGGCGTCGGCTGCAGTACGCGCGCCTTCGCCAAGCATGTCGAAAGAATAGCGGGAATCCGCGTGGCTGCGCGCACGCACGAGCGCCTCGTCGATCGTCTGTCCGAGCACGAAATGCGAGCCGATCAGCCGCATCGCCTGGCGCGTTGCCGTGCGCATCGCCGGCAGGCCGAGGCGGCGTATGACGGTGTCGAGAATCGTTTCCGGCGTCTCGCCGGGGTGAATGATGCGGGCGGCGATACCGAGCGTCCACGCCGAGGCCGACACCAGGAGAGCCGTCGATTTGACATCGCTGTCGAGCCAGCGCCCGGCCGCAAGCTTGTCTTCGATCAGCCGGTCGGCAGTGGCGCCATCGGGCACGCGCAGCAGCGCCTCGGCCAGCACCATCAGCGCGAGGCCTTCCTTGGTCGAAAGCGAATAGGCGTGCAGAAAATCTTCGACACCGCCAAGTCCGGTTGCTCTAGCGCGGATCGATTCGACCAGGCGCCGGGCGCGGGCATCGATGCGCTGTTCGGCGACGCTGTCGCGCGCCGCTTGGGCGAGGAACCTCGTTGCCAGCTCTTCGTCCGGCAGCGCGTAGGGTGCTTGAAAAGGCAGGAGCCTGGAATCAGGCGCGTCCATGGCGCAAGCTTATGCTCACCCGCGAAAGGGGGCGAGGGGTGGTGTGTCGGCTTGCGACACACGCTTGCGTGAGCGATCAAATGTTACCCTGGCTCCGCTTGAGCCTGCTTGAGCGCGTCGATATCGAACTTCTTCATTTTCATGACGGCGCCCATCACGCGATCCAAAGTGGCGCCGCCGGACTGCGAGATCAATTCCGGCAGCATTGCCGGCACGATTTGCCAGGACAAGCCGTATCTGTCCTTCAGCCAGCCGCACGGGCCTTCTTGGCCGCCGTCGCTCAGCTTCTCCCAGAACCGGTCGATTTCGCCCTGACCGTCGCACATGACCTGAAAGGAGATCGCTTTGCTGAACTTGAACTGCGGTCCGCCGTTGAGCGCGGTGAAGGTCTGCCCTTCGAGTTCGAACGCCACCATCATGACGGAGCCCGGTTCCTTGCCGTGCACCTCTTGGCCGGCGTTGCCGTAGCGGTTGATCTGTTTGATCCGCGAATTGGCGAAGATCGAGGTGTAGAAATTTGCCGCTTCTTCGGCTTGTGTGTCGAACCACAGGCACGGTGTCAGTTTTTGCTTGATACTTGCCATCGATAAACTCCTTTGACGAGAGCAAAGCGCGCGCTATTTCACGCCGGCCAGATAGGCGTCGAGCCGCTCGAATGTGCCGCCCCAGCCGCCGCGCATGCTGTCGCGGGCCGCGTCGAAGGTTTGCCGCTCTTCGGGGCTCGCATTGAGCGGCGCCCAGACGAGCGTGACTTTGGTCTTGCCGCCCGGCTGCTCCTCGAACGTGACGGTCGTGAGCAGTTCGAGCGGCCAGGTCGCGCTGAGCGGATGCCGGGTGATGCCACCGGCTTCGTTCGAAAACGAGTGCGCCCAGACCAGCTTCGTCGGGGGCACGATTTCGCGATAGACGAATTTGCCCCACATGATGTTGCCGCCAGGATCGCGCATCGCGCCGAGATAGGTTCCACCGACGCGGAAATCCATGTTTGACGCAACGACGGTGCAGCCCTTCGGGCCCCACCATTCCTTCATGCGCTCCGGATCGGTGAAGCATTGCCAGACCAGGTCGCGCGGCGCGTCGAATACGCGCGAAATGACGAAATCCGCGCTTTTGTTTTCAGCCAACATCTTCGACTCCGTCACTTCGCGTCTTTCGCGCTTTCAGTTGTGTGCGACCAGCACCATCCAGCCGACGCCGAACTTGTCGGCGAGCATGCCGAACCGCGACGAGAAGAACGTCTTCGTCAGCGGCATGTTCACCTTGCCGCCATCGGCCAGAGCATTGAACATCCGTTCCGCATCCGCGTCGGTCGGTGCGCTGAGTGCAAGCGCGATACCATTGAAATTGGGTCCGCCTTGACAGCGGCCATCGGACATCAGGATCTGCGTGTCGCCGATGTGAACGGCGGCATGCATCACCTTGTCCTTGCTCTGCGGCGTGACCATCGACTGGTCCGGCGCTTCCTTGAAGCGCATCAGCATGTCGACCTTGGCGCCGACGGCTTTTTCATAGAACGCGATCGCTTCGTCGCAGCGGCCCTCGAAGCTGAGATAAGGTTGAACTTGCATGTCAGTCTCCTTGCTTGCTGATATAGATTGCTGGATTTGCGGCCCGCGGCAAGCTCGGCCCCGCGGTTCGCCTGATGCCGACGACGGCGGCGACAACCGTGCGCATGGGCCCGGATCATGTTGGCGGCGAAGCCGTAGCAGAGCAGCATATCGAGCATGACAGTTCTCCCTCATCACCGCTCCGAGGACGACCGGTCGCGCCCAATTCCGACAGTTTCGAACAAAATCTTATGGGTCGTTCTGGCTGATGAAGATTTCCCGTCAGGGTTTTCTGCGAACGCTCAAGTGAGTGGCATTCGGCGTCGATACGCGCTCAACACACTCATACCCAAGAGAACGCAGATCGAGACCAGCGAACAGATTTTCGCCCGTGCCGAGAAAGACTGCCGAAATAGCAAGATGCAATTCATCAACCAGACGCGCGCGCAGGTATTGTTGGATCGTCGACACACCGCCGCCGATGCGAACGTCTTTGCCATTGGCGGCATCCCGCGCCTGGCGAAGAGCGGCTTCGATGCCGTCTGTGATGAAATGAAACGTCGTGCCACCGTCCATGACAATCGGCGCCCGCCAGTGATGGGTTAGCACGAACACCGGCACGTGATACGGAGGGTTATCACCCCACCAGCCTTTCCAGTTGTCGTCAGGCCACGGCCCCCGAATGGGCCCAAACATGTTGCGGCCTAATATCCAGGCGCCCACGTTTTCGAAGCTGCGCGCCGCGAATTGGTCGTCGACGCCAGTCTCCCCACCCTCTTGGCCAAACATCGTCCGAAATGTCCGCGTCTTAAATGCCCACTCGTGCAGGGCCATGCCGTTCACGCCCAGCGGATTCTTCGCGCTCTGTTCGGGCCCGGCGCCAAAGCCGTCGAGCGACAGCGAAAAGGCGCGCACGGATACACAATTCGACATGGGTCACCTCGACTGGGTTGCCAAATAATCGGCAAGCCGCGCCATGGTCTGCGTCAGACCAGTGTCGGCGCCGTACTCCTTGATGAGCCGGTCGCGTTCGCCCGCGGTCGGGAAGTCGCCGCGCCAGACGATGCGGGTGCGACCGCCAAGGTCCTCGAACGTGATGGTCTGCCGAAACTGCACCGGCTCGACATCGTCGCCGCCGCCGTGGCGGTAGACGATGCGTTCCGGCGGCACGACCTCTTCGTAGGTAATGCGATTCTGATAATCGCGGCCGTCGGGACCGTGCATGACAAAACGCCAGACGCCGCCCGGCCGCATGTCGAAGCTCAGCGTCGTGGTCTTAAATCCGTTTGGTCCCCACCATTGTGCGAGATGGCTGGGGTCGGTGAAGGCGGCAAACACCAGGTCGCGTGGGGCGTCGTATTCGCGCGTGCCGATGATGGCGCGCGGATCGCTGTCAGTATCGACATTATTTCTTGCGGCCATGGTCGTTACTCCTGACTTTCGGCGATTTGCCTTGGGGTTCCTTGGCTGGTTCTTTGGCCAGCTTTTTCAGATAGTCGCCGAGGCGATCAAAACTCTCGTCGTAGAAGCGGCGATAGTATTCGAGCCAATCATCGACCTCCTTCAAGGCGCGCGGCTCGATGCGGCAGGGCCGCCACTGCGCCTCGCGGGAGCGCGCAATCAGTCCGGCGCGTTCCAGCACCTTCAGGTGCTTGGATACGGCCGGCAGGCTCATGGCGAACGGCTTGGCCAGCTCCATGACCGAGGTTTCGCCGAGCGCCAGGCGGGCCAGGATGGCGCGGCGGGTGGGGTCGGCGAGAGCGGAAAAGGTGGCGTCGAGGCTCGTCATGAACCATTCAGTTAAATAACGAGATGGTTAAATACGAGGATCGACGGCCCGCGTCAAGCCTCGCTTGCATCACCCTTGCCGGCCGCCCCGTTAGTCATATTTCAACCGCACCGGGGCTGAACTGTCAGACGCCATGTCGTTCCTCCGCCTTTACGGCCGCGTTCTCGGAATGCTCGCGCCCGAGGCGCGCCTTGCGATCACGCTGGCTATCGCCAACGTTGCGCTCGCCGTGTCGCAATTTGTCGAGCCGGTCCTGTTCGGCCGCATCATCGATCGGCTGACGGGCGCGCTGCCGACCGGCCTGGAGGCAGCGGCACACGTGCTGGCCCCACTGATCGGGGTTTGGGTCGGCCTGGGCCTGTTTATCGTTGTGTCGGCGGCGCTCGTCGCCTGGTTTGCTGACCGGCTTGCACACCGCCGCCGCAATATGGTGACGGCCGACTTTTTCGAGCACGTGCTGCAGCTGCCGCTGGCGTTTCACACTGCCGCGCATTCGGGGCGGCAGGTGAAGGTCATGCTGAGCGGCACATATACAATGTGGTGGCTGTGGCTGACCTTCTTTCGGGAATATCTCGCTGCCTTTGTGTTCGTGGGCGTCTTGCTGCCGATCACGCTCGTGCTGAATTGGCGGCTGGCGATGCCACTGCTCGGTTTATGCGGGGCGTTTGCCGCATTGACGCTTCTGGTCGTGCATAAGGCGTTCGGCTTGCAGCGCGCGGTCGAACAGCATTATACGGCCATGGCTGAGACCGCGGCCGATACGCTTGGCAATGTCGCACTGGTCCAGAGCTACGCACGCGTCGACCGTGAAGTGTCCGGATTACGCGATCTCGTCAACGCGCTTCTGAATGCGCAACTGCCGGTGTTGACGTGGTGGGCCGGCGTCGCCGTGCTGACCCGCGCCGGCACGACGATCACCATGTTGATCATTCTGGTGTTCGGCACCTACCTCAAGCTCATTGGGCTCGCATCCATCGGCCAGATCGTCAGTTTCATGAGCATTTCCGGCCTGCTGATCGCCCGGCTCGAGCAGGCGGTCACCTTCGCCAATCGCATGTTCCTCGACGCGCCGAAACTGATCGAATTCTTCGAGGTGCTCGATACCGTGCCGGAATTGCGCGACCGTCCGGACGCCCGCGATCCCGGCCGCGTGCGGGGCCGGGTCGATTTCAACAACGTGTCGCTGTCCTATGACGGCCGCCAGCCGGCGGTGTCGAATCTCAGCTTCACGGCGCAGCCCGGTGAAACCGTGGCCCTGGTCGGGCCGACCGGCAGCGGTAAATCGACCGCACTGGCGCTGCTGCATCGCGCGTTCGACCCGCAATCGGGATCGATCGCAGTCGACGGCATCGATATTCGCGATATCAAACTGACGGCGTTGCGTCACAATATCGGGGTCGTGTTTCAGGAAACGCTGCTCTTCAACCGTTCGATCGCTGAGAACCTGCGCGTCGGCAGACCCGATGCAAGCGAGGCCGACTTGCGTGCGGCTGCGAGGCGGGCGCAGGCGCTCGACTTCATCGAGCGGAGGCCTGACGGCTTTGCGGCCAGTATCGGCGAACGTGGCCGGTTGCTTTCCGGCGGCGAGCGGCAGCGGCTGATGATTGCCCGTGCGCTTCTGAAAGACCCGCCGATTCTCATCCTCGATGAAGCGACCAGCGCGCTCGATCCGGTCACCGAGACAAAAGTCACTCTCGCGCTCGATGAAGTGATGAAAGGACGCACCACCTTCGTGATCGCGCACCGGCTTGCCACGATCCGCAACGCCACGCGGATTCTGGTATTTCGCAACGGCCGCATTGTCGAGACCGGCACGTTCGACGAACTGCATCGGCGCGGCGGCTTCTTCGCGGAGTTCGTGGAGGCGGAGTTTGTGTCTTTGCCTGTCCCCGCTGAGTGACGAGAGGCCGCACGTGGCGAGAGCAATGGCTTATCGCAGCCGCTCCAGAATGCTCACGTAATTGGCGACAGCGGTGCCACCCATGTTGAAGATGCCGCCCAGTTTGGCGTCCTTGATCTGCATGTCGCCGGCTGTGCCGGTCAGTTGCATTGCTGTCAGCGCGTGCATCGATACCCCGGTGGCACCGATTGGATGGCCCTTGGCCTTAAGTCCGCCGGAGGGATTGATCGGCAATGCGCCGTCCTTGGCGGAGATGCCATCCGCGATCACGCGCGCGCCTTGGCCTTCCGGCGCCAAGCCCATCGCCTCATAGACAATCAGTTCGGCGATGGTGAAACAGTCATGCACTTCGGCGAACGATAAATCCTTCAGCCCAATGCCGGCCCGCGCCAGCGCACGCTGCCAGGCGAACGCGCTGCCCTCGAATTTGAGCACGTCGCGCCGCGACATCGGCAAAAAGTCCTGCACGTGTTCGGCGGCGCGGAACACGATGGCCTTGTTGAGCGTCAGTGCCGTCTCGACATTGGTCAGCACCAGCGCCGCGGCGCCGTCCGACACAAGCGAGCAGTCCGTGCGCTTCAGCGGTCCGGCAACGCGGGGATTCTTCTCGCTCTCGGTACGGCAGAAGTCATAGCCGAGATCCTTGCGGATCTGCGCATAGGGATTGCCGACACCGTTCTTGTGGTTCTTGGCCGCGATCCGCGCCAGCGCGTCGGATTGATCGCCCCAGCGCTGGAAATAGAGCGAGGCGATCTTGCCGAAGATGCCGGCGAAGCCACCGTCGATGTCGGCTTCCTCGCGCACGTAGGATGCTTTCAGGAGATTCCGTCCGATCTCGGGACCGGGCGTCGTCGTCATTTGTTCGACGCCAACGACAAGCACGGTCCGCGCCGCGCCCGCCGCGATCGATGTGAGACCCTGATGCACCGCGGCCGAACCGGTGGCACATGCGTTCTCAACGCGTGTCGCCCGTTTGAAGCGCAGATCGGGCGAGGCCTGCAGGACCAGCGAGGCGGTGAAATCCTGAGCCGAGAAGCCGGCATTGAAATGACCGAGCACGATTTCGTCGACGTCCTTGGCAGCGAGCCCGGCATCGGCCAGCGCCGCGTTCGCTACGCGGACAACGAGGCTCTCGACGGTTTCATCCGCAAGTTTGCCGAAGGGCGTGTGCGCCCATCCCACGATGCACGCGGTCATGTTCGCCTCCATTGCCATCGTTTATGCCGCCGTAACGGCCGATTGAGCGGCAAAATGACTCGCCAAATTGTCGCCTTGCCGAACTTTAGTCGCTTTTACTGGTCTATGGCCTAGTTGAATCCGCACCGCGCAAACCTAGCCCGGATCGGCTTTGCGTTCGAGGCCGCCATGCTGTTAGATAGGTTGCCTCGTACGCATGGTGAACCCGCCTTGCCGGTGGCCCTGGGCCACGGCCAACGGAACGGACCGGATACGTGATTCGTCAGCTTGTCATTCGCGGGTCTGGGTTGGCGGCCGCGTTGAGTTCCGTTGCGCTCGCTTGCGCCTTTGCGTTGGCCTCGCCGCTTCCGGCGCGCGCCGAGTCTACCATTCTGGTCGATGTCGCGAGCGGCAAGGTCCTGCAGGCCGATAACGCGACCTATCCGTGGTATCCGGCGTCAACGTCAAAGCTGATGACGCTTTACGTAACGCTGAGCGCGATCCGCGATCATCGCATTACATTCGATACGCTGTTCACGGTGTCGCGCACGGCCGCCATGCAGGCGCCGACCAAGATGGGCTTTCCGGTCGGCACGCAGGTTACGGTCGACAACGCCATCAAGATGATGATGGTCAAGTCGGCGAACGACATGGCCATGCTGCTGGCGGAGGGCATCGACGGCAGCGTCGATGGCTTCGCGCAGGAAATGACCGAGACAGCGCATCGCCTCGGCATGAGCGAGTCCAACTGGGTCAATCCCAACGGCTTGCCGGCTGACGGTCAGATCACGTCGGCGCGCGACCTTGCCATTCTGGCGCGCGCACTGATCCGCGAATTTCCGCAATACAGTTTCTATTGGCACATTCCGGCGATCCAGTACGGCCGACGCGTGGTCCGCAATTACAATCCGCTGCTGGGCCGCTATCCGGGCACGGACGGCATGAAGACCGGCTTTATCTGTGCGTCGGGCTTCAATCTTGTCGCCACGGCGACGCGCGACAACAAGGAACTGGTCGCGGTCGTGCTCGGCGCGCCATCGGGCGCGGCTCGCGCCGTAAAGGCGGCCGAGATGCTGGAAAGCGGCTTCCGCCAGAATCCGCTGTCCTGGCTCATCCCGTCGCTCGGCACGGTCAATGAGCTCAAGCCCATCGAAGCCGATCCGCCCAATCTGAAAGATCAGATGTGCGGACCGCACCGCAAGCGGATGCAGCAGGCTGAGTCGGATGACGAAGGTTTGGACGGGGCGGACGCCAACGGCAATGGCGATGCCGCGGACGCGACGCCGAAATTCTCGGTGCTGCTCTCGGCACTGCGCGCGCCGACTGCAAAGAACCTGAATCTGTTACCCGACGCCGGCCCCGTGGTTCCGACCGTCGTTTATACCGGGCCGACGCGGCCGCCAGGCTGGAAGCCGCCTCCGGCGACGGTCCGCAAGCGCGTCGCAGCCGTGGCCAAGCGGGGTAAGCCCAAGGCCAAGCCGGAGGCGAAATCGGAGGCCAAGTTCAGGCCGGCCGCCGCGGCTTCCAAGCCGGCCGTCAAGCCGAAACCCGCGCAATAGCAGCTGTCGGTCCCGTCGCGCATTCGCTCATTTCAAGACCAACATCCGGCGCGGGGCAAAGCATGGACGGCAAGATGACCATTTCCGCGCTTCAGCAAATGAAGCGTGACGGAAAGAAAAGTATCGGCGTGGTCGCGTGGGATTATCAGATCGCGCGTATCGCCGATCGTGCCGGCGTGGACTTCGTCTCGGTCGGCGACTCGGTCGGCGTCAATCTGTGGGGACGCTCGGAAGTCGTCGAAGTGACGATGGAAGAAATGCTGATCTGCTGCAAAGCCGTGCGCGCCGGCGTCGAGCGCGCGCTGGTGAGCTGCGACATGCCGTACGGTCCCGTGCAGGAGGGCGTTCAGGCGGCGCTCACTGCCGCCATTCGTCTGATGCAGGAAGGCGGCGCCGACATGATCAAGGTCGATGCCGCGGCCGAATTTCCCGACACGGTGCGCGCGCTGGTGAGCGCCGGCATTCCGGTATTTGCCCAGTTCGGCCTGACGCCGCAGACGGCGATCAAATACGGCATTCCCTATAGCGCGCAGAATTCGGCGCAGGCGCAGGCCAGTGCCGAGGCAGCGGAAAAGCTGGTCGCCGAGGCGAAGGTTCTGGAAGAAGCCGGTGCGGCGCTCCTTGATTTCACCAATTCGGGTCCGGTTGCCGGCGCGGCCGTGGTGAAGGCGGTAAAAATCCCGGTGATCGGCGGTTTTGGCGGGGGCCCTTGGCTCGACGGCCGCGTGCGGCTCGCGCACACAGCGATCGGCTACGCGGCAAAATGGATCGACTCAAAGACCGACACCTACGTCAACACCGCGAAAGCCGCGCTCGAAGCCTTCACGGCGCTGATCGCTGACGCTCGTGCCGGGCGGCAGATCAAAGGCTAGGGCTTCGGAACTGCCATCCGCAGCGGCGCGTCGGTGACGCGCTGCAACGCATCGAGCGTCAGCCCGGGTACCATTTCGCACACGGCAAATCCGTCGTCCGTGACATCGAACACGCCGAGATTGGTGTAGATGCGCTTGACCACGCCGACCGCGGTGAGCGGGTAGCTGCAGCGGCGGACCAAACGGCTTTCGCCGGTCTTGGTGGTGTGGTCCATCAGCACCCACAGTCGCGGCGTGCCGGCGGCAAGGTCCATGGCGCCGCCGACCGCGGGCGCGGTGTCGTTCGACGTCGCCCAGTTGGCGATATCGCCGTTCTCGGCGACCTGAAACGCACCGAGCACGCACAGATCGAGATGGCCGCCGCGAATGAGCCCGAAGCTGTCGGCGTGGTGCATGTAGGAGCCGCCGGTCCGCAGCGTGATGTACTGCTTGCCGGCATTGATCAGCCAACGATTGATCTTGTCGGGCGCGGGCGCCGGTCCCATGCCCAGAATGCCGTTCTCAGACTGAAACACGACTTCGCGCTGCTCCGGCACATAGTCGGCGACCTGCAGCGGCGCGCCGATGCCGAGATTGACGTACCAGCCTTCCGGAATGTCGCCGGCAAGGCGCGCTGCGATTTCGCGGCGCGTCATCGGCTTGCAGCCGGCAAGAACCTGCTTTGCCGCGTTCACGGCTTCCTCCCTCAGCGCATGATCCGGAAAAGTGCGAACCGGTTTTCCGAAAAGATCATGCGCAATCGCTTTAAGTCACCGTCGGCTCGCCGTACGGCACGTGCAGCACGCGATTGACGAAAATGCCGGGCGTCGCGATCTTCTCCGGATCGAGCGCGCCGAGTTCGACAATGTGCTGGGTCTGCACGATCGTCAATTCCGCCGCCGTCGCCATCACCGGATTGAAATTGCGCGCCGACGAGATGTAGGTGAGGTTGCCCCAGCGATCGGCCTGCCACGCCTCGACCAGCGCCACGTCGCCGTGGAGCGCCTCTTCGAGAATATATTTGCGGCCGCGGATTTCCCGCTCCTCTTTGCCTTCGGCGAGCTTGGTGCCGACCGCGGTCGGCGTGTAGAACGCGGGGATGCCGGCGCCGGCGGCGCGCATGCGCTCGGCCATCGTGCCCTGCGGCACGACTTCAAGTTCGATGCGGCCTTCGCGCCACAGCTTTTCGAACACGACCGGATCGGCGGTGCGCGGAAACGAGCAGACGATCTTGCGCACGTGGCCGGTTTCCAGAAGCTTGGCGAGACCGAGATGGCCGACGCCGGAATTGTTGGAAACGACGGTGAGATCCTTGGCGCCCTGCTCGATCAGGCCGTCGATCAGCGTGTTCGGCTGGCCAATCGAGCCGAAGCCGCCGATCAGCACGACGGAGCCGTCGCGGATCCCGGCCATCGCCTCGGCCATGCTCTGTACGATTTTGTTGATCATTGCGAACTCCCTCCCCCTGAAAGGGGAAGGGTTGGGGTGGGGGTCGCGGGCCGCAAAGTCAGCGTCACGGCAATCCGCGAAATCTCATACCAAACTCCCTCTATATT
Organism: Xanthobacteraceae bacterium; assembly: GCA_035546235.1. GTDB lineage: Bacteria > Pseudomonadota > Alphaproteobacteria > Rhizobiales > Xanthobacteraceae > BOG-931. Next base: position 12,690 of record DASZWK010000115.1, on the reverse strand, counting down.
TTCGAGGACATCGTTGTTCCAGAAGCGAAGGACGGTAATGCCCTTATTGCGCAACACCTGTGTGCGCCGCTCATCATCTGCATGATGGCGGGGCTCATTATGTTGCCCGCCGTCGACTTCAACTGCGAGGCGAATCGCAGGGCAATAAAAATCAAGAATGTACCTGCCGACTGGATGCTGACGCCGAAAACTCAAGCCATCGAGTTGACCACGCTGCAGCACATACCAAGGTTTTCTTTCCGCCCTTGTGGCATCGCGGCGCAAACGTCGAGCGCGCGCGGTTGTCTCCTTAGTTCGTGAAAACCGTGAGGCCGCAGACCGCCACCTATCCTCCCCCTTGCAGAGGGAGGAAGAGCCTGGCTGCGCGCGCGGAGTGTTGCTCATCGTTTTGATGTCGTCGGGTTCTTGTAGCGTTGCTACCCCACAACGCGCCGCTTCGGTTCTGAGGCAAACGCCGGCATCACTTCGCGGGCGAAGCGGTGCAGGCTGTCGTGTGCGAGTCCGCCGCCGCCGTTGAGCAACAGATATTCGATGCCGAGTGAGCGCAGCTTCTCGAGCTTGCGGGCGATCTCATCGGGCGTGCCGTAGAGTGCGCTCTCCTCGCTGGCCTCGCGCGTATCTGAATACGCCATGATGCTTGCGGTATTCTTCACGCCCGGCGCGCTCGACACGGCGGCGAGCCGGCGCTGCGCTTCGAGCCGGCGCTCCAGCGCCGCCTGCTTGTCGGCCTCGTCCTTGGCGACGAAATAGGCACGTGCGACGCCGACCTCCATCGGATCGAACGTGCGGCCGCGCTTTTCCACCTCGGCCTTGAAGATCGCGATCCGCTCGGCGACGGCATCGAACGAAGCAAACTGGTCGAGCAGAAGGTTATAGCCGCGCTCGGCAACCTGGCGGATCGAGTCCGGGCTGCCGGCGCCCATCCACATCGGCGGATGCGGCTTCTGCGCGGTCGGCGGTTCGACGATGATGTCCTCGAACTGCCAGAACTTGCCGCGATGCGAGAAGCGCTGCTTCGAGGTCCAGGCCTTGACGATGACGTCCAGCGATTCATTGAAACGCGCGTCGGCTTCGGCCATCGGCACACAGAAGCCCGCAAACTCGTTGTGGCGATAGCCCTTGCCGACGCCGAAATCGAGCCGGCCGCCGGAGAGCAGATCGATGGTCGCGGCCTGCTCGGCGACCAGCACGGGATTGTGCCACGGCAGCACCAGCACCGCGGTGCCGAGCCGCAGGGTGCGGGTCTTGGCCGCGACCCAGGTGAGCAGCGACAGGCTCGCCGACACTTGGCCGAATCCGGTGAAATGATGCTCGACCAGGAATGTCGAGTGGTAGCCGAGCGCCTCGGCCTCGACATTGTAGTCGACGAACTGCCGATAGCCCTGGCCGGAATCGACGTCCGGCCCGCCGTGGCGGGCGGTGGCGCTGCCGAATAATCCAAATCGCATCCCGGCTCCCTCAGCTTTGCTGCGCCAATGTAACGAGAACCCCGCGATTTTGGAATGGTTCTCCGGCCGACAAGCATTCATTTACCGATTTGCAACCCGAAATTTACCTGTCGGAAATAGGTTACCGAAGCGGAAAAGGTGCCCGCCGCGGCGGCGGAACAGGTGATCAGTAAGCGATTATGGGCGCCGATCTCAGCTTCATCCCCGAACTCGAGCACGCGATCGCCAACGGCTCGTCGGAACGGCGCTCGCAAATTCTGCAGCGCGTCACGGATCTGTTCGTCCTTGGCTCGGCGCGGTTTTCCGAGGACGATATTGCGCTGTTCGATGACGTGATCGGGCGCCTTGTCGCCAAGATCGAACAATCCGCGCAGGTGATGCTGGCGACCCGGCTGGCCCCGATCGCCAATTCGCCGCCGAAGACGATTCGCACCCTGGCATTCAACGATGCCATCGAAGTCGCCGGTCCGGTCCTGTCGCAATCGCCTCGGCTCGACGACGAGACGCTCGTCGAACTGGCGTCGCAGAAAGGGCAGGGCCACATGCTGGCGATTGCTCACCGCCCGACGCTGAGCGAGGCCGTCACCACCGTGCTGGTCAAACGCGGCGACCGCGACGTCGTGATCGGCACCGTTGGCAACAAAGGCGCGCAGTTTTCCGATCTCGGCTTTGCCATGCTGGTGCAGCGCTCCGAGAACGACGACGGGCTGGCCGCCAGCCTCGGCGGCCGTCCCGACATTCCGCCACACATGCTGCTCACGCTCGTGGCGCGCGCCTCGGAGACCGTTCGGGAGAAGCTCGAAGCCGCCAATCCGCAGGCCAAGGAAGCGGTTCGCCTCGCCGTGCGGGAAGCCTCCGACAAGGTTCAAGCCGCAACGATGGCGCAAGTGCCCGGCCACACAACCGGATTGGCGACGGTCGAACGCTTGCAGCAAACCGGCGGGCTCAACGAGGATGCGCTTGTGGCTTTCGCGAGCGAGGGAAGCTTCATCGAAACCTGCGCGGCGCTCGCCGCGATGGGCGAGCTGCCGCTCGCCTTTGTCGAACAGGCGATGGCAAGTGACCGCTCGGAAAACATTCTGATCATCGCCCGCGCGGTCGGCCTGTCGTGGCCGACCGTTAAACAGATCATGACGCTGCGCGCCGACAAAAGCATTATTGCGTCGCGCGATATCCCGCGCGCTCTGGCGAGCTATGAGCAACTGCGCTCGCAGACCGCGCAGGAAATCGTCCGCTTCTATCGTACGCGGATGCGTGGCCAGCCGGCGCGTCCGGCCTGAGCGGCGCCATCCCGCTTCGGCCGATTGTCGCAGCACACGCTCGCGCCCATGCCCTTCCGGGGCCGATGCCTTATAATGGCGCCGGGAGGATACCATCATGTCACGTCATCCGTTTGCTGCGCGCCGTATGTCGGCTACGTGGTTCGCGGCCGCTGCTTTGCTTGCAACGCTCGTTGGCGCACCGCTCAGCGCCGCGTCCGCGCAGGAATATCCGAACCATCCGATCACGCTGATCGTGCCATATCCGCCGGGCGGCGGCGTCGACCTGATCGGCCGGCTGGTCGGCCAGCGGCTGTCGGCGGCGCTCGGCCAGCAGGTGGTGGTTGAAAATCGTGGCGGCGCCGGCGGCATGATCGGCACGCGCGACATCGCCAAGGCCGTGCCGGACGGTTACACGATCGGCGTCATGCTGACCGGCGTCAGCGTCAGCCCCAACGCCGGCTATGACATCAACAAGGATTTCTCGCCGATCGGCATTATCGCTTCGACGCCGATTTTTGTCGTGACGAATCCGTCGTTTCCGGCAAAGTCGCTTGCCGACATCATCGCGCTGGCCAAGAAAGCGCCCGGCAAATACACCGCGGGCACGCCGCCGGCGCCGACCTTGAATTATTTTGCCGCGCGCCTGTTCAATCTGCTGGCCAAGGTCGACATTACGGTCGTGAGCTACAAAGGCACCGCGCCTTTGACCAACGATCTGTTGGGCGATCACGTGCCGATCGGTTTCAACACCATTCCGGCGGCAATCAGTAATGTGCAGTCCAATAAGCTGCGCGCCATCGCGGTGACCGGCACCGCGCGTTCGGCCGCTCTGCCTGACGTGCCGACCGCCGCCGAATCCGGCCTGCCGGGCTTCGAAGTGGTGCAGTATTACGGCCTGATCGCGCCGGCCGGCGTGCCCCGCCCGATCGTCGAGCGGCTCAACAAGGAGCTGCGCACGATGCTCGCGGCCGACGACTTCAAGAAGCGGCTCATCACCTACGGTGACGATCCGGCGCCGAGCACGCCCGAGGAATACGCCGAGAACATCAGGCGCGAAGAAGGCAAGTGGGCCGCGCTGGTGAAGAAGCTCGGCCTGAAGCTCGATTAGGAGCTGATGCGTCCCTACGCCGCCGAGCGGAACACCGCCTCGCGGAATTCGACGCCGATCTCGGTTGCCGACCGCCAGGCGACGCGGCAGGTCCGCAGCGTGCGCGCCTCGTCGAAGGTCAGCGCAACCTGGTCCGGGATGTAGGCCGTGCTCATCAGCGCGAGGCGGGCGCCGAGTGAGGAAAGGTCGCGCACGACGCAGTCGCGAAGCGACCCGTTCACGGAAATCTTGGCGCATTTGTAAACGGGCGTGCGCCTTGCCCTTCTGCGCTCTTGCATGCAGCCATGCTGCTCCGTAAATCTTTCTCAAAGTCGAAGGGCAATTCCCCGAAAATCTTAATAATCGCGAACCATGCGCTTCGTTGGAATCATGCTGAAGCGATGGTGAATGCGATCGCATAGCGGCTCCTCCTCATCTCGAGGTGCGAGCGTCGCGAGCTTCCCTACGCTTTGTTCTGCTCAGTCATCGCGTTGCCGCGTCATCTCCGTCAGCCCATACGCCACCCCGAGCACCCCCACCACACACGCCCACAGCGCCGCGTAGCTGCCGGTGAGGTCGTGCACGAGGCCGAGGAGCGGCGGCGCGGCGATAATGCCGAGCTGATTGATCGCCATGGCGGCGCCGAGCGTCAGGCCGACTTTGTCGGCGGGCGCGGTTTCGGCGAGATAGGCGACCCACGGGCCGTACCAGCCGAGCCCAAAGAAGCCGAGCCAGGTGGCGAGCACGGCAAGCGCGGGCTCGGGCGTCTGCGACGGTGTGACCATCAACACCAGAACGCCGGCGGCGATCGCGATCATCGACAGCGTGAGCAGGCGAAAGCGGAGCGCCGGCGTGCGGTCGCTCCAGGCGGCGAGGGCGATGCGGCCGATAGCGCCGGCCGCCTGCGCCAGCGCAAGAAAAAATGCGCCGCGGGTGAGCGCGATATGGGCGTGGTCGCGCAGGTCGAGCATCAGCCAGGTGAGAATGCCGTATTGCGCGCTCACGAGCGCAAGGCCGGCGACGATGGCGTTGCGCATCCAGGGCTGGCGCAGCAAGCCGGCAACCGCGGCAACGGTGAGCGGCTCGCGCCGTGACGCGGCATCGGCGTCTTCGGGCGGCGGCCGGTAGATCAGCGCGAAAAACAATCCGCCGGCGAGCGCGGCCACGGCGCCGGCGACGAACGCAGCACGCCAGCTCCAGCCTTCCGCGACCGCGGGCAGGATCGCCGCCGCCACCGCGCCGCCGAGCGGCAGTCCAGCCTGGCGGATGCCCATCGCAAGACCGAGCCGGCCGCCGCGAAACCAGGCGGAAACCGATTTGCTGCCCCCGGGCTGCGTCGCGCTGTAACCAAGGCCGGCGATAAACAGCCAGGCCAGCAGCACGGCGTAGTGGCGGCTTGCCGCCGCGAATACGAACGGCACGAACAGCACCACGGCGCCGACGCCGATGATCAGCCGCTCGCTCTTGCGATCGAGCAGGTCGCCGACGAACAGGAGCGATAACAGCGGCGCCGCGTAGCTCGCGGTGATCAGGAGGCCGGTCTCGGCGGCGGTGAGATTAAAGTCGCGCTGCAGGAATCCGGCCAGCGCCGCCAGGCCAAGGAGCGCGAACGAGGCGGTAGCCTGCGCGGCCGTCGCTGCGGCCAGCACCAGCCAGCGGTAGGCGGGTTTGTCTTGCACGGGTTTGTCTTGCAGGGCGGTGAGCAGGGGCATCGCTCCTTATTCCACCTCTGCGCGGAAGGGAGTAGCCCTCTCCTGGCTCGGCCCCGGCTCGCGCCGCGCGTCCGCTGAGTTCGATGAAATTACGCTGCAAATCCGGCATTATCGGCCCTTCCGCCGCCCGATTCCGCCACCATATTAAATGTCGCGGATCGCCTCTTCTGGGATCCGCCCGGTGTCGGATTCCTTTTGAGGGTCAGCGGCTTTGATCTCGATCAGGGAGCGGCGCTCGGATGATCCTACACTGATCACATAACCCAATGACGATGTTTTGGCTGCGCCGCATCAGGGCACCACGACAGGCCGAGGGAGTTTGGCAATGAACTTTGAGAAATACACCGACCGCAGCCGCGGTTTCGTGCAGTCCGCCCAGTCGCTGGCACAGCGGGAGGGGCATCAGCAATTTTCGCCCGAGCACCTGCTCAAGGTGCTGCTCGACGACCCCGAGGGTCTCGCCGCCGGGCTGATCGATCGCGCCGGCGGCAATTCCCGTCAGGCGCTCGCCGCCGTCGAGGCGGAGCTGAACAAGCGTCCGAAGATCTCCGGCGGCGGGGCCGGGCAGGTCTATCTCGATCCGGCCTTGGGGCGCGTTTTCGACGCCGCCGAAAAGGCCGGCGAGAAGGCGGGTGACTCGTTCGTCACCGTGGAGCGGCTGCTGCTCGCGCTGTCGCTCGAACGCGGCAGCGAAGCCGGAAAAATCCTCGCCCAGGCCGGCGTCACGCCGCAGAATCTCAATGCCGCCATCGAGGCTCTGCGCAAGGGCCGTACGGCCGACAGCGCGTCGGCGGAGAATGCCTATGACGCGCTGAAGAAGTATTCGCGCGATCTGACGCAAGCCGCCCGCGAAGGCAAGCTCGATCCCGTGATCGGGCGCGACGAGGAAATCCGCAGAACGATTCAAGTGCTCTCGCGGCGCACCAAGAACAACCCGGTCCTGATCGGCGAGCCGGGCGTCGGCAAGACGGCGATCGTCGAAGGCCTGGCGCTGCGCATCATCAACGGCGACGTGCCGGAAAGCTTGCAGGACAAGAAGCTCTTGGCGCTCGATATGGGCGCGATGATCGCCGGCGCGAAGTACCGCGGCGAATTCGAGGAGCGGCTCAAGGGCGTGCTGCAGGAGGTGCTATCCTCGGCCGGCGCCTACATTCTGTTCATCGACGAGATGCACACCATCATCGGTGCCGGCAAGGCCGACGGTGCGATGGATGCATCGAACCTGCTCAAGCCCGCGCTGGCGCGCGGCGAGCTGCATTGCATCGGCGCCACCACGCTCGACGAATACAAGAAGCACGTCGAGAAGGACGCCGCCTTGGCGCGGCGTTTCCAGCCGGTCTATGTCGAAGAGCCGTCGGTCGAAGACACCATCTCGATTCTGCGCGGGCTCAAGGACCGATACGAGTCGCACCACAAGGTGAAGATCACCGACGGTGCGCTGGTCGCTGCGGCGACCTTGTCGAACCGCTACATCACCGACCGCTTCCTGCCCGACAAGGCGATTGACCTGGTCGACGAGGCGGCGGCGCGGCTGCGCATGCAGATCGATTCCAAGCCGGAGGAGCTGGATAGTCTCGACCGCGAGATCGTGCGGCTGAAGATCGAGCAGCAGGCGCTGAAGAAAGAGCGCGACGCCGGCTCGAAGGATCGGCTCAAGCGGCTGGAAAAGGATCTCGCCGGCCTCGAAGAGAAGGCGAACGCGCTGACCGCGCAGTGGAAGTCGGAGAAAGAGAAACTCAACTCGGCGGCCGACCTGCAGAAACAGCTCGAAAAGGCGAAAAGCGATCTCGCCGACGCCGTTCGTCGCGGCGATTATCAGCGCGCCGGCGAGTTGCAGTACAGCACGTTGCCGGAGCTCGAGCGCAAGCTGAAGGCCACCGAATCCGCCGGCAAGACGGGCGTGGTCGCGTCCGAACAGGTCACGGCCGACAACGTGGCGGCGGTGGTGTCGCGCTGGACCGGCATCCCGGTCGACCGGATGCTGGAAGGCGAGCGCGAGAAGCTGTTGCGCATGGAGGATCAGCTCGAGAAGCGCGTGGTCGGGCAGAACGAGGCGGTGAAGGCGGTGTCGACCGCGGTGCGCCGTGCGCGCGCCGGCCTGCAGGATCCGAACCGGCCGATCGGCTCGTTCATGTTCTTGGGGCCGACGGGCGTCGGCAAGACCGAGCTGACGAAAGCCTTGGCGCAGTATCTGTTCGACGACGAGCACGCGCTCATCCGCATCGACATGTCGGAATATATGGAGAAGCATTCGGTGGCCCGGCTCATCGGCGCACCGCCCGGCTATGTCGGCTACGAGGAGGGCGGGGCGCTCACCGAAGCGGTGCGGCGTCGGCCCTATCAGGTGGTGCTGTTCGACGAGATCGAGAAGGCGCACCCCGACGTGTTCAACGTGCTTCTCCAGGTGCTCGATGACGGCCGGCTGACCGACGGCCAGGGCCGAACGGTCGATTTCCGCAACACGCTCCTGGTGATGACGTCGAACCTCGGCGCCGAATATCTGGTGGCGCAGGCCGACGGCGAAGACACCGAGGCGGTGCGCGACGTGGTGATGGCCGAGGTCAAGGCGCGGTTCCGGCCGGAGTTCTTGAACCGCGTCGACGAGATCATTCTGTTCCACAGACTCAAGCGCGAGCACATGGGGCGTATCGTCGATATCCAGCTGGATCGGCTGCAGCAGCTTCTGGACGAGCGCAAGATCAAACTCGCGCTCGACGCAAAAGCGCGCGAGTGGCTCGCCGAGAAGGGTTACGATCCGGCCTATGGGGCGCGGCCATTGAAGCGCGTCATTCAGAAGTCGGTGCAGGACCCGCTGTCCGAGCTCATTCTCTCCGGCCGCGTCAAGGACGGCGAGAAGGTGTCGGTCTCGGCCGGCAAGGCGGGGCTGACCTTCAACGGCAACACGGCTGCACAAGCGGCGTAAGCTGCGACTCCCTCTCCCCGCTTGCGGGGAGAGGGGGCCTTGCCGCCAGGCTCAGAATTACGGCGACGCCCCCTCACCCTCGTTCGCTTCGCTCACTCGACCTCTCCCCGCACGCGGGGAGAGGTCAAAATCACCGCGGCGCCTGCCGCATCACGGTCACGCTCTCGTTGATCCGCTCGCGCACCTGCTCGACGAAATGGCGCGCGCCGCCTTTCGGCAGGCCGTTCACCCGCAGCGGATTGAGCCCGCCGGAGCTCTCCACGCTGATCGCGTCCCAGAAGAAGCCGCGGACGTGAGTGACCTCGGCGATGTGCGACAGCGGCAGATGTTCGTCGGTGCGTTCCCACGGCACATACCAGCGCCGCACGATATTGGTGGAGACGCCGACATGGTCGGCGATGAGCCACGCCGGGAAGATCAGGCGCGTCAGGTTGAAATGCAGCGTCGCCCATAGGCGGCTCGAGCGGACGGCGATGCGTTCGTCGGATGCCATTGAATTCCCGATGATCCTGGCGCGCCTGCGCGACGCCAATGCTAAATCCTAAACTCCACCCGCGCCATATAGTTGCCGGCGGAGCTTCCGCTCAATGCGCAGGAAGAAAACGTTGGAAGCGGACCACTAGCGCGCCTGGGCGACGCGCGGGCTCGCCGAATTCGCCATCAGCGTATCGAGCTGCTGGCGATCGCGTTCGAACTCGGCAAGAGTCGAGCTGTCCAGCACGCGGCCGCGCGGCAGCTTGACGGTCATCGGGTTGACGAAGCGGTCGTTGATGTGAATTTCGAAGTGGACGTGCGAGCCGGTCGAGAGGCCCGTCGAGCCGACGAAGCCGATGACCTGGCCCTGGCGCACGCGGCTGCCGACTTCAAGGCCGCGCGCGAACGCCGTCATATGGCCGTAGGCGGTCTCGTAGCCGTCGGCATGGCGGATGCGTACGTATTTTCCGTAGCCGCCCTTTGGCCCGATCTCTTCGATCGTACCGTTGCCGGCGGCAAAGATCGGCGTGCCCACCGGCGCCGCCCAGTCGACGCCGGAATGAAATTCCTTGATGTGGGCGATGGGATGGACGCGCCAGCCAAACGGCGAAGTCTCGACGCCGACCGCAACCGGTTTGCGCACCAGGAATTTCTTCGCGCTCTTTCCGGTCTCGTCGTAGTAGTCGTACTGGCCGTCGTCGGTGGTGCGGAAGTGATAGTAGTTCTTGGTCTCGCCGCCGACCGACAGCGACGCAAAGCGCACTTCGTGGGTGCCGTCGCCATTGGCGTCTTCGGCGTAGAGCACATCGAACGAGTCGCCGGGCTGCACCTTGCGCTGGAAGTCCACGTCGTAGGCGTAGATGCCGACCATTTCGTCGACCACCGACTGTGGAATGTTGTTGCGCAGCGCCGTCTCGTACAGGCTCTGATAGAGCGTGGTGCCGCCCTCAGGCACGTCGGCGTTCTTGCCGTGGTCTTGGTCGGCGGCCTCGGTATCGACATTATGAATGTCGACCGGCACGTAATCGCCGGTGTCGGACAGCGCTGCCGCGGTTTCGATCGCCGCGTTGTCTTCGACAATGACGCGCAGCGGCAGGACACGGCCGAGGCTCGGTGGCGCCAAAAGGATGCGCAGCCGCTGTCCTTCCTTGAGCGCGCCGTTGGCCTGCGGACCGAGTACGGCGAGGATTTGCTGGATCTGGTCCGGCGCGGCGCCGAGATCGTGCAAGATCGAGCCCACCGTGTCGTTTTTCTTGGCGACCACGACGTGCTCGTTGTCGTCGCGCGCGGGGGCCGCCTGCGTCTTGCCCAAAAGCGTGACGTTCATCGGCACGATGCGCGCCTCAAAGCCGAGATACGGATCGGGTTGATTGTCGGGCGCATAGCCCAGCCGCAGCGAACCGGTGCGGTCGGGACCGGCCGGTGTCGGCGTGCCGAGGCCAGCGTCCTTGGCGACATCGCGCACGCGCTCCATGATCTCGTCGAGCGGCAAGAGCGTCGAGCGCCGCACCTTCGGCAGCAGAGAACTCAGCTCACAAGCGCCGGGTGTGGCCTTGGTATGGGGCGCCGATGCGGCGAAGTCGCAAGTCGAGAACGACACTTCGGGATCCGGCTGCGGCGTTGCCGCCTGATCGTCGCCGGAGACGGCCGCGGCGAGCAGCTTCTGCGGATTGAACGGCGGAATTTTTGCGGAGATATCCGAGACGGTCAGCGACAGATTGCCGAACACGCGCTCGTAGGGCCGCACGCGTACCATCTCGCGATCGTGGCTCCGCGTGACGGTGGGCACGCGCAAAACTTCGCGCTCGACCGCGGCCTCCGTGAAGGTCGGCAGACGGTCCGTCTTGCGCAGACCGGCAATATGATCGCCGATGTTCGACAGCGCGCCGCGCAACGCCGTGCCGGCCCATTCGGGCGCGGCGGCGAAGGTGGTTTCGCCGTCAAGGGATGCGAAAACGGCGCCTCCCATCAGGGCGGCGCCGCAGAGACCGGTCAGAATCGTGCCGCTGAACCACTGCACCGATACCCGGCGCCGGTCGAGACCGCCATTGCCGTCGACCGAAAGCGGAGCTTCATGGCCGAGATCGATGGTCTCGGCTACTCCCTTCCGACCGCTGGCACGCAGCCTACTTTGGCCCAAGTCCCGTCCCCCACCTTGCGTTCGCCCCGGCACAAGCTGTTTCCCGGGCCACCCAGGACGGGCGGCGCGGACTTAAAGGCTTGCGACGATACTCCCCCACCCAAACGGCCCTTCGGACAGAGCCGAAATCAGGCGACAGTTCAAGGCGTTCGGTGGTTCTGGACCATCGTTGCGACTGGCAAAACGGTCGAACCGTCGAGCGCCCAAAGCTCAGTTGATGTCGTCGCGACCCCATATTGCGACAGACCCGACACCTCGGATAAAGGACGGCGGAGGAATGTGGCCGTTGTGCGGCGTGTACCGCCGCAATAGGCTCAAAACCGCCGCGGCCGATGCGAACGCCCGAAAATTCCGGCCCGTCGAAACGCGGTGAATTTTCGCACGCATTTGCGCGCGAAGGCGTTGACAATATCTGCGGCCGAAGCCTATATAAGTCCTCTTGACGCGCCGCCGCTTGCTGCGATGGCGTGTTTTGAGAAGCCCCTCACTGTTTGCGCGGTGAATCATCCGGCCAGCCAATGGCCACGTCGGATGTGCGGGCTTCGGCGGCGTCTCCCTCGCTTCCAGCGCCCCAGCCGGGGTGAAGGCGTGAGGGAAAGACGTGAGGTGGACGACGGGGCCGCCTTGGTTCCGGGCTGTTTGACAAGTGAATCGGAAGAAAGAGAAACGTGGACGGCGGAGTCCCTGCGGACCGCGTCCTCGAAACGGAGAAGGCTTCGGCTTTCCTCGGTGCGAGCGCGGTCATAGAAGAGACTTCGGCGGTCGACGTTTTAGGTCAACACTGTGACTATCGCGATGCGCAAGCATCGTGAGACATCAGAGTGGGACCTCGTCAAACGTGTGATCAGCCGAGATCAAATCTCTTCAACTTGAGAGTTTGATCCTGGCTCAGAGCGAACGCTGGCGGCAGGCCTAACACATGCAAGTCGAGCGCCCCGCAAGGGGAGCGGCAGACGGGAGAGTAACACGTGGGAACGTGCCCTTTGGTTCGGAACAACACAGGGAAACTTGTGCTAATACCGGATAAGTCCGTAAGGAGAAAGATTTATCGCCAAAGGATCGGCCCGCGTCTGATTAGCTTGTTGGTGAGGTAACGGCTCACCAAGGCGACGATCAGTAGCTGGTCTGAGAGGATGATCAGCCTCACTGGGACTGAGACACGGCCCAGACTCCTACGGGAGGCAGCAGTGGGGAATATTGGACAATGGGCGCAAGCCTGATCCAGCCATGCCGCGTGGGTGATGAAGGCCCTAGGGTTGTAAAGCCCTTTCGGCGGGGAAGATAATGACGGTACCCGCAGAAGAAGCCCCGGCTAACTTCGTGCCAGCAGCCGCGGTAATACGAAGGGGGCTAGCGTTGCTCGGAATTACTGGGCGTAAAGCGCACGTAGGCGGCTTGTTAAGTCAGGGGTGAAATCCTGGAGCTCAACTCCAGAACTGCCTTTGATACTGGCGAGCTTGAGTTCGGGAGAGGTGAGTGGAACTGCGAGTGTAGAGGTGAAATTCGTAGATATTCGCAAGAACACCAGTGGCGAAGGCGGCTCACTGGCCCGATACTGACGCTGAGGTGCGAAAGCGTGGGGAGCAAACAGGATTAGATACCCTGGTAGTCCACGCCGTAAACGATGGATGCTAGCCGTTGGCG
>DASZWK010000114.1:0-9383 GCA_035546235.1 Xanthobacteraceae bacterium | reverse complement strand
CGGGCATCCACATCTTTCGCGCCGCCGAGCGTAAAGACGTGGATGGCCGGGACAAGCCCGGCCATGACGATCGCGGCAAGTCACGCCGCCTTGCGGGTCGCCAAAAAATCGCCCATGCGGTCGAGCGCGCGCAGAATATTTTCGGTCGAGTTGGCGTAGGACACGCGCAGATAGCCCTCGCCGAGAATGCCGAAATCCGGTCCGCCGATCAGCGCCACGCCGGCATCGTCGAGCAGCGCATTGGCGAGCGGTTTTGCCTTCCAGCCGGTGAGTTTGACATTGGGAAACGCGTAGAACGCGCCCTTCGGCGTCGCACACGAAATACCGGGCAGCTTGTTCAGCCCGGCGACAACAATTTTGCGCCGCTTGTCGAACTCGGCGACCATCCGGGTGACTTCGTCCTGCGGACCGGTGAGCGCGGCGAGCCCGGCATATTGCGTGGCGGCGTTGACGCACGAATAAAGGTTTACTGCGAGCTTGCGCGCATAGTCGTAGAGCTTGCCCGGCCAGATCGCGTAGCCGAGCCGCCAGCCGGTCATCGCATAGGTCTTCGACCAGCCGTTGAGCAGAATGAGCCGGTCGCGGATCGACGGATACGACAGCAGGCACACATGGGCCTCACCGTCGTAGACCATGTGGTCGTAGATCTCGTCGGACATCACGGCGACATCGGGAAACCTTTCGAGGCCCGCAACCAGCTTGTCGACCTCGGCTTTCGGCGTCACGCCACCGGTCGGATTGGCCGGGGAGTTTATGATGATGAGCCGCGTCCGCGGCGTGATCAGCTTGAGGGTTTCCTCGGCCGAAAACGCAAAGCCGTTCTCCTCGCGGATCGGCACCGGGATCGGGCGCGCGCCGGTATATTCGATCATCGAGCGGTAGATCGGAAAGCCGGGATCCGGATAGAGAATGTCGGCGCCCGGCTCGCCGAACATCAGGATCGACATATACATGGTCGGCTTGCCGCCCGGCATGATCATCACGTCATCGGGCGACACGCCGACGTTGAAGCGCTGATGCAAGTCGGCCGCGACCGCCTCGCGCAGCGGCAGAATACCGACCGCGGGGGTGTAGCCGTGATGGCCGTCGCGCAACGCCTTGACGGCCGCTTCGACGATGAAATCTGGCGTGCGAAAATCCGGCTGGCCGATGCCGAGATTGATGATGTCGCGGCCAGTCGCGGCAAGCTGCGTGGCGCGCGCCAGTACCGCAAACGCGTTCTCTTCGCCGATGCGATCGAATGCGGCGACGGTTTTCAGCATGACCCTCCCCCGGCAGATTTTCGCGGCGGCAGTTCATCCCAATCGCCGCGCAAATGCAAACGGACGCGTAGACCTGCGACATTCTCGCCAAAACAAAGGAGCCCCGGAACGGGTCCGGGGCTCCTGAGCAAAACGGAGGCTCGTTAAAACGACTTAGTAGCCGCGGTCAGTGTCGAACGCTGCGCCGGACTGAACCTGCGCCGCACTGCCAGTCTTGCTGATCGGGTTCGGGTACACGCCCGCCGGATCGTTCGTCCGGTAGTTATAAAGGTTCCGCGACGAAGAATGCCGATACGACTCCTGCGCCAGGGCAGGCGTCGCAAGCAACGCAATGCCGACCGCCGACAGGATCAGTTTGGTATTGAGCTTCATAATTATCCTCATTTGGCTGTGCCCCGTGGCCAGGAACTAATTGCCGATTCTGCACTGCACAAGATACGAAACTGACACGCGTTTCTCACAAAAATGTTATTAAATTCAATGCATTAATGGCCTTTTTATTCTCTGATTTACGGCAAAATGGTGCATTGCAATAGAAAGAGATTCGGCGCGGAACTGCGTTTGTGGCGCAAATCATGCGCCAGGAGGGCGCGGCGGAGAGTTTTTTCGCATCATCAAGGATGCCGGCTTCTCGACGCGTCGCTGCGGCATTAAATCGACATATCTAAGGAACGAGATGCATTGCAGATCCCCGATCTGCGAATAGGGCGGAAGACGATGGCAAAGACTGATCCTTCCAACGGCGTGAAGCCTAATCTGCGTTCGCGATTATGGTTCGACAATCCGGACAATCCGGGCATGACCGCGCTCTATTTGGAGCGCTACCTCAATTATGGACTGAGCCGCGCCGAATTGACCTCAGGCAAGCCGATCATCGGTATCGCGCAGACCGGCTCCGATCTCAGTCCCTGCAATCGCCATCATCTGCAGCTCGCCGAGCGCGTGCGCGAAGGCATCCGCACCGCGGGCGGCATCGCAATGGAATTTCCGGTGCATCCAATTCAGGAAACCGGCAAGCGGCCAACCGCAGCGCTCGATCGCAATCTCGCCTATCTGGGTCTCGTCGAAGTGCTCTACGGCTATCCGCTCGACGGCGTGGTGCTGATGACGGGCTGCGACAAGACCACACCGGCCTGCCTGATGGCGGCCGCGACCGTCAACATTCCGGCAATCGTGCTGTCCGGCGGACCGATGCTCGACGGCTACCACAACGGCAAGCTCGCCGGCTCCGGCACCGTGCTCTGGCAGGCGCGGCAGGATGTGGCGGCCGGCCGCATCGACTACAACGAATTCATCGATATCGCCGCCTCGTCGGCGCCCTCGGTCGGCCACTGCAACACGATGGGCACGGCATCGACCCTGAATGCAATGGCGGAAGCGCTCGGTATGTCGCTGCCGGGTTGCGCCGCGATTCCGGCGCCGTATCGCGAGCGCGCCCGCATCGCTTATGAGACCGGCTTCCGCGCCGTCGAGATCGTGCTCGAAGATCTCAGACCGTCCGACATTCTGACGCGCGCCGCTTTCGAGAACGCCATTGTCGCCTGCTCGGCGATCGGCGGCTCGACAAACGCGCCGATCCATCTTAACGCCATCGCACGGCACATCGGCGTGCCGCTCGTTATCGAGGACTGGGAAAAGATCGGCTACGATGTGCCGCTTTTGGTCAACATGCAGCCGGCCGGCGAGTATCTGGGCGAAGACTATTATCGCGCCGGCGGCCTGCCCGCGGTGATGCATGAGCTGCTGACGGCGGGACGCCTCAATGGCGAGGCGATCACGATCAACGGCAAGACGTATGCGGAGAACGTCGCCCGCGCCAAGGCCACTAATCCCAAAGTCATTTGGCCTTATGACAAGCCGATGAAGGCGCAAGCGGGTTTCAAGGTGCTGCACGGCAATCTGTTCGATTCGGCGATCATGAAGACCAGCGTCATCTCCGAGGAGTTTCGGCAGCGCTATCTGTGCGACGCCAAGAAACCCAACGCTTTCGAGGGCCGCGCCATCGTGTTCGACGGGCCGGAGGATTATCACCGCCGCATCGACGATCCCGCGCTCAAGATCGACGAGCATTCGATCCTGTTCATGCGCGGTACCGGGCCGATCGGGTATCCGGGCTCGGCCGAAGTGGTGAACATGCAGCCGCCCGCGGCACTCATCAAAAAGGGCGTGACCGCTCTCGCCTGCATCGGCGACGGGCGGCAATCGGGCACGTCGGGCTCGCCGTCCATTCTCAATGCATCGCCCGAAGCGGCGGCCGGCGGCGGCTTGGCCTTGCTCAAGACCGGCGACCGCGTGCGCATCGATCTCAACAGGGGCACTGCGGATATCTTGATCTCGCCGGCCGAACTCGCCGAGCGCCGCGCGACGCTTCAGAACAACGGCGGCTACCATTATCCGCAGAGCCAGACGCCGTGGCAGGAAATTCAACGCTCGATGGTGGATCAGCTCGGCAACGGCATGGTTTTGCAGCCGGCGCCGAAATATCAGCGCATCGCGCAGCATTTCGTGCCGCGCGACAATCATTGAGACCCGCGAGGTCTGTCGCTTCCGACCCGTTCGTGCCAGCTTGGCGCGATGAATAGAAGCAGGTGCCATCATGACCGGCTCCCATCCTTCGGTCGCCGACAAACGGAAAACCTTCCGCAAGCTGCACGAGTCCGGCTGTTTCGTTATTCCCAATCCGTGGAACGTCGGCAGCGCGCGCTATCTTCAAGGGCTCGGCTTCAAGGCGCTGGCGACGACCAGTTCCGGCCACGCTCACTCGCAAGGTTGTGCCGACGGCGCACAATCGCTCGACCAGGTGTTGGCGCATTTCGCCGAGATCGCGGCCGCGGCCGACGTGCCGCTCAATGCCGATTTCGAGGACGGCCTCGCGGCTACGCTTGACGGTCTCGCCGAGAACGTTAACCGCTGCATCGCAACCGGCGTGTCCGGTTTATCGATCGAGGATTCACCGAACGACGGCAAGACGCCGCTCTACGCGCTCGACACCGCCGTCACGCGCGTCAAGGCGGCGCGCGCCGCCATCGACCGCGCCGGCGGTGACGTGGTATTCACCGCGCGCGCCGAAAATTTCGTGCGCGGCGTCAACGATCTCGATGATGCGATACGCCGCCTGAAAGCCTATGCGGCGGCCGGCGCCGACTGCCTCTACGCGCCGGGCCTCAACAAACGCGAGCAGATCGAGGCGGTGGTCAAGGCGGTGGCGCCCAAGCCGGTCAATTTCCTCAACAGCGGCGCCTTCGGCTTCACGGTCGCCGACCTCGCGGCGATGGGCGTGCGGCGCATCAGTGTCGGCGGCTCGCTCGCCCGCGTCGCCATGCATGCCTTCATCCGTACCGCCACCGAAATCGCCAAGGACGGCAAGTTCGATGGCTTCGCGGGCCTCATCACCAATGCCGAACTCAACAAATTCTTCAGCGAAGACAGCGGGACGCCCGTGTGATGACCGCATCCGAACCGCATCCATTGACCGGCCAGCCGATCGGGCTGCGCGTCGAGAACAAGGCGCCCGCGCCGCGACCCGGTCCGGTGACGCTCAAGGGGCGCTACGGCCATCTCGAAAAGCTCACGCCGGAACATGCGACAGACCTGTGGGCGGTCTTCGCCGGCCATGACCGGCTCTGGACTTACATCTCAACCGACGGACCATTTGCGAACTTAGAGGCGTTTGCGGCGTTGATTGCCAGGCGCGCGGCTGCCGCCGACCCTTACGCTTACGCCATCATCGACACCGCCGGGCGCGCCGTCGGCTATTTCACCCTGTTGCGGATCGTGCCGGAAATGCGGGTTATCGAAGTTGGCCACGTCCTCTATTCCCCGGCGCTGCAACGCACCCCGCTCGGCACGGAAGCGCAGTATCTCCTGGCACGCTACGTCTTCGAGACGCTGGGTTACCGGCGCTACGAATGGAAATGCGATGCGCTGAACGCCGCGTCGCAGCGTGCGGCGCGGCGCTATGGCTTTGTCTATGAAGGGACCTTCCGCCAGTACATGATCAACAAGGACGGCCGCAACCGCGACAACGCCTGGTTCTCGATGCTCGACGGCGAATGGCCGGAACGCAAACGCAATTTCGAACAGTGGCTGGCGCCGGAAAATTTCGACGGCGACGGCCGGCAGAAAGTCAGTCTCGCAGCTTTGAACGGGCAGAAGGCGTGAGGAAGAAAGCGCAGGAAAGATGAGCGGAAGATTACAAAATAAAGTTGCGCTGGTGACGGCCGCCGGACAAGGCATCGGCCGCGCCATCGTGGAGGCCTTCATCGCCGAAGGCGGCAAGGTGATCGCTACCGACCTCGCGGATGAAAAGCTCAAGGGCCTGAAGGCCGCCAAGGCGCAAAAACTCGACGTGCGCGCGCAGGACGATATCGACGCGCTGCAAAAGGCTATCACGAGCGAATTCGGCGCGCCCGACATTCTGGTCAATTGCGCCGGCTATGTCGCCAACGGCTCCGTGCTCGATTGCACCGAGAAAGACTGGGATTTTTCCTTCGATCTCAACGTCAAATCGATGCACCGCATGATCAAGGCGTTTCTGCCGGGGATGCTGGGAAGAAAATCCGGCTCGATCGTCAACATTTCATCGGCGGTGTCGTCGATACGCGGTGTGCCCAACCGCTACGCCTACGGGGCCACCAAGGCGGCCGTGATCGGACTGACCAAGGCGGTCGCGGCCGATTTCATCAAGCAAGGCATTCGCTGCAATGCCGTCTGTCCGGGCACCATCGAATCGCCCTCGCTGGAAGACCGCATCGCGACGGTGTCGAGGGAGACCGGGAAATCGACCGATACCGTGCGGCAGGATTTCGTCGGGCGCCAGCCGATGGGCCGGCTCGGCGCCGCTCAGGAAGTCGCGGCGCTTGCCCTATTTCTCGCCAGTGACGAAGCAAGCTACATCACCGGCCAAGCCCATCTCGTCGACGGCGGAATGGCGATGTAAACCTTTCCGTCATTCCGGGGGGCGCGAAGCTCGGCCGGAATGACGGCCATGACGGGCTTTGGGGCTGACCATGCACATTCTCATCACCGGCGCGACCGGCATGATCGGGCGCAAACTGACGGCGCGTCTCGTCAACGACCGCGCACTCAACGGCCGCTCCATCGAAAAATTCACGCTCACCGATATCGGCGTGCCGCCGCGGCCCGAGGGATTTTCCGGCGCGGTCGAAGCGTTCGCGGCCGACATCGGCGATCCGGCAACAGCCCCGCGCGCCATCGCGGACCGTCCAGACGTTATCTTTCATCTCGCCGCCGTTGTTTCCGGCGAAGCCGAACTCGATTTCGAAAAGGGCACCCGGGTCAATCTCGACGGCTCGCGTGCTTTGCTGGAGGCCGTGCGCCAATGCGGCGAGAGTTACCGGCCGCGGTTCGTCTTCACCTCGTCGATTGCGGTGTTTGGCGCGCCGTTTCCGGATGCGATCCCGGACGAGTTCCATCACACGCCGCTCACGTCCTACGGCACCCAGAAGGCCATCGTCGAACTGCTGCTTGCCGACTATACGCGCCGCGGCTTCGTCGACGGCATCGGCATCAGGCTGCCGACCATCAATGTGCGGCCGGGCAAGCCCAACAAGGCGGCGTCGGGCTTCTTCTCTTCGATTATCCGCGAGCCGCTTGCCGGCGAGGAAGCGGTGCTGCCGGTCGAGGACAGCGTCATGCACTGGCACGCGAGTCCCCGCTCCGCCGTCGGCTTTCTCATCCATGCCGCCGGGCTGTCGGCCGAGCGGCTCGGCACACGCATCAACCTGACCTTGCCGGGCGTTGCCTGCACCGTCGCCGAACAGATCGCGGCGCTTCGCCGGATCGCCGGCGACAAGGTCGCCGCCCGCATCCGCCGCATGCCCGATCCGCTGGTGACGCGGATCGTTGCCGGCTGGCCGCGCCGGTTCGATCCGCGCCGCGCGCTGGCGCTCGGCTTTGTGGCCGAGTCGTCATTTGACGACATCATTCGCGTACACATTAACGACGAGTTGGGCGGCAAGTTCGCCGCGTGAGACTCTAAAAGAACTTCCCACGCGCGCTGCTTAGCGTCTATGTGTCCGCAATGAAATTCGGCCTTCCGCTCATTCCGGCGATGCTGGTGCGCCGCTACAAGCGTTTTCTCGCTGACGTGATATTCGAAACCGGCGAGATGACGACGGTGCATGTCCCGAATCCAGGCGCGATGACCGGCCTCGATAAGCCGTATTCGCGGGTGTGGCTGTCGGATTCGCAAAATCCGATGCGATCGCTGCGTTACACCTGGGAGCTGGTCGAGGCCGATTGTGGCAGCGGCCCTGAGATCGTCGGCGTCAACACCGTCCAGCCCAATCTGCTGGTCGCCGATGCGCTCCAGGCTGGGCTGTTTCCACAGTTGCGCGACTATCCGACGATCCGGCGCGAGGTCAAATATGGCACCAATTCACGCGCCGACTTCGTGCTCGAGGCCCCGCAGCGGCCGCGGTGCTATCTCGAGGTCAAGAACGTCCACTTGATGCGCACACCGCGGCTTGCGGAATTTCCCGATTGCGTCACCGTGCGCGGCGCCAAGCATCTCGACGATCTCGCCACCATGGTCGACCAGGGCGCGCGCGCGGTGCTGCTGTTTGTCATCCAGATTCCCTCGGCGGAAGGCTTTGCCGTGGCGGGCGACATCGACCCGACTTACGGGACTGGCTACGCCCGCGCGCGGGCAAAGGGCGTTGAGGTTCTGGCTTGGCGCTGCAAGATCAACGTCGAGGGCATCGACATTGTGGCGCCGGTCCCGGTCGCCGACACGCCGTAAACACCGCGTTTAACTTGCGTTGCCGGGGCGTATGCTTACATTGCATCCAGATGGCAGTTCGTCGCCAGTTCCCCTCGCGGCCGATATCTGGACACAATGACTTACGTCGAAGCGGCATCGGCGCCGCTGCGCAAAACCGGGCAGATCAAGATCCACGGGCCTGCCGCCTTTGAGGGCATGCGCCGGGCTGGCCGGCTCGCGGCCGAGTGCCTCGACGCTCTGGTTGGCGAGATCAGGCCCGGCGTCTCAACCGAGCGGATCGACCGCCTGGTCTACGAGTTCGGCAAGGACCACGGTACGACCCCGGCCACGTTGATGTATCGCGGGTATCGCAAAGCGAGCTGTACCTCGGTCAACCATGTGGTTTGCCACGGCATCCCGTCGGACAAGCCGCTGCGCGACGGCGACATTCTCAATGTCGACGTGACCCTGATCCTCGATCGCTGGCACGGCGATTCGAGCCGCATGTACACGGTTGGCGAGATTCCCCGTCGCGCCGAGCGGCTGATCGATGTCACCTATGAGGGCATGATGCGGGGCATCGCTGCCATAAAGCCGGGCGCCACCACTGGCGACATCGGCTACGCCATCCAGTCCTATGTCGAGGCGCAGCACATGAGCGTGGTGCGGGATTTCTGCGGCCACGGCGTCGGCCGGCTGTTCCACGACGAACCGAACATTGTGCATGTCGGTCGCCCCGGCGAGGGCATCGTGCTCAAACCCGGCATGTTCTTTACCGTCGAGCCGATGATCAATCTCGGCCGTCCGCACGTGAAGGTCTTGTCCGACGGCTGGACCGCGGTGACCCGTGACCGCTCCTTATCGGCCCAGTTCGAGCACTCGGTCGGCGTCACCCAGACCGGTGTCGAAATTTTCACGCTCTCACCAAAGGGCCTCGACAAACCGCCCTACCCGCAAGCCGGCTGACATCGATCCCGTCGCCTCTTCGCGAAAAAGTTGCGCACGGGGAGATTGCAAAATCCGGCAATCCGGTCATCCTGTTGGAGGGTCGGGCGTCGCACCGCAGGCATTATCGGGCCGGCGGCGGCAGGGTGTGTTCAAGTCCCATGGTGGAAAAGAACCGCGAGCGCGCTGAAGGCCTCGCTGAGGCTCCACCGCACTATTTGGGCCATCGCGAACGGCTGCGCGACCGCTTTCGCGAGGCCGGGACCGATGCGCTGTCGGATTACGAGTTGCTGGAACTGCTGCTGTTCCGCGCCCAGCCGCGTCGCGACATGAAGCCGATCGCCAAGGCTCTCCTGGAAAAATTCGGCTCGTTCGCTGAAGTGATCTCGGCTCCCGAGAAGCGGCTCGCGGAGGTTGACGGCATCGGCGAGGCCAGCATCACCGAACTCAAG
>DASZWK010000113.1:0-5400 GCA_035546235.1 Xanthobacteraceae bacterium | reverse complement strand
GGCGCGGAGCGGTCAACGCCAAACGTCTCACGTCTCTTCATGGCAGATAACCGGACGCCGCAAGGCGATAGCCAATCGATTGAAAATGACCCGAAGCGACGTGACGCAACGCATCATTGCGACGCCTGACCGAATTCGGCTGCTCGCCCGATGCTCGCTCTCAAGAGGAGATCTCCAACTATGGACTAGGCTCTGTAGACCAGCACCCAGCAAAGCTGACAAAAAATCCGGGATTTAGCGGGCCGCCGGTCGTCGTCCCGATCAATTCGAGGGACGAGGCGTCATACCGGATCAATCGGGTCACAGCGCCCTCCATCAGCGGTAACGCACGCTCGCACGCCAATTCATTACTCCATTGTTTTGGGTGACTGAAGAATGTCACCTGCGGGCCGGTGAGCGATGATAGTGTCAGGACCATGAAGAATGTTTCCATCGCACCCTCAGCCAGCGGAAAGGAGCCGGGTTTCGTCTCTCGTGAAATCATTGAATAGATGCTCAGCCTGCGTTCCCATTAGTTCGTTGGTTTGTTCCACTATCGAACGTATGATCTGCGCGGCGCTCGGCACATTGTGAATCAACCCGGCGCACTCGCCAGCGATTACTGCCGCGATATCGAAGTCGCCTCGACCTTTCGCAGCTAAATACCGTTGGCTCTCAGCACTGATTTGGTTGATCAGTTCATTCTCGCGGCCTACCCAGTCGCGCGTATTTTCATTTGCCAAGCACCGGCCCGTATACGGCCCGGGCCAAGCCCTCTGTCTCAAGATATCGAAGACAGTGCTGCGCACAGTATCGTCGCCAGATGCCGCGACGATGCGCGCCTTCGCATTTGGGTGCCCGGCAGCCTCTTCGCAGGCGTAAAAGCGTGTGCCGAGGGTGACTCCTTGGGCACCAAGCATGAATGCCGCAGCCAAACCGCGTCCATCCACGACGCCGCCCGCCAATACGACTGGCACCTTGTGGCCCACGGCGTCGACGACGGCGGGGACGAGCGTGAACACACCTCGCGACATGCCATGGCCGCCCGCTTCCGTTCCTTGAGCGACGATAATGTCGGCTCCCTTTGAAACCGCATCCCGTGCCATCGCCTCTGTCTGCACTTGGCAAATCAGCAAGGCACCCGCCGCTTTTATTTTTCCGGCGAAGGGCGCCGGATCACCAAATGACAGCCATACTGCATCGGGTTTGGCCGCGAGGGCCTGATCGAGAAGCTCAGGCTGATCGCAAAGGCTCCAGGTGATAAAGCCGACACCGAATGGAATCTTCCGGCCACCGCGCATCTTTGCGATCTGCGCGAGCTCCCTTTCAAGCCAAACCGCATCACCATAACCGGCGCCCAGAATCCCGAAGCCGCCCGCTTCAGAGACCGCGACAGTCAACTTTGCGTCAGCAACCAGATCCATTGCAGCAAGCAGAATCGGACAGCGAATGCGCAGTAGTTTTGTCAGCGAAGTATTCATCGGCACGATCGGAGCGCCTGGTTGATCTGGACAATCAGAGTAAGGCGCGTTACCGTTTTTGAGAATTGATTTGTTATGAACGCTACCATCGTTATTTCAGAACGGGGCGCACGATGGAGTTTTCGGACCTTATGACGTTCTCTGCTGTCGTTCGCTGCGGCGGGATCACGCGTGCGGCGAGCGAACTGGGAACCGTGCAATCGAACGTCACGAACCGCATCAAAACACTTGAACGAGAAATCGGCATGCCGTTGTTCGAACGCCATAGCCGAGGGATGACCCTGACGGGGGCCGGACGGCGGCTGCTGCCGTACGTCGATCGCCTGACGGCCTTGTCACGCGAGGCGATGGTTGCAACACGCGACGACGGGGTGCCTAAGGGCCCACTCGCAATTGGTTCGATGGAAACCACGGCGGCCGTTCGCCTGCCGCCATTACTCGCTCATTTTCACCGGGCGTGCCCTGCGGTGGAATTGACGCTGCGGACCGGTCCGACGGCGGTGCTTGTCGATGGCGTTCTCGATGGCACGTTCGACGCGGCGTTTGTTTGCGGCCCCATTGACCATCCCGACCTTGTTGCAGGTTTCGCATTCAAGGAGGAACTGGTGCTGGTCACGGCCACGCAGTGGTCGAGCCTGACTGCGCTGCGCAGAGCGATCTCCGCACCGGGGCCGACCGCTCTCGTGTTTCGTACCGGTTGTTCCTACCGGCAGCGGCTCGAGCAAATATTAGCCGAATTCGGCTGGCCTGCTGCGGCGCGTCTGGAGTTCGGAACGCTCGACGGCATTATCGGATGTGTGGCGGCAAACATGGGCGTTACGCTCCTGCCACGTACTGTGGTGGAACGTGCCGGGCTAAACGGCAGCATCAGGGCTCATAGCCTGAGCAGTCCTTCGAAGTGGGCGGAGACGCTTTTTATCCGCCGCCGCTCGAATCATGAGGACAGCGCACTCAAAGGCTTTATCGGCTGCTTGAAGTCTGAGGCGGCAGAGCCACGCCGGATAAGAGCGGCCCCGATCACGGTCTCGGAAGTAACTTAGGCCTGCTTCATGTCGGTCATTGCACAAAACGGACATGCCGTGGTCCCGACCGTTGTCGGCTTCTGGGGTAAGCGCAGATTCCGGAGTGCAAGGCCTAGTCCTCGCCTCCACCAAGAAAGTACCGTTACCGAATTCAAAACCTCCGTACTTTCCGCGCCTTAGCGCAACGGTGCGAATCATGGCAGCAATGCCACAATTCGTGCGCCTGCGAATCAAACAAACAGTGAAAAAAGAGTCTCGTCGGATCAGGCGGATAGCGCAGGCCGCCGGAATTGCTTGATCGCACACCGCGCGTTGAACTAAAAGAAATCATTCTGCTCGTTCTAAGGGACGTCAACCGGTGACGGCCGATTGATGCGAGCGGGAGCGGTGCCCGGGATGGGGCGCGTAACTCCATTCGCGGGCGGTTCGGAAACTCGCCCGGCCTGCCAAGCCTTAGTCTGAAAGGATTGGCAGGTCTGCCAGGAGCTGGCTGCCCGGGTGGCGGACGGCGTGATCCGTTGGCGCTGCCATGAAGCGCGGGACCGGACTGAGTCGAGAGTAAAATCTCGGCAAGAACCGCGGTAGAGCGCCGGAAGGCGAGCGTGTCCGCCAAAAGCGGCGCGCGCCGTGACCCCGCCCAGCGGCAACGCTCGGATGGCGCGGAGCGGTCTCTCAGTATGCGCCTTTCGGCGCTCCGCCTCCCCTTATGTGTTTGGAGGCTCTTGTTCGTGCCGTGCAAATAGCTCGGGCGCAAAAACGCGCCGCGAGAACGAGGATCTATTGCTCCGCCCCCACTTGCGCGAAGGCGGATGACCATGTTGGCTTAACTTCGGGAATTTGCGGCGTTGATCGGGGAAGAGAAATGGCGGGCAAACTGACTTTGACGGGTGATGTCAATCTGATGAACGTCACCGATGCGGCGATTCCGTTCCGCCATGTTGCCGCCGAGCTGCACACCGCCGATGTCGTGTTCGGCAATCTGGAATGCTGTCTGCATCTGCCGGCGCGGCGCTCGCACGACGCTGAGGGTTTTTTTGCCGACCCGCAGGTTGGCGGCGAGGCCCTGGGGCTCGCGGGCTTTCACGCGGTCGGTGTCGCCAACAACGTCAATTACGGCGCCGATAATATCGCTGCGTCGCTCGCCGTGCTCGATCGGGTCGGCATTCTCCACACCGGCGCCGGCCCCAATCTTGCTGCGGCGCGCGCGCCCGCGATCGTCGCCCGCAACGGGCTGCGCGTCGGCGTCGTGCAGCGCAGTTCGGTGTATTGGCCGACCGACCACGAAGCCGGCGCGGACACCCCCGGCATCGCGGTGATGCGCGGCCACACCGCCTATCAGGTCCCGACTGGCCGCCTCGTCCCCGGCATGCCGCCGCCGAACCGGCCGGGCGTGCCGCCGCTGGTCGTGACCTGGGCGGACGCCGGCTATCTGGCGGAATTTCAGAAGGACATTACGGCGCTGCGGTCGCAAGCCGACATCGTCGTCGCCTCTTGCCATTGGGGGCTCGGACGCGAGCCGCTACAGTACATGACGGACATTGCGCACGCCGCCATCGATGCCGGCGCCGACATCGTGGTGGGCCATGGGCCGCATTATCTGTTGCCGGTCGAAATCTATAAGGGCCGGCCGATCTTCTACGGCCTGTGCAATTTCACCTTCTCGACCGGCCACCTCGGCCGCAAACATTCGGGCTGGGTCGGCGCGCTGATCGACGTAATGTTTGCGGGCGGCGCGGTGACGGGATGCGTATTCCGCTTCGTGCGGAGCAACGATAATAACGAGACCTATCTGTGCCGGATTGCCGACGAAGCCGAGACGCTCGCCGATCTCACGGCGCGAAGCGAAAAGCTCGGCGCCAAGCTTGTGGCCGAGGGCGATCGGGTGCGTGTAACAGCCAAGTAAAGTGGGGAGCGCATGACTGAGAAACTGCTAAACCGAACGACGATTGTCCGCCGGGAATTTCTGCGCCTGACGGCGACTGCAGCGGCGATCCCGGCGGTCATGAGCCGTGCCGTCGCCGACACCTATCCGTCGCGTCCGATCCGGCTCATCGTCGGCTTCACGGCGGGCGCGGCGTCGGACGTGATCGCGCGTATTTTCGCGCGCGAAGCGGGGCCGCTCGTGGGCCAGCAGATGATCGTCGAGAACCGGCCCGGCGCGGGCTCAAGCATCGCCGCGCATTACGTCGCGCGCGCGCCGAAGGACGGCTACACGCTGTTCCTGCCGCCGCTCTCGACGCTGACCAACGAGATCATCAACCCGACCTCGCCGCCGCTCGACATGAGCAAGGATTTTGCGCCGATCGCCCAGCTCGCCGAAGGCCCGTTCTTCCTGACGGTCAATCCGTCGCTCGGCGTGCGCAGCGTCGCCGAGCTTGTCGCGCTCGCCAAGGCGAAGCCGGACGTGCTGACGTTCGGTTCGGTCGGCGCCGGCAGCCTGCCGCATCTGTGCGGCGTGCTGTTCGAGCAGAAGGCCGGCATCAAGCTGGTGCATGTGCCTTATCCCGGCAGCCCGGAGTCGGTTACCGATCTGATCGCCGGCCGCATCACGCTCTCGTTCATCGTCGGCTCGTCGATCATCGGGCAGATCAGGGCGGGCAAGCTTGCCGTGCTGGCGACCACGGGCGCCAAGCGCGCGAACTTGTTGCCCGACGCGCCCACCATGACGGAGGCGGGGATTCCCGGCTTCGACTTTAATCTCTGGCTCGGTGTCATGGCGCCGGCGAACACGCCCCAGCCGATCGTCACGACGCTCGCCAACGCGGCGCGCAAGGCGATGCAATCGCCCGCTGCGGTCGACGCGTTGCACAAGCAGGGCTACGAGCCGCTCGATATCGGACCGGATGAGTTCGCTGCGCGCATCCGCACCGATATCGCCCGCTGGACCGCGGTGGCGCGCGCCGCGGGAATGAAAAGCT
>DASZWK010000112.1:0-5279 GCA_035546235.1 Xanthobacteraceae bacterium | reverse complement strand
GCGCCGAGCGGCGCCGACGCGCTCGCCGGCAACAAGCAGACGCTTGGCGGCCTCGTATCGCACTGCTATCCGCTCGGCCCGGTATTCATCGACACCGGCGATACCGACGGCAAGGCGGTCGCGGCGATCCCGTTCCAGATTTTGCTGCCCTAGCGGCAAGCGCAGCCTTTTAACGCGAATAGCGAGTGGCGATTAGCGAATAGGAAGGGGCGTTTTCCCTACTCGCTATTCGCTATTCGCCATTCGCGATTCGCCTTTCCCACACATTCCGACCCAGGAGAACCACCATGACCCAATTCGCCTTCGGCAGCGGCACGCTGATCGGCAAGCGCACCGACGTGAGCGGGCAGCCGCCGGCGCTGCTCGGCACCTTGCAGGACGTATCGCTCGATTTCGACCGCAAAATCGAGACGCTGCTCGGTCAGTACAACATGGCGGTCGCCGCCGGCGGTGGCGAGTTCAAGATCACCGGCAAGGCCAAGTTCGCTCGCCTGCAGTCGACGCAGATCAACAATCTGTTCCTCGGCCAGACGCTGACGGCGAACAGCATGGTGGAGATGACGACGGGCGAGACCGGCACTGTCGCTTCGGCCGCGATCACGGTCGCCAACGGCGCGAATTTCGTCGAGGATTTCGGTGTGTTCTATGCCACGACCGGCGTGCAGCTCACCCCGATCGCGTCTTCGCCGGCGCAAGGCCAGTACGTCGCACCGTCCGGAAGCCCCGGGACCTACACCTTCGCTTCGGCTGATAACGGCGTTGCGGTGCTGATCTATTACAGCTACACAATTACGTCCGGTAACAAGATCAGCCTCGCCAATCAGCTTACCGGCCCGCTGCCGATGTTCGAAGTGTCGCTGAAGGAAACGTTCAATTATTTCGGGACGGCGAAGGACCTGGTGGTGAAGCTCAATGCCTGCGTGGCGCCGAAGCTGTCGCTGCCGTTCTCCAACCAGAAATTCACCATCGCGGAGTTCGACTTCCAGGCCATCGCCGACGCCTCGAACAACATCGGGACCATCAGTCTGAGCGAATAGATGGGCCGCTTGACGTCACGGCTCGGCGAAAAGAGGTTTTGCGTCGTCGAAGACGCGCTTTGGCAACATGCGCAATTCATCGACCACGTAGGGCAGGTGCTGCATATATTGGACAACGAGTTGCGCTACGGCCTGCGCTTGCGCCGCGTCGTTGCGCCGCTTTGCCGGCTCGCGGTCCTTGCGTTTCGATAGCCAGAACTTGTGTGCTGCCCAGATCCGGGGGTCGGTCGTCACGACGCGGCATGCTTCGCCTCGTTCGTCGATGGCGATGGCTTCGAAAGAAGGAGCGCTTTCCTGCCACGCGAGTCCTTCGATTTCTGCCGCCGTCAGATCGTCCTCGTCAGCGCCAATATGCTCCTTTTCTTTTGTCCAAGGTGGATTGCGTAGCGGTTTTATGAGATCGACAAGATACCCCTCCCGGTTCGCCGCCTGGAACTTTCCCGACAGACGGCGGAAGCTGGAATCGGCTTTTTGCAGCAAACGCAGCAGCGACGGCTGGAAAACATCCTTGCTCGCCACGAAGCTCAATCGTTGGCGTGCGTCAAACAGCAAGTCGATATCTTCTGTCGCGGTCAGCCCGGGATCGATTCGCACGCCAGCGACCGCTTCGTAGGCATAGATGGCGTTTGTGCCGAGAACGCGGATTCCCGATCCGAGCAGACCGGCTTCGTCGATCGCTCGTATGATCTTCGCGGCCGGTAGCGGGATGCGGCCGAGGCCAAGCGCGCGATTGATGGCGGCTTGCCGAGCCATAACGGTTTTGAGGTCCTTCAAGCGCTGCTGCGCATCCAGCCGGCCGCGCTCGTATTCGCGCTTTATGACCTCGGTTTCCTTGGATTTAAGCCCGAGCGACCTCTGACGGCGGATGCCCGATTTGCCGTAGTAGCTGCGGACCAGATAGTCGCGACCGTGGATTTTCTTCCAGCTCATGGACCCGCGGTAATCGTTGCTTCGCCGGGCAGCTTCGCGGTAGGCGGCGTAGCGCTGTTGCGTATTGATCGCTTCGCGCCGCTGATCACCGTTAAGCTCTTGAAAAATAACGTGTTCCACAGTGTGTGCCCGATTCCATTTCTAAGTGTGGAAAATGCCATATAAATCTTAAAAATCAATATGTTCCACACTTAATAGAGGAAAAGGCCAAAACTGTGGAAAAGGGCGGCCGCATAGGCATAGGGAGACGGACAATTGAGCCTGGAAATCGACCAAAGCCTCGATCTTTCCCAAGCCCGCACGGTGCGGCTCGCCGGG
Organism: Xanthobacteraceae bacterium; assembly: GCA_035546235.1. Taxonomy (GTDB): domain Bacteria; phylum Pseudomonadota; class Alphaproteobacteria; order Rhizobiales; family Xanthobacteraceae; genus BOG-931. The sequence continues at coordinate 2,994 of DASZWK010000112.1, read as the reverse complement.
CGTGACTTCTATATAGCGCCGCTGTCGCTGCGGCAGATTCTGGCGATCGCCGACCACGTGCCGAAACTCTCCGGTATCACCGCGGACACGATGACCGGCGAGCGGCTCACGCCGCTGGCCGAGGTGCTGTGGCATGGTTTGCGCCGCGCTCACCCCAAGCTGACACGCGACGAGTTCCTCGATCTGCCAATCCCGCTCGGCGAACTCGTTACCGCGCTGCCGGTGGTGATCGAGCAGGCCGGCGGCCGGAAGGTGGAGACCGGCACGGGGGAAATCTAGGCGACGAGCGCTTCGAGACAGCCGCGTGGGGCGCGCTCGTCGCCGAACTGGTTCTCGATCTGAATTGGACGCGCGACCAGGTGCTCGATCAGGTCGACATGCCGTTCCTCGAAGAGCTGCGTCGGGCGTGGAGCGAGAACCCGCCGCTGCGGCGGCTCCTTGCCGCCTCGTTTGGTTTCAAGCCGAAGCCGCGGCCGTCGACGGATTATCGTGAGCTGCTCGCCATGTTCCCGGGCGGTGCGATCAAATGAGAACTGAGGAGGTCGCCGCATGGCCAACGACAACCAGGTCGAAATCCGCTTTGGCGCGGATACCGGCGATTTTCTCGCCGGGATCGCGCGCGTCAACCAGGCGCTGAGTGACCTCGCGGTGCCGATCAAAATCCTGCGGCAGGCGTTTGCCGAGCAGAAAATCCTGCTCAATGCGGAAGCCAATCAGTTCGAGATCACCCAGAACCAGAAGTTTGCCCTTCTCGAAGCTGAAACGCAGAGGGAATACGAGGCCGAGCTGGCGCTGCTGCAGCAGAAGGCGGGTATCGGCGCATTGTCGGTCGCGCAACGGCAGGCAGTGCTCAACAAGATCGACGAGCTTGAGGCCAAGCACCGCACCGACATGCTTCGTCTCGACGAGCAGGCCATCGCCCAGCAGCAGCGCACGTGGACGTCCGCGCTCGGTTCGATCGAGACCGCCTTTAATTCGCAGCTGCGCGGCCTTTTGGCCGGCACCACGACCTGGTCGCAGGCGTTCAAGAAAATTCTCGGCGACCTGATCATTCAGTTCATCGAAATGTGCGAGACCATGGTGGTGAAGTGGACCGCCGCGCAATTGGCGCAGACCACGGCGGCGACCACCGGCGCCGCGGCGCGCGCCGCGGCGGAGCAGGGCGCCGCCAGTGCCGGCGTCCTTGCCAATGCGGCGAACGCCATCAAGGCGATCATGACCGATGCCGGCCAGGCCTTCGCGGGCGTGTTCGCCTTTCTGGCGCCCACCATGGGTCCGGCGGCGGCCGGGCCCGCGGCCGCCGCGCAGGCGTCCGTGTCGGCGGCGGCGATTTTCGATGTCGGCACCGACTACGTGGTGCGCGGCGGCCTCGCTTTGATCCATCCGGGCGAGACGATCATTCCATCCGCGCGGGGTTCCGGTCCGTTCTCGGGCGCGGGTCTCGGCACACAGGTCCATGCGCCGGTGAGCATCAGTGTGGCGGCGCTCGACGCGCAGAGCGTCAAGCGCTTCTTCAACGACAATTCGCACCACATGCTGCGCGCGATTAACGACGCGGTGAAGCGCGGCGCACATCTGGGGCTGCGCGGGGCGCGGGCTTAGGAGACTTGATCGCCGCGGTGGACACGCATATTCTAGCTAGATAAACTAGCTAGAAAGTCCCAATCATGCGGCGCACCATCTGGTCTGTCCAGGATGCCAAAAATCGCTTCAGCGAAGTCGTCGAAGCAGCCCGGCGCAAGCCGCAGACCGTAACCAAGCACGGCAAACCGGCTGTCGTCATCGTTGATGCAGACGAATACGACCGCTTGCGCAAGCTGCAGCACCTCAAGGCGCCGAGTTTCGCCGAAATGCTGCTGGCGATGCCGCAAGGCGAGGTGGAGTTTGAGCGCCTGGATACCACGCCACGTGACGTCGAATTCTGATGTTTCTGGTCGACACCGACGTACTTTCGGCTTTGACGAAAAGGCGGCGCGACGCCAACGTCGTGGCTTGGATCGGTCGACAGCGCCCTGGCGATCTTTTTGTCAGTGTCATCAGCATTGGCGAGATCGAGCGGGGCGTTGCCTTGCAGCGCGCCAAGGAGCAGGATTTTGCTTCGATGCTCGCGATTTGGCTCGACGATCTGCTCAACATCTATGGCGATCGTGTTCTGCCGTTTGATCTCGCATCCGCCCGTCGCTGGGGACGACTGAGCGCGGCGCTGGCTCGTAAAGACGCCGATCTACAAATCGCCGCCACCGCGCTGGAGCATGGCCTCACCGTAGTGACGCGCAATGTTGCGCATTTCGAGCCGACCGGCGTAGCTGTCCTTGATCCGTTTGCGGCGTTCCCGCGTCGGTAGCCGCACCGGCGAGCTTACGGCAATAGCCGCATTTTGAAAAACTTTTCCTAGCCCAGACGTCCATTGAGCGCGTCCACCCTCTCTCGCAAGGGAAGGTATAGAGCGTGCATTCATGTCCTACATCCTCGGCGTCAATCTGCTGCCATCGACCGGCGAGTTCACCTACGACACGATTGCGTATCTGGGCCGGCGCGTCACCGAGTCGACGCTCACCTCGATCAATCGCTACGCCAACGGCGGGCCGAATGCCGGCGCCGGCACTGTCACGGATTACACGATCGCGATCGACAATCTACAGGCGCAATTCCCGGGCTGCACCACGGTGTCGCTTGTCGTGTCCTGGTTCGGCAATTCGACCGACGTCACCGCCTGCCAGATCTATCCGTCGACCACCTACATCAACGGCAGCTTCCAGCAAGCCTCGGGGGCGTCCGATGTTTGGCGCTGCTCGGGGCTGACGCAGGCGTCGACGGGCCTCATTCCGATTCCGCAGAGCGGCGGTGCCTTCATCTACGGCGGCACGCCATCGGACCAGTCGCTGGTGCGTTGCATCGGCGACCTGAAGTCGCGCGGCCTGCGTGTCGTATTCTACCCGTTCGTGCTGATGACGGCGAGTGGCGAGCCGTGGCGCGGGCGCATCGCCTACGACG
>DASZWK010000111.1:0-9429 GCA_035546235.1 Xanthobacteraceae bacterium | reverse complement strand
CGTTCCCGTCATGGCCGGGCTTGTCCCGGCCATCCACGTCTAAGTGCAGCGAAGAAAGACGTGGATGCCCGCGACAAGCGCGGGCATGACGATCCCCAGGGAGAATCGCATGCGCTATATCGACGCCTTCAATCATTTCTTTCCGAAGCGCTATTACGAGGCGCTGCTGGATACGCCGGCCGGATCGAAGGACCTCGGCAAGCGCGTGCGCGGCATTCCGGCTTTGTCCGATCTGGACCTGCGGCTGCGCATCGTCGAATCGTTTCCCGATTACGCGCAGGTGCTCTCGCACGGGCTGCCGCCAATGGAGCGGCTGTGGGGGCCGGAGAAGACGCCAGAGATGGCGAAGATCGCCAATGACGGCCTCGGCGAGATCGCGGCCAAGCATCCGAAACACTTTGTGGGCTGGTCGGCGCTGTTGCCGATGAATGCGCCGGAGGCCGCCGCCAAGGAGGCCGAGCGGGCGCTCAAGAACGGCGCCAATGCGGTGCAGATTGCCACCAACGCCAACGGCGTGCCGCTCGATGCGCCGCAATTCCTGCCGGTCTTCGACGCCATCGCCAAGTCCGGCAAGCCGATCCTGCTGCATCCGTCGCGGACCCGCGAGATGCCGGATTACCCGACCGAGAAAGTATCGAAGTATGAAATCTGCAGCGTGCTCGGCTGGCCTTACGAAACCGGCGTGACGCTGGCGCGGCTGGTGTTTTCCAAGATCATGGACACCTATCCGGATCTCAAGGTCATCGCGCACCACCTCGGCGGCGTCATTCCGTATCTCGAAGGCCGCGTCGCGCACTCGTTCGATCAGATGGGGGCGCGAACATCCGATGAGGACTATGAGAGTCTGCGCAAGTCGCTGAAGAAGCGGCCGTTCGATTATTTCAAGGATTTCTACGGCGATACCGCGGTCGAGGGCGCGCGCGCCGCCACGGTGTGCGGGCTCGATTTCTTCGGCGCCGATCACGTGGTGTTCGCCTCCGATTGCCCGTTCGATAAGGAGAAGGGACCGGGCTATATCCGCGACACCATCAAGGTGCTCAACTCGATCGAGATGCCGAACGGCGACCGCGAGAAAATCTGCTGGCGCAACGCGCAGGCGCTGTTTGGGCTTGCGGGTTAACGGGCTCCGCGGCCGGCGAGGGCTTTTCCAAAGACCTTGAACCTTCTCCAGATCACCGCGGACTAAGCAGGTGATTGAGGCGGTTTGCCTTCAAACCGCATTGGAGAAGTACCATGTCCGACCACTACGAACACAAACAGGTCGGCACCCTGATGATTGTGGTGCTGTGCCTGGGGGCGGCCGTGTCGGGAACAGCGGCGTTCATGAACCCGACCGCGGGGCGATGGCTGGGATTGGCGATTGCTTTCGGCTGCGTCGCTCTTGCCTGGTTGTTCTCGTCGCTCACCGTCATCGTCGACGGCAACGAGGTGCAGTGGTTTTTCGGCCCGGGCGCGTGGAAATACCGGATGGCCCGCGCCGACATTGCCAACGTCAGCATCGTGCGCAACAGCGTCCTGACCGGATTCGGCATCAGAGTGCGGGCGGGCTTCCGGCTCTACAACGTATCGGGTCTCGATGCGGTGGAACTGCACCTCAAGAACGGCGAGATCCGCCGTATCGGCACCGACGATGCATCGGGCCTCGCCGCGGCGCTGCGGGGCGAATGAGCGTCCCAACGGGTGCCGTCCGTGACTATTGAGGCCGGCCGCCCCCTGCGGCCGGCATTCTCATAGGAGCAATGCAGATTAGGATGGCGCGCTTACTTCCTATTCATCCGATTGACGTTTAAGTGCATCGCACCCAAGCAAGACTGAAGATTTGCACCGTCCGCTGCAGGGCTGCCTGCGGTGATCAGAGAGGACAGCGTTTTCCGTGACCGAAGCCGTTCTCGGCCAGAGGACCGGCGCCCGATCGTTTTCGATTTTGGGCGCCCTGACTTTCTGCCATTTGATCAACGACCTTTCGACTTCGCTGCTGCTCGCCATCTATCCGCTGCTCAAGAGCGGGTTCGACCTGAGCTTCGGCCAGATCGGTGTGCTCACGCTGGTGTTTCAGGGCACCGCATCGCTGCTGCAGCCGGCGATCGGATTGTTTACAGATCGCCGCCCGCAGCCCTATGCGCTGCCGTTCGGCATGGCTGCCATTGCGATCGGCCTCGCGGTGCTCGCCTTCGCGCCGAACTATGCGGCACTGCTCTTGGGCTGCGTGTTCCTTGGCGTCGGCTCGTCAATCTTTCATCCGGAATCATCGCGCATGGCGCGTCTGGCTTCCGGTGGTGCGCACGGCTTCGCGCAGTCGCTGTTTCAGGTCGGCGGCAATTTCGGCAACTCGCTGGCGCCGCTCGGGGCGGCCGCGCTGGTGCTGCCTTACGGCCAGCGCAGCATGGCATGGTTCGCGGTGCTGGCGGTCATTGGCATAGTGATATTGGCACGGGTCGGCCACACCTTCGGCCGTTCGTCCTTGGTACGGCCGTCCGGAAAATCATCGTCTGTGCCGCATCCGGCCGCGCTGCCGCCGGCAGTGGTGCGGCGCGCCATGGCGGTTCTGATCGCGCTGATCTTTTCCAAATATTTCTACCTTGCAAGCATCACCAGCTATTACATCTTTTATCTGATCCACCACTTTGGACTGACGGCCGAGAATGCACAGCTCTACCTCTTCGCTTTCCTGGCGTCGGCTGCGGTTGGCACCTTTATCGGCGGGCCGGTCGGCGATCGCGTCGGCCGCAAGCTGGTGATTTGGTGTTCGATCCTGGGCGTGGTGCCCTTCACGATCGCGCTGCCTTACGTGGGGCTTACCACGACCGTCGTGCTCAGCGTCATCATCGGGCTGATCATCTCCTCGGCGTTCTCGGCGATTGTCGTCTATGCTCAGGAGCTCATTCCCGGCCGCGTCGGCATGGTGTCGGGACTGTTTTTCGGGTTTGGCTTCGGCATGGCGGGACTTGGCGCCGCGGCGCTCGGCGAACTGATCGATCTGACCAGCATCGACTTCGTCTATCGGGTCTGCTCGTTCCTGCCGCTGATCGGCGTACTGACGGCATTCCTTCCCGACATTGAGCACCCGCGCGTAGTGTCTTTGCGTTCCCGTTGAATTCGGAGCTCCGCGACGACGTCGCCGCGGAGTTGTTTGACCCTGCTGTCGGACAAAAGAGCGCGACCTTCTTTCTGATGGACGCGCCGGAGGGCTGGCCGTAAGGTCTGCGCAACGCACAAGGCCGCGGTATCGGCCAAATCAATTGGGGGATGAAACTTGTCTAATCGCCTTTGCATCGCAATCGCCGCGATGGCAGTCGCTGCTGGTGTCATGGCGTCGGCTCCGCTTCTCGCGGCGGAGTACCCGGCCCGGCCCGTCACCATTATCGTCGCCTCGACGCCCGGCGGCGGCACCGACATCGTTTCGCGGATCGTCGGCGAGCAACTGTCCAAGCAGCTCGGCCAGCCTTTCGTTGTCCAGAATTTGCCCGGCGCCGGCTCGCTGACCGGCACCGAAGTCGCCGCCAAGGCGGCGCCGGACGGATACACGCTGCAGACCGGGCTCAATGCCAGCATGGCGGTGAATCCCAGCCTGTTCGCTCATATGCCCTATGATCCGATCGCCGACTTCGCGCCGGTCGGCATGATGGCGCAATTCCCGTTCGCCATCGTGGTGAGCAACAAATTTCCGGCGCACTCGATCAAAGAGCTGATTGCGATGGCCAGGGCCCGGCCCGGCGCGATCAATTACGCCTCGGCCGGCATCGGCACCGGACAGCAATTGTCGATGGAGCTGTTCAAGCTCGTGACCGGGACCAACTTCACGCACGTGGCCTATCGCGGCGCCGCGCCGGCCTATACGGACGTCATATCCGGTCAGGTGCCGGTATTCTTCGATAATCTGGCGAGCGCCTTGGGCCAGATCAAAGGCGGCTCGGTGCGCGCGCTCGCCGTCACCAGCAAGTCGCGCTCGCCGCTGTTGCCGGACGTGCCAACCGTCGAAGAGGCCGGCGTTCCGGGCTACACCTACTACACGTGGTTCGGCTTGTGGGCGCCGAAGAAGACGCCGCAAGCCATCGTCGACAAGCTTCACGCGGAGCTCGTAAAGGCGGTCGCGGCGCCCGCCGTGCGCACGCGCATCAATGCTGCCGCAGGCGAAACCATGGACATGCCGCTTGCCGACATCGACCCGTTCCTGAAGTCCGAAATCGCCAAATGGGCGAAGGTGGTCAAGCAGGCGGGTATTGCCCCTCAATAAAGCGCGGCGCGGACGCGCTACTCGTCGACGATCGTTGCGCGCAATGCACCGATGCCGGTGATCTCGACCTCGAGCGTGTCGCCTGGCTTCATCCATAGCGGCGGCTTGCGGCCGTGGCCGACGCCCTCGGGCGTTCCGGTGGCGATGATGTCGCCCGGCGACAACGCCGTGAAGTCGGAGCAGAAGGACACGATCTGCGGGATCGAATAGATCAGCTTGTCGGTGCCGGAGTGCTGCACCTGCACGCCGTTCAGCCGCGTGGTGAGCGTGAGCCCGCCGGGATCGGGAAGCTCGTCGGTGGTGACGAGCCACGGTCCAAGCGGACCGGTGCCGGGCCAGTTCTTGCCCGAGGTGACGGAGAATTTCTGATAGTCGCGCACCGAGCCGTCGACGAAGATCGTATAGCCGGCGATGTGGTCGAGTGCGCGCTCGGCCGGGATGTGTCGGCCGGCTTTGCCGATGACGAGCGCCAGCTCGCCCTCATAGTCGAAATTGTCGGACAGTTTCGGCCGGATCATGGCGCCGCCGTGGCCAACGAGCGTGTCGGTAAAGCGGATGAACATGCTTGGCTGTTTCGGCAGCTCGCGCGACACTTCGGCCGCGTGCGCGCGATAATTGACGCCGGCGCAGAGAATTTTGTTCGGCTGCGGAATAACGGGGAGGAACTTGATGTCGGCGAGCTTTCGATCGGGCGTAGCGCCATGCGCCGCCCGGCGCAAAGCCTCGACGCCGTCCGCTGCGAGCGCAGCAGCGAGGCTCGGCTGCCGGACTTTGGCGTTCAACGTGACGACGCCGTCGCCGCTGACTGCTCCGAACGAATCTTTACCGTCCGCGCTGAAACTCAAAAGCCTCATGGTAACGCTCCCCGTTCGCTTGCAGCCGCAGCTAAGCACGGTCCCCCGCGGTAAACACGCGAAAATAGTTCGAATTTATTTCAATTGCAGCGATAGTTGCAGCCATCCGTCAAGCATTCGGTTATCCGCAATTTCACTTACGCGAAACCGCGCCGGTGCGTCCGTGTTGGCGATTGGGGAGCGGCCCGGTCCAAGCCGCTGTCGCACTGGATTGCGGAGCGAATGCGAATGGCGGATGGCCAGAGCCATGAGCGCCCGATATTTCTGTCGGATCAGGCTGCGGGGCGCGGCGAGTGCCGATTCGCCGCCGTGGTCATCGGCTGCTCGACGCTGATTTTTCTCGGGCTTGCTCCGTTCGCCAAGTGGCCGCTGACCCCGGTGCCGGCGTTTATTCCGATCTATCAGTCGGCGCTCCTGATCAACGACCTGATTACGGTCGTGTTCCTGCTGGGGCAAAGCCAGTTCGCGCGCGGCAAGGCGCTGATCGTGCTGGCCGGCGGCTATCTGTTCACCGCGCTGATATCGAGCGCCCACGCGTTGACGTTTCCCGGTTTATTTTCACCTGCGGGCCTGCTTGGTGCCGGCCCGCAGACGACCGCGTGGCTCTACATGGTCTGGCACGGCGGCTTTCCACTTTTTGTCATCGCCTATGCGTTGTGCGGCGGGGAACAGCCGCGGCGCCCCTATGCCTTGATGCTGTCGATGGCAGCAACGGTTATCGCCCTCGTGATCGGCTGCGCGGTCTTTGCCACGCAGGGCCCGCGTCTTCTGCCGGCGATCATGCGGGGGGACCACTACACGTCGTCTTTGGTTCTCGTGGTGACCGGTGTCTGGACGATTAATCTTTGCGCCGCAGTGGTCGTGTCGCGTCGCCGGCCGCTGTCGATTCTCGACCTTTGGCTGATCGTGACGATGTGCGCCTGGATGTTCGACATCGCGCTCAGCGCGTTGTTCAATGCCGGGCGTTTCGACCTCGGCTTTTATGCGGGCCGAATCTACGGGCTTGCGGCGGCGAGTCTCGTGCTGGTCATGCTGTTGTGCGGGCACACCCGGCTCTATCTGCAGCTCGTCAAATTGCATCGCAGCGAACGCGAAAAATCGGCCGAGCTGGCGCGCATCACTACGATCGACGCGTTGACCGGCATCGCCAACCGCCGCGCCTTCGACGAAGCGCTGCACGAGGAATGGCGCCGCATGTTGCGGCATGGCACCGCGCTGTCGCTGTTGATGATCGACGTCGACTATTTCAAGCGATTTAACGATACATATGGCCATGTCGCGGGCGACGTGTGCCTCGGCAGGGTGGCGCAGACGATCGCGAGCCGGGCGCGGCGGGCCGGTGAACTTGCCGCGCGCTATGGCGGCGAAGAGTTTGCGGTGCTGCTGCCGCAGACCGGCATCGGCGAAGCGAGCAAGCTTGCTGAAGTCATCTGCGATTCCGTGCGCGACTGTCAGATTCCGCACGCGCAATCGGGCGCCGCGCCTCACGTGACCATCAGCGTCGGCGTGGCGAGCATCGGCAAGTATCCGGATGCGGCAGCCGCGTTCTCGCGCCAAGGCGCCGCATTCGCCGGTGCGACCATGCTGGTCGAGACGGCGGACCTGGCGCTGTACCGGGCCAAGATGGCGGGACGAAACCGAGCGGCAGTCGCGTCAGCGAATGACGCGGCGGCCGCCGGCGAATTTGCGACGGCGACCTGATCGTTAGAATTTGATCATGTCGATCTTGGTCAGCGTCGATTTCGCCGACACCAGCGGCGCTGTCGCGAAGGTGTAGGCCGTGGTGACATCGGCGTAACGATTCGCGGCTGACATGCCGTCAACTGGCACGATCACTTTCAATCCACGCATCGCGGCATCCGCTCCGGTGAACAGCACCGCACCGTTCGAAGCGGTGCCGGCGACGATCACTGTCTGGATGCCTTTGTCCTTGAGGATTTTGTCCAGGTCCGTGTGGACGAACTTGTCCGGTCCGGCCTGAACGTGCGGCTCGTCCGCCATGGGGGCCACATCCTTGATGACGTCGGCCGTGGTCGAGTTGCCGATGATGCTGTAGACGACGGGCACCTTGGCGGCGCGCGCCTCGGCAAGAAGCTTCTTCACGTCCGGAATGCTGGCCATGCAGGCCGGCCGCTTGCCGCAATTTTGCGTCATAAAGTCGAGCATCAGCAATGCGGTCGTTTTCGGATCGACGGTGACGGCCTTCAATTGCGGCGCCGGCGATGTTTTGATGCTGGCCCAATCGTCGATCACGTTGCCGGCAAATGCCGGCGCGGCGGCCATTGTCGCGGCCGCAACCAGGACGATTGCGGAAATGTTTACTGCACGCTTCATGTCGATCTCCCGTTGGGCCGCGCCATATTCGCCGGCGCGCATGCCATGACGCCGCGATGAGAACCGCAAGGCGCGGGTTTTATTCCAGACCGTTTGCGTGGCGCAAGCAATTGACAACATTGACGCTGCGGCCGACTAGCCGCATGGACGAATTGCACTGCGCGGGCCAATATCGGCGCCGACAGTCCGGCGGAGTCGGGTGCAGGCGGGAGGAGGCAGCTATGGACATCAAGGTGGGACGTGAGGCAATCGCCGAAGCGAGCAAGAAGCTCAGCAACTGGGGCCGCTGGGGCAAGGACGACCAGGTCGGCACGCTCAATCACGTGCGGCCGGAGGACATCGTCAAGGCTGCGAGCCTGATCCGCACCGGAAAAGTCTTTGCGCTCGGCATTCCGCTTGACGCCAGCGGGCCGCAGAACGGGCTGTTCGGGGGGCGCTTCAACCCTATCCACCAGATGCTGGCGACCGGCACCGATGCCATTGCGGGGCGGCAAGACTGGAACAAGATCCGCTACGCCGACGACACGCTGATCTGCTGCGTCCAGGGTGCCACTCACTGGGACGCGCTCGGCCACGTGTTCTATGAGGACAAGGCCTATAACGGTCACGACGCCAAGTTGATCGACTCCAAGGGTCTCAACGTGCTCGGTATCGAGCATTCCAGGAACAAGATGGTCGGCCGCGGCGTGCTACTCGATATTGCGCGCTTTCGCGGCGTGAAGTGGATGGCCGACGGCGAGAGCATTTCCAACGACGAACTCGACAAGTGCGCCAAGGACCAGAATGTGTCGATCGGCCGCGGCGACTTCGTCATTGTCCGCACCGGGCAGATGGAACGCTGCTTGCAGGAGAAGAAATGGGGCGGCTATGCGGGCGGCGACGCCCCAGGCGTCAAGTTCGAGAACTGCTACTGGTGTCAGGAGAAGGAAATCGCCGCGATCTGCACTGACACCTGGGGCGTCGAAGTGCGGCCGAACGAGACCACCGATGCGAACCAGCCGTGGCATTGGGTGGTGATCCCCGCCATGGGGCTCTGCATGGGCGAGATTTTCTATCTCAAGGAACTGGCCGAGGATTGCGACGAGGACGGCGTCTATGAATTCTTCTTCTGCGGCCCGCCGCTGATCATCACGGGCGGCACCGGCTCGCCGCTCAATCCGCAGGCGATCAAGTGATTGCGAGACGCTGTATGAGCTGTCATGCCCGCGAAGGCGGGCATCCAGTAACCACGGCGCATGAGATAAAATCGGTACTCGGTGGGTACTGGATCCCCGCTTTCGCGGGGATGACCGGGATGTGAAGGGAGTGTTTGCCATGCCCCGTTATCTCAAGCGCGGAATGGACGCGAGCGCGATCAAGGCGGCTGACGCCAAGGTGCGCGAGACGGTCGAGCAGATCCTGGCCGACATCGACGCGCGCAAGGACGTGGCGGTGCGCGATCTGTCGCAGAAATTCGACAACTGGTCGCCGGCCTCATTCAAGCTCAGCGCCGCCGAGATCGAGCGCGCGATCGGCCAAGTGCGAAAGCGCGACCTCGACGACCTCAAGTTCGCGCAGGCGCAGGTGCGTAATTTTGCGCAGAAACAAAAAGACACGATGCGCGATCTCGAAGTCGAGACGCTGCCGGGCGTCGTGCTCGGTCACCGGCACATTCCGGTCAACTCGATCGGCTGCTATGTGCCGGGCGGCCGCTATCCGATGGTGGCGTCGGCACACATGTCGATCGTCACCGCGCGCGTCGCCGGCGTGAAGAAAATCATCGCTTGCGCGCCGCCCTACAAGGGCGGGCCGCATCCGGCGATCGTGGCGGCGATGCATTTCGGCGGCGCCGACGAGATTTTCGTGCTCGGCGGCGTGCAGGCGGTCGCCGCCATGGCGCTCGGGACCGAGACGATCACCCCCGTCGACATGGTGGTGGGGCCCGGCAACGCCTATGTGGCCGAGGCCAAGCGGCAATTGTTCGGCCGCGTCGGCATCGATCTCCTCGCCGGGCCTACCGAGACGTTG
>DASZWK010000110.1:0-19083 GCA_035546235.1 Xanthobacteraceae bacterium | reverse complement strand
GCTCCAGATACGGCTCGAACGCCTCGATCGAAACTTTGAGCGAAGGATCGCTCGCCTCGCCCCACAATTCGCGGCCGTCGAACAGCACCGTGTAGACCCATTGCGGGTCTTCACCTTTGCCGATCGCAACCATGTCGGGATAGACGTGACAGCCGCGGATGGCTTCGACGACGCCGGTCTTGCCGCGCGCGTAGCGCGGCAGCCGCGTGTGAGTCTGCGGGTGAATGTTTTTGGTGCGCACCTTGTCGCCTGGCTTAAAACGCGCGGGTCCCTGCGCGGGGCGGGCGAACGAGCCGCGCGACAGTGCGTTGGCCACATCCGCGGCCTTCATCGTTCGCTTGAGTGCCTTGCCGGCCCGCAGCGCATGGCCGGCCGCAATCTCATCAGCGTCTGCCAGACCCTTCTCGACCAGAAGATTCTCCAGCCGCAGCTCCCATTTCCTGTAGTACGAGCTCCCGAGATATACCGCCGGCGGCAGGCGCTCGATGCCGGCCCGCGTCTCGTCGATCGTCCAGATGCCGGTATAACCCAGCGCGCGGTTGATCGCGTAGGTGCGTCCCTCCCAGGGAGCGTGAAACACCGGCTCGTTCGGCTCCGGCTCGACTTTGCCGAAGCCGTGCATGCCGCCCATGTCGTGAACGCCGTCCATCAGGCGGCCTCCTTCGGATTCTTCGCGAGCCCCGTGCCGATCATGCTGTCGCGGGTGACCAGCGCGGCGAGTTTTTCCTCGCTCCAACTCTCGGTGCCGGCCGGGCGCATCGGCAGCACGATGAAGCGCGTCTCCGCGGTCGAATCCCAGACGCGAATTTCGGTGTCCGTCGGCAGCGTGACGCCGAAATCCGCGAGCACGCCGCGCGGATCATTGACGGCGCGTGACCGATAGGGCGCCGCCTTGTACCACACCGGCGGCAGACCGAGCACTTCCCAAGGGTAACACGAGCACAGCGTGCAGACGATCATGTTGTGCCGCTGCGGCGTGTTCTCGACTGCGATCAGGTGGTCGCCGACGCGATTAAGGAGCCCGAACGACGCCACCGCCTTGCTGGCGTCGGCGAGCAGCGCTTGTTTGAACGCCGGGTCGCTCCAGGCCTTGGCAACGACGCGCGCCCCGGTATGCGGCCCGACCTTGGTCTCGTAGGCCTCGATGATCGCGTCGAGCGCCGTCGGGTCGATATAGCCCTTCTCGGTCAGCACGGTCTCCAGTGCGCGCACGCGCAGCTGCATTTCCGACAGCTCCGAGCCGTGGTCGTGATCATGGTGGTCGTCGTGATGGTCGTGAGTCATGGCACTGGTCCCGGCATTTCCCAAATCTCGCGGCCCGTCGCCGGCCGCCGGCCTGCCGGTTCGCGGCGGCCGATATTGGCCATTATACTGCGCCGCAAGGACCTGTCACAAACGCCAAAGTGGCGAAGTTCAGCCCAATTATGCACAGCAGCATTGAACACTACGCCCGGACGGTCGCCGGCGGCATCGATCGCAGCATCGCGATGATCGGCCGCATTGCGGCGTGGTGTTGCCTCTATGTCGTGATCGCGGAATTCGCCGTCGTCGTGATGCGCTATGCGCTCGGCCTGGGCTCGATCAAGCTGCAGGAGTCTGTGCTTTATGCCCATGCCGGATTGTTCATGCTGGCCGCAGCATGGACACTGCAAACCGATGGTCACGTTCGTGTCGATATTTTCTACGCGCAGGCGAAGCCCCGGACCCGCGCCCTGGTCGACCTGCTTGGCGCCATACTCTTTCTTCTGCCTTTTGCCGCCGTGCTTATGGCGCTCTCCATCCCCTACGCGGAACGCTCCTGGGCGATTCTGGAACGCTCGCGCGAAACCAGCGGACTGCCGTTCGTCTATCTGCTCAAGACCCTGATTCCGTTCTTTGCGTTGCTCATCGGCCTGCAAGGTGTGGCGCAGACGATTCGCGCTGCGCTCGTGCTCAGCGGAGCCGAGCCCCCGTCCTCCCCTGCGAGCGGAAGAGGCTAAGTTGGCGGCCAACGCAATCCTCGCCGTCACGCTGGTGGCCGCCGTCTGCATCACGCTGCTTGCCGGCTATCCGGTGGCGCTGACGCTCGCCGGCATCTCACTCATTTTTGCCGCTGGCGGCGCTGCCGCGGGTCTGTTTGATCCGGCCCTCCTTGGCGCGCTGCCGGAGCGCGTCTTTGGTATCATGAATAACGACGTGCTGCTTGCCATCCCGCTCTTCATCTTCATGGGGGTGATGCTGGAGCGCTCGCGTATCGCCGAGGATTTGCTGGAAACCATGGGGCGCCTGTTCGGCAGGCTCCCAGGCGGGCTGGGCATTTCGGTTGTCGTGGTTGGTGTGCTGCTCGCCGCCGCCAAGGGCATTGTCGGCGCTACCGCGGTGACGATGGGACTGATCGCGCTGCCCGCCATGCTGCGGCACGGCTACGACAAGGCGCTCGCCGCCGGCACGATCGCAGCCACCGCGACGTTGGCGCAGATTTTTCCGCCAGCGACGGTGCTGGTGCTGCTCGGCGATCAGCTCAGCAATTCCTATCAGGCCGCTCAGCTGGCGCAGGGCAATTTCGCCCCGCAGACGGTCTCGGTCGCCGACTTGTTTGCCGGCGCGATCCTTCCGGGCTTCGCGCTGGTCTTGCTGTACATGCTCTATCTGACGGGCGTCGCAATCCTGTCGCCGAAAAAATCGCCGCCCATTGCGCCCGACCCGCACGGGCTGAAACTGGCCCGCCGCCTGATATCCGCACTGATTGCGCCGATTGCGCTGATCCTCGCCGTGCTCGGCTCCGTCCTCGGCGGCGTCGCCACGCCGACGGAGGCCGCATCGGTCGGCGCTGTCGGCGCCATCCTGCTCGCGGCGTTGCGCGCCGGCGTTGCCGGTCTACTCGTCCCCGTGATGGTGCGCACGGCGCAGATCACCAGCATGATTTTTCTCATCCTGATCGGCGCGACGCTGTTCAGCCTTGTATTCCGCGGCTTCGGCGGCGACGTGCTGGTGGAACGCACGCTGACCGGTCTGCCGGGCGGCGTCGCCGGGGCGACGCTGGCGGTGATGCTGGCGCTGTTCCTCTTGGGTTTTGTGATGGACGCGTTCGAGATCATCTTTGTCGTCGTGCCGATCGTCGCCCCGGTGCTGTTGAAAATGCCCGGCGTCAATCCGGTGTGGCTCGGCATGATGATGGCAGTGAATCTGCAGACCTCATACATGCATCCACCGCTCGGCCCGACGTTGTTCTATCTGCGCGGCGTGGCGCCGCCCGAAGTTACCACGCGGCACATTTATCTCGGCATCATACCGTTCGTGGTGATCCAGCTCGGGATGCTGCTGGCGCTGTGGTTCTTGCCCGGGCTGGCGACGTGGCTGCCGCACAAACTTTACGGATCATAATCTCACAGATCATCCAGCCCATATTCGGCCCAGCGCGCCTCGACGCGTGCGGCGTCGTCGGGATGCGGCTTCACGGTCGGCGGGAAACGCTCGTTATTCCATTGCGGCTGGCGGGCGTGCTTCCAGGAGCGGGTGGCGTCGATCAACATCCGATTCCACAGCCCCGTGCCGAGCTGCGGCACATTACGGTCTTCCAGCGGTGTCGACGGGTCGATTGGCGAGCCGAAGATGCCGGGGAAAATCACAATGCCGCCCTCGCCCGCATTGACGCGGTGCGCGAACGCCCATTCGACCTGCTCGTCGTCGGCCGGATCGATGTCCTCTTCCACCACGGTGACGTGCTTGTAGCGGTACTGCGCGGCACTATTGCCCCACAACGCCGCGGCGACCTGTTTGGGCTGGCCCTGGTAGTGCTTCTTGATCTGGACGCGCAGATTGACGCCATTGGTGATCGGCGGCGCGTAGACGTCGAGTACGCCCGGAATGCCGGCGCCGTTGAGGATATTCCAGGCGATGGCGGCACGCTGCACCGACGACATCACGCTGTTCTCGCTATAGGAGCCGGGCAGCGTTCCTTCGAGCGACCCGCAAAGCACCGGGTCCTTGCGATGCGTGATGCACGAAATCTGCATGGTCGGGCGCGGCGTCGGCAGATCGGAGACATAGCCGGTGAATTCGCCAAACGGCCCTTCCAGCTCATAAGTCGACGGATCGTCGCTGATGGTGCCCTCGATCACGATCTCGGCGCTCGCCGGGACTTCAAGGTCGACGGTTTCGCAACGTACGAGCTGCGCCGCTTCGCCGCGATAACCGCCCATCACATCCCATTCGCAGACGCCCGCCGGCAACGGCGAACCTGAGAGAAACGACATGATCGGGTCCCAGCCGATCACGCAGGCCACCGGCATCGGCTGCCCGCGCGCCGCCCATTTGACGAAATGCGCCCCCCAGTGCTGGCCGCCTTTGATGAGAAGAAATGGCGACGTGTTCTTCTTCTGACCGATCATACCGCGATACATGCCGACGTTCATGACGCCGGTGTCGGGATCGCGGGTCACGATCGACGTGAATGTGTGGATGTAACGGCCGCCCTCGAGGTAATGCCATTTCGGCACTGGAAATTCGGTCAGATCGATCGCATCGCCGCGGACGATGACTTCCTTGACCGGGCCGGTCGGGACAACAACCGGTGGAATCGTCTCGCGGTTCATCTTCATGACGTGCTGAACCAGCTCGCGGTTGGAGGCATCGCGGGAAAAACCCAGCGCCAGCGCCAATCGCGAGCGGGCGCCGAGACCGCTGACGAACAGCTTGCTGGCGCGGCCATTGGTATAGCCCTTGATATTCTCGAACAGCAGCGCGGGTCCCTTCTTTTCGAGCATGCGCCGGGAAATGGCGCCGATCTCACGGTCCCAGTCCACTTCGGCCTTGATGCGCCGCAACTCGCCCTGCTGCTCGAGGCTTGCCATCCACTGCCGCTGATCCAGAAAACCCATCGCCCACTCACTTTCCAATCTGCCCAATCTGCCGTTCAAGCCCGTCCGTCAGCTTGATCGCAGCTCTTAAATCCCGCAATTCTTGTGGACGGGCAATAGGCCACGCATGATCCGGACGCAGGGGACGCCCATGACTGCAACTGCGCTGTTCGATCTTACCGGGAAAGTCGCGCTCGTCACCGGCGCGTCGAGCGGGCTCGGTGTACGTTTCGCCGAGGTTCTGGCCGAAAACGGCGCTGCGGTCGTGCTGGTGGCCCGCCGCGCCGATCGGCTCGCCGCGCTCAAATCGCGCATCGAACGAACCGGCGGCCGGGCGCTCGCGGTCGAGGCCGATGTGCGCGATCGCGCGGCAATGGCGAGCGCCTTCGACGCCGCCGAAAAGGCGTTCGGTACCGTGACCATCCTGGTCAACAACGCGGGCGTCGCGCATGCCGGCCGCGCCGTCGATCTCGCCCAGGAGGAATGGCGGCGTGTGCTCGCCACCAATCTCGACGCGGTGTTCTATTGGGCGCAGGAAGCGGCGCGGCGGATGCTCGCGGCCGGCAAAGGCGGCGCCATCGTCAATATTGCGTCGGTGCTCGGTCTCAACGTCGATAAGGGCGTGGTCGCTTATGCGACCGCAAAGGCGGGCGTAATCCAGCTCACCAAGGCGCTGGCGCTCGAACTCGCCTTCAAGGGCATCCGCGTCAACGCCATCGCACCCGGCTGGATCGTCACCGAACTCAACCGCGACTATCTCGAAAGCGAACGGGGCAAGGCGCTGAGCCGCCACATCCCGATCGGACGGTTCGGCGAGGAGCGCGACCTAGACGGGCCACTACTGCTCCTGGTCTCTGACGCCGGGCGCTACGTCACCGGCGCTACCATCGTGGCTGACGGCGGTCAGTCGGTCGCACTGCGCGGCTGACGATCCGCCTCACAGTGGCCGGTGCATCCGGCCCAACAGCCAGCCGAGCCCGAGCGCGATGACGACGGCCGTATACGGCTGGGTCTCGACGGTATTGCGGAGCGCCTTTTCAAAGGATCCGGCGGTCTTCCGCGCGGCAGTCGTGGCAGCGTCGGCAACCTGGCTGGCGCTGTCGCGGGCCTGATCGTAGAGGTCCTGCGCCGCACCCGACACTTCGCCGGCCGCGTTCGAGGCATTCTTCTTGGCGTCACCAAAGGCGCGATTGAAGTCGGGATTTGGCGTTCGATTCTCAGGCATGGCGGGCTCCATTGGGGCAAATTCCGCGAATAACGCGCGGACATATCTAAAAGTTCATTGCGCGGAACGATTGTTCCGCCGCGGGGTTAGCCAAATCGAATTTCTGATTCGGAGGAATTGCGATGTTTCAGCCGCGCTCGCGCGACTTTTCCGACCCTCGCCTTACCGCGATCGTCGATCACCTGCGTGCCGTCGAACAGGAATTGGCCGGAATGGGGCGCCAGGCCGGACGCCGCGCCTCAGCGAATGCATCGGCGGCCGGCGATCTGATCGCCGACACGGTGGGGCCGATCCTCAACGATATCGCCGATCGCTTCTGGCGCGGCCAGCGCGCGGCGACGGACGGCGCCGCCGATCTTGGCGGCCGGGCGGTGCGGATGGGCGGCAGGGTGGGCAATGATGCTCTCGAGCGCATCGCCACTCAGGCAAAGGAACGGCCGTTGCTGACGCTCGCGGTCGCAATCGGCGTCGGCGTCCTCATCGGAGCGGCCGGACGCCGCGCGATGTAGTCGTCAGATCCGCCGAAATTTGCGCCAGGGGCTCCACCCGTCGTATTGAGCGCAAGGCTGGCGCTGGAGCGGCGGGATGGGACTTGAACAGGCTGCGATCGTGCTTGCCGGCGCGCTCGCAGGCGGCGTCGTCAACGGCCTTACCGGATTTGGCACCGCGATCACTGCACTGGGCATCTGGGTTTACGGGATTCCGCCGGCCGCGGCCGCGTCGCTCGCGATCATTTGCGCCGCGGTCTCGCAAACCCAGACGCTGCACTTGATCTGGCGCTCCATCCAATGGCCGCGCGTGCTCTGCTTCGTGATTCCCGGCGCCATCGGCGTGCCGATCGGAACGCTCATTCTGCCGCACGTCGATCCGCGAATTTTCAAGCTTGGGCTCGGCTTGTTTCTGGTGGTCTATCCGGCCTACGTGCTGCTGCGGCGGCACCACCTCAAACACGCCTGGGGCGGCCGGACCGCCGACGGCGTCATCGGTTTCGGCGGTGGCATTCTCGGCGGACTGACCGGTCTATCGGGCGTCTTCCCAGTCATCTGGACCGATGTCCGTGGCTGGAGCAAAGAGCAGCGCCGCGCCGTCGTTCAGTTTTTCAACCTGGCGATCCTGTTGCTTGCGCTGGTGGCGCACGCCCTCTCGGGAATGTTGACGCGGCAGGTCGGCCTTGACGCGCTGGTCGCGCTGCCCGCCACCATCGCCGGCGCGTGGTTTGGGGCATTCATCTATCGGCGGCTCGCCGATCACAGTTATCAACGCATCATCATGGTGCTGCTGCTGATTTCGGGGCTGACGCTGATGTGGGCAAGCCGTTGACGCGGAAACGTAACGCGTTTCGCGCGGTTACCCACCGTTCAGCAGCGAGTTGATCTTTTCCAGAAGCCGCGGCAGTTCGACCGGCTTGGTGTCGAAATCGTCGCAGCCCGCCGCCAGCGCTTTTTCCTTGTCCTGCACCATGGCGTGCGCAGTGAGCGCAATGACCGGAATTTTCGCCGTGGCGGCGTTCGTTTTCAATCGGCGCGCCGCTTCCCAGCCGTCGATAATCGGCAGACTCATGTCGAGCAGGATCAGATCCGGATTTTCGGATGACGCGAGGTCGAGACCTTCCTGCCCGTTCACCGCCATGACGATTTCGAAGCCATTGCGCACGAGCCGGCGCGACAGCATATCGCGGTTCATTTCGTTATCTTCAACGAGCAAAATCTTGGTCATTGCACCTTCTCGTCCGTCGTCGCGCCGCTCTGCATGTCGCGATTGCGCCCGGCAATCGCCGCCAGCGCAAAACCGAGCTTGCTGATCGGCTGTGCGCTCTTGCTCAAGACCAGCAGCGTCCGCTCAGCCAGATAGCTGCGCTCGTTGTCGGTCAATTCCTTGGCGGTGAGCACGACGATGGGCAGATCGACATAGTGCGGATTTTGTCGCACACGCTCCAAAAACTCAAAACCGTCCATTTTCGGCATCATCAGATCCAGCAGGACCAGCGCCGGCTGCGGATGCGAGGCGAGCCAGTCGAGTGCAGCTTGCCCATTGGCGACCGTAGTTGCCTTCATGCCGACGTCGTCGATCGTGGCCTTGACCATGGCGCGCACGTCGGGGTCATCATCGATGACCAGAACCGTGCCGTCGCGCCTGCTGACCGCGAATTTCTCAATGAGCGCAATCAGCCGGTTACGGTCGATCGGCTTGGTCATGTATTCGGAGGCGCCAAGCGAGAAACCGAGGTTGCGATGATCGACAATGGTCAGCATGATCACCGGGATATGCGCAAGCTGCGGCTCGGATTTCATGATGCCAAGCACCGACCAGCCGTCCATTTTCGGCATCATGACATCGAGAGTGACGACGTCGGGGGGATGCGTCCGCATGAGGTGCAACGCCTCGATGCCGTCCTTCGCGTGGGTAATCTGGTAACCCTCTTTGCCCAGCGTGGCGGCCAGCACGTCGTGGACGGCGGGATCGTCATCGACGACCAGGACATGGATATCGCCGGGTGCCGGATCGTGCCGGACCGCCGGATGATCGCCGTCGGGCCCGGCCTCCGCCATCACTTTGGTGGCGCGATCGGGTAGTACAATTATAAACGTCGAGCCCTGAGCGGGTTTGCTCTTGACCTCGATCGAGCCGCCCAGCATGGCGCAGAAATGCCGGGTGATCGTCAGCCCGAGACCCGTCCCGCCGAAATTGCGCGTCGTCGATGAGTCCGCCTGGGTGAAGGCCTGAAACAAGCGGCCCATCTGCTCGTCGGTCATGCCAATGCCACTGTCGATGACCTCGAACTTGACCCACGGGGCGCCGTCGCGCGTCTCGCGCGCAAGACGCAGCGTCACGGTGCCGTTCTTTGTGAACTTCGCGGCATTACTGAGCAGATTGATAATGCTCTGCTTGAGCTTGGTGAGGTCGGTCTGCAGCGAGCCGATATCCTGCGGGCAGTCGACCAGGAGCGTGTTGCCGTTCTTTTTCATCATCGGTTCGACAATGGTCTTCACCTCGTCGACCAGTCGCGTGAGAAAGACGTGCTCCAGATAAACATCCATGCGGCCGGCTTCGATCTTGGATAGATCGAGAATGTCGTTGATGAGGCCGAGCAGGTGCTTGCCCGCCGCCTGGATCTTCTCGAGATCGCCCATGCTGGCCTTGTCGGCGCGATCGGTCGCGTCCTCGAGCAGAATTTCGCTGTAGCCGATGATGGCGTTGAGCGGTGTGCGCAGCTCGTGGCTCATATTGGCGAGGAACGACGACTTGACCCGGCTGGCCGATTCGGCGGCCTCCTTGGCCTGTCGCAGCTCGATCTCCGCCTGCACCCGATCGTGGATGTCGACAAAGCTGGCGATGACCGCCTTCTCGCCGCGGTAGTCGAGCGCAACGCGCGAGACCATGACATAGGCTTCAGCGCCGTCGGGACGCCTGAAATGAAACTCTTTGCGCTCGCTTGATGTCCCATTGATGATGCCGGCAAGTTCTTTCGATTTTTCCGTTTCGGTGAAAATCGATGACAGCGGCTTGCCCAGCAGAGCGTTGGCATCCTTGCCGACGATCTCGCAGAAGCTGGGATTAAGGTGCAGGACGTTCTGGTCGTTTTCGCTGACGATGATCAGGCCGACCGGGGCTGCCGCATCGATGGCGCGAAATCGCTCTTCATCTTCGCGCAACTGCTTCTCGGCTTCCTTCCGCTCGGTGATGTCGGTGTAGATGGCAATAAAGCCGCCCCCCGGCACCGGATCGCGCCGCACTTCCAGCACCGTGCCGTCCGGGCGCACCCGCTCAAATGAATGCGACCGATCGAGCATCGCGATACGTTTGCGCAGCTCCTGCTCGATGTCGGCGCCCTCGCCGAACTCGCCGCGCGCGCCGATGTAACGGATGTAATCCGAAAACGTGCGGTCGGTGCCCAGGAACTCGTCGGGCATTTCCAGATATTTGCGAAACAGCGTGTTCCAGGTGACCAGCTTGTGGTCGCCGTCATACATGGCGACCCCTTGCGCCATGTTCTCCAGCGTCGCGCGCAGCAGCGCCGCCTCTCGGCCGGCCCTCGCGCTGTCTTCCGCCTTTGCTTTGGTGTCCGCCATGCGGTCTCCGCCGGCCCGGCCGGTTCGCTATCCGCCCATCGCCGCGATCGCCTCGGCGCGTGCGGTGTGGATACGCAGCATGTCGGTGAAGCCGGTGATGTCGAGCACCTCGCGAACCGGCTCCTGGACGGCGCACAGCGCGAACGAGCCGCCGGCGGCCTTAACCTTCTTGACCAGCACCAGAACCGCCCGCAGGCCGGCGCTGGTAACGAAGTCGACTTCGGCAAAGTCGATCAAGAGCTTCGGATTTGCGCTGGTAATCAGCGCGCCGACTTTTTCGGCAAAAACGGCGCTGGCGCCACTGTCGAGCCGGCCCTTCGCCGTCACCACGAAAGTGTCGCCAATGCGTTCGTCAAGAATTTCCATGCCGACATTTTCCTCGCAATCGATCAATGGCCCTTCTTATCGCCGCGATTGCCTTCGCGGTTGATAGCAAAAATCATGCAATTTTCGCCATTCCGCCGGGCATACTCAAGGGCGCTGCACAGTTTGCGCACGAGAAACAGACCAAGGCCGCCAATTGGACGTTCGGCGACACTGACGTCAAGAGACGGCTCTGGAGCAAGCCGCGGATCGAACGGCGGCCCGCTGTCGATAATCTCGCCAGTCACCCTGTCGGGCTCGGCCGTGACGGCGATTTTTGCCGGCCGATCACGGCAGTCGCCGTGCGTTGCCAAATTGGTCAGGACCTCGCTCAAGACCAGGGCCGTGTGGTGAGTCGCGCGGGCATCGACGCCATGCTGTTCGAGAAATGCGATAACACGATCGATCAGCAGGTCGATTGCCACTGGGGTCGCGAGCGTGCTGGATTCAAACCGAATCGCAGGCGGCATCGTGCCGTCCGGACCGAGCGACAGCAACAGGGCCGCCATGTCGTCGAAGGCAGGCCGGCCGGCCTCAAAGGCGCGCACACCGGCGGCCAGTTGCTTGAGCGGTTGAGTTGCTGAAGGTGCGAGCTCCGCCAGGAACGATTCGATCTTGCCCTCACCGTAAATCACGTTGTCGGGATTGTGGGCTTCTGTGAAACCATCGGTGACGATCAGGAGGCGGTCACCGGGAGAAAGCACGACCATGTCCGGCTGATAGACGGCATCCTCGACCAGCCCAAGGGGCGGCCCCCCCATGCGGCCGAGCCGCGCGATGCCGCCAGTGCCGTTACGATGAAACGGCGGAATATGGCCCGCACGCACGTAGACAAGTTTACCGGTCGCAATTTCCAGCGTCGCCAAGAGATACGTGACGAACATGCAGCTTTCGTTGCCGGCCGAGAGCGCGGCGTTGACGATGCCAAGCGCGCGCTCGGGCGCGCGAAACAGCTCGGCGGCATCGGGACGCGCCGTCAGCGCACGCACCATGGCGTGCGTTCGCGCCATCATCAGCGCAGCACCGGCGCCCTTGTCGGACACGTCGCCGAGCGCCAGCACAATCACGTCGTCGCCGATGCGAAAATGGTCGACCACATCGCCGCCGACTTCCTTGGCGGGTTCGAGCAGGACGTCGATCGACAAGGAGCGGCCGGCAATCGTGCCGGCAAATGGCGGCGGCGCGAGCGCAAGCTGCAGCGTGCGCGCCTCGTTGAGTTCCAGCTGCTTGCGCCTCAATTCATCGCGCGTGAGGTCGCTCAGCGCCTTCTTTTCCAACGTGGAGAGCACACGTGCGCGCAGCAGTGTCGGATTAAACGGCTTGACGATGAAGTCGGCGGCACCGAGCTCGATGCAGCGCACGACCGGGTCCATCTCGCTCAACGCCGAAATGACCAAAATAGGCAGTTCGTTGATGCGGCCGTCGCGCCAGAGCGCCTCCAAGACGCCGAAGCCGTCCAGCACCGGCATCATGATATCGAGCAGCACGAGGTCATAGTTCTGGGCGGCGATCGCCGCCAAAGCCTCGACGCCATTCGCGGCCTGATCGATGTGCGCAAAGCCGAGGCGCGTCAGCCGTCGCAGAAGCAGATCGCGATTCTCCGCGACGTCGTCAACGACAAGTATTTTGGCGTTCGGGTTGTTCATGCCGTCGATTCGACCGGCAACAACGTATGCTTGCTGCTGCCTGCGGCCCGGTCTGGATTAAGCAGAATCGCGCACCGGCGCGCAAGCCACGGTCGGTAAGGACGACCCGAATACCCGCACGTTTCAACGCCAGTCACGAGACCCGGGGCATCGCGTGTACTGAAGCCGGTGAGAGCTACTGGCGCCCCAGTTCTAGGGTGCGCCGCCACGTTCGATCGGCAGCAGACCCGCAAGGCCGGAGGTTGTGATTACCTCGGTGACGGCCATATTGGGGTTGAGCAGGACCAAGCGGCCGCCCCGGCGCCCGATGGCCTTGGCTGCCGAGACGAGGTGTCGAAGCCCGATCGACGCGATGAATGTGACGCCGGCCATATCGACAAACAGAGCGTTCTTGCTTCCCGACAAGGTGGCGAGCGGCAAGGCGACGACCTCGGCGCCCGAAATATCGAGCCGCCCGGTCATTGTGACCGTAGCGGCAGCCCCATCATCATGTATCGCGATTTGCATGAAAGCCTTCCCAGCCTTATGAAGAATAGAACAAGCTTATATGACAGGCTCGTGACGGGGTTCCCGGACGGTTAGAGCGCCTCCAGCAAGAACGAGGACATCTTCATCCTGCATGTTCCAGAATGTGTGCATGCCGAACGCAAGAAAGCGAAATGTCGAAACAAGCGATGCGCGACGAGGCTGAACGCCTGGTGAAAGAGGCATTGGAGCGTAAGTCCCTCACCGTTACTCAGGGCAAAACTCGTATCGAGAGCAAATGCCGAAAGTGCGGTACGTTAAATCGCGTCCTGGCAGCGCACGGACAGACTCGAGTGCCGTACAAATGCGAGGAGTGCGGCGAGGAACAACGGACCTTCTGATGAGCGGCAGGGGCCAATTGGGTTGTCGTTCCGGCCGCGGCGTAGGAAATGGCCCCGCGAAGGTCGAGCAATAGAGCGGCACGGTTTCCGAAAAGTATGGCAACAAGACAACAGCGCCTTAGCGCCTTCAACCAAGAGGGCGTACCGCCAACAGACCAACCCTTCGAACTCCTTTGCGAGGATCACGTCGGGACGTACGTCATTCCGTTCCTGTGTCGATGGAGCGACGGCGGTTGGAAAAGCGCAGAGACCAACACCTCCATCGAAGCCACGGTGGTTGGGTGGCGGGTGCCTTAATAGCGTGCGCAGGGGGATGAGGCGTTACGGTTCCTTCGCGCGCTTCTTTAGCTCCGCAAACGCACGACCCGCCAGGCGGCCTAGTTTGGTCGCAGCCGAGCCGAGTTCCGTGGCATGGTCGGCGCGGCCCGCCTCGAATGCGCTGAACCAACGGCGGAAACGAGCAAGCTGATCCGGCGGCAGCTTGGTGATGGCTTCGGCGATGTCCTCAACTCTCATACGCGCAATATACCAGCGTCCGGTGGCATTGAGGCCGAATTCTGCGTCACACCGAATGCTGTAGCCCGCTCAGATTGCGCCGGGGCTGCGCCTATCGAAAATTCCCAGGCTTTTTTGCGCGTCAATCGGCATGTCCGGAACGCTGATAAGGCGCCCCATGAACGTCGCCCACGGCTTTTCCGCGAGCGGTTGCAGCTGGGCAAAATTCCAAAACTGCAGCTCCTTCATTTCGATTTCGGTGACCGCGTTGTCGAGAACCCAGCTACGCAGCATGGTGAGCCGGCTTCGTTCGGGGTCGCCGAACATGGTATCCGGCAGAGCTTTCCTCATAGGAACCCTTCCTTTCGCTGGGCGATTGAATCTGAGCTACCGGACCGGCCGCGAGCTGGCGCCGTCAGCCGTTCGGGGAAACGCAGATAAGGGCCCGCAAAAGCCAACGCAGCCCGAATGCGTCCGCGGTCGCGCTCCAGCGACAGTGGCACACCATTCGTAACGTTTTCCTTTAAGGTCGTACGTTCACGCCGCTTCAGCGCTTTTTGCTTTGCGTCCGCATCGGCGCAAATCCAACGCGCAACGCGCGTCTCAAGCCGCGCGCCTGAAAACGTTCTGAAAGCGGATCCGGCTAGCGGCAGCGGTCTACGAGGATTTCCGACCGGCAGCGTCCTTGCCCATCATCTGCGCCGAGGCGAAGGGTGAGGCAGCGGGAGCGCTTTTCTTTTTGTTCTTGTCCGCCTTCGGCTTTTTCTTCTCGCGATTACTTCTCTGCTGTCCCTTTGCCATCTCCATCCTCCCTCTTGCTGGGATCAAAATATCACGTGGATCGAATGCGCCGCTAGCCTTTGTTCCCAAGGCGCTCGAAATCGGCGAGAACGGCGGCTACCAGCTGTTGTCGGCGCGGGTCCTGCGCTGCGGGCGTCGTTGCAAAAAGGGTGATCAGATACCGGGCTTTTTCCGCAGCTTCATGCCAATCCTCTGCCGGCGCCGCCAGCATGTGGGATTCCAACTCGGCCTGCCGATGGCGTAATGCTGTCTCGTTCGCCTCCACATCCGCGAGCAATCGGCGGAGTTCGGTCGCCTTTTGCGCGGCCATCCCGCGATGCCGGTCCAGGTCGACCGTTTTGCCGATCATGATCGTTCGACGCGTCGGCTCAGAGGGTATTTCGTGCTTTCATACAAACGGCGGATTTCGTCGCTGCCATATCTCTGTTCATCGACTTCAAGAAACGCGCCGACGAGACATTGTGGCGGCAGGTCTTCGATGGCAAAACGCACAGCCTGTGCGGCTTGCGGAAATCGCTTGTACTTGAACGAGTCACGCCCGGGCACGCGCCGTCGCGTTGGAAACAGCTCGGCTTCGGCCTCGTAATCGAACTGAGCCATCGCTCGGCCCTCCATTGAAAGGATTAAACATCATCTGAATGAACAGTTTTTCAAACGACCATCATAATATAGGGCCAAAATGCGGCATTGCCAGCCCCAACCGGGCGCCGATCACTAGTTTGATGCTCGATTTCTTGGCGTCGGATCGATCAAATGAGCGCGAAAAGCGCGATCATCTTCTCGTGTTCGGCCCGGCAAAATTCGCGAGCCGGCTATTGCTATTTCACCGAATAAGGCGTTGTGTGACTGGTAAATCGCACAATCAGGTGGAATCGCGCCGGCAGTGGCAGCCTGATTGGGTGCTCAATCCTTTTCCAAGACCGCGACGGAGGCCGGTCGCGCGGGAAAAGTGGCGCATAGCTGCCGTTGAGCGATCTCCATACTGGCCTGGCGCAACCTTTGCCAAAGTCTGTGCCAAACAAGGCTCTGCCAAGTCTGGCTATCACATATCCCCGCGCCAGCGGCCCGAGCGCCGATGGCCGGCGGACCGTCAACCGCTCGATTGAAGAGGAACGCCGCGTGCAGGTTCTCGTCCGTGACAACAATGTCGATCAAGCCCTCAAGGTGCTGAAGAAGAAGATGCAGCGCGAGGGTGTTTTCCGCGAGATGAAACTCCGCGGCCACTACGAGAAGCCCTCAGAGAGGAAAGTCCGCGAGAAGGCGGAGGCTATCCGCCGCGCCCGTAAGCTTGCCCGCAAAAAATTGCAACGCGAGGGTCTGTTGCCGATGAAGCCGCGGCCGGTACCGGGGGCGCCTGGAAGAAGTGGCCCGGCGCGTCCGCCCCGCTTCTGACCGCGGAAAAACCCGGTCCGCGACCGCAACACCCCAAGAGAAATTCTCAAAAAGGACTAACGAATGGCCACGCGCCAAATCAAAATGCCCGTAAAGGAAAATTCAGAGCAAGAAGTCGAGGAAGTGCTCTCGCAACGCAAGCGGCCGGAGCGTGGCCGATTCTTGCTCCAAGTCGACCGGCAAACGAAGGGTTCCTATACGACCGTGGAAGCGGCTCAGGCGGCGGCTCTGATCATCAAACAGAGTTATCCGATCGTGAAGGTATCGGTTTACGACAGCGTAGAAAATTCGAGCACTCAGGTTGAGGTGCCGGCCGCCTGATTGTTAGTTCATCCCGTATATTCCAGGATGTGCATTCCCTGGCCCCAGCGGTCGATCAGATAAAGCCGACCATCGTCGTCGGCCCCAAGGTCATTTGACTGAATGCCCGGCGTACCATCCGGCCGCTCCGGCACGTAGCAGCCGACCTCCTTCGGATGCAGGGGGTCACTGACGTCGACCGCGCGCAGACCGGCGTTGAAGTAGGTGAGAAACACGATGTCCTTCCACGGCCCGCTCGACGGCAGGTTTTCCAGAATATTGTGCGCCCCAAAGCGGCCGGGCCGGTCGTAATATTTTTCCCGATCCGGCATGAAGGTTGCAATCGGCACCGGGTTGGTCTCATCGCGCGCGTCGATGATCCACATGAACTGTGCGTCCCAGTATTTCTGCTTCGCCCGCGCCTCATCGGTAGCGACGAGATACGGCCGGTCCCCGATCGGCCACAGCGTATGGTTGGAGCCGGGGAACGGCGGCGCCCATTTGGTGTGACCGACGAGCCGCATGTCGCGCAGATCGGTGCAGTCTATAATCGAGATGCCGCCACCCCACCAGGCGCAATACATGCGGTTGTCGCGGATCATCGGCGGGCCGTGCAGCGTGGTCGCTTCCTCGGCCGGGTGCGGATCGTTACCAACCTCGTCGGACTCGGTCTTCATCCACGGCAGGCCCCAGATGCTGATCACTTCGGGCTTGAGCGGGTCCTTAATGTCGAGCGTCCAGATCACCCGCTTCGACCAACCCGGCGCATCGTTCGGCATGAAGGCGAGCCCACGATTGAGATCGACGCCGAAGCGGTGCGGCCCGGAGCCCGGCATGTCGTAGAAGCCGATCGGCTTGGGCGCCGACGGCGTCGATACGTCGAAGATGAAGAAGCCGGCGCGCGCGTTCTTGCCCTTGTCGCCGGCGAGCCGTTCCGAATTCACGTAAAGCAGATCGTCGCCGACAATGCGCAGTTTGTGGCAATGAATGCCCGGCGGCGCGCGGAATTCGCCGACTTTTTGCGGCTTCTTCGGATCGCGGACGTCGTGCACGGTGAAGCCTTCGGGGCCGTTATAGCTCGAGCCGCCGACCGCGCCGACGTAGGCGTGACCCTTATGCACCTGCACCAACGAGCCGCCGCCCCAGGCCGCCGACGGATCGTGGCCGATGAGCCGGAAGTTTTTTGCTTCTTCGGGGTAGGCGGCGGACATGGCAAAGCGCTCCTTACTTCATCGTCGTTATGCACGGCACATACATTAAAGACGTGGATGGCCGGGACAAGCCCGGCCATGACACACCCCGGATGTACCGGAAATTA
Organism: Xanthobacteraceae bacterium; assembly: GCA_035546235.1. Classification (GTDB taxonomy): domain Bacteria; phylum Pseudomonadota; class Alphaproteobacteria; order Rhizobiales; family Xanthobacteraceae; genus BOG-931. Next base: position 1,769 of record DASZWK010000110.1, on the reverse strand, counting down.
TTGCTTCAGGAGCTTTAACGCCTGATCGTAATAACTCAGGTCGATATAACGCTGCGGGTCGGCGGGTTTGCCACCTTCGACCTCGGCGCGCAGTGCCAGCACGTTCTTGAACCCTTCGAGGTCGAACTTGGCGTCGCGGGCAAAGCCGAAGCCGGGTTCGGCCATGAGCGTCACGCACCTGGCGGCAATGTCGGGCGGCAGCTTGTAATTCTGCACCAGGATCGCGGCATCGGCCGCGCGGTTTGCCGGGTCGAGTGACCAGCGCAGTGCCTCGATGTAAGCGGCAAGATATTGCTCCAGCGTCTGCGCGTGCTCACGCGCCCAGTCGCGGCGCACAAACGCACCGCCGGCCTGATACGGCCCGAGCATGTCGGTGGTGCGACCAACGCTGTGCAGACCGTGCGCGGCGGCTTGCAGTGAAAATGGCAGGTTGAGGATCGCTCCGGCATTGTTGGTATCTTCGAACAGCGCCTTGAGCCGCCGCGAGCCGTTACCGACCGGATTGAGCGTGTAATCCGTGCCGGATTTCAGGCCGTGCTGCAGCAGGATCTTCTTCGCTTGCAGCGCATAGGCCGTGTTGGTGGCGTCGACCACAATGGCGTGGCCGCGAATATCGGCAAAGTCCTTGATGGCGTTCTGGACGTAGAACTCATTGGTGCCGGAATCGCCGCCGCCGACGATGACGATGTCGACCTTGGCGACGTCGATCATTGCCACCGCGTTATCGACCGCGGCCTGCACGATATCGGCGCTGCCGCCGGCGAGCGCTTCGCGTTGTGCCTTGGAGCCCTTGGTGAATTGCAGATCGACTTTCAGGCCATGCCTGGCAAAAAAGCCCTGATCGCGGGCCACAAAGAACGGCAACGCCCGTGCGGTCGGGAACGTATTGACATGGACGAGGGTGGGCTCCGCGGCCTGCCCCTGCCCTGCCGATGCACACAACGCGAGAACCAGTAATATACAGCGGGAAAACAGGGGCCCCTCCGTGCGCTTACGCTCTGTTATTGTCATCATCCGCGAAGCCGGATGATCCAGTAATCACCGACGCTTGAGATTATGCAAGTCCGCCGGCGCGTCCTGGATGTCCCCGCATCCGTAAGGCCCGGCAAATGCACGGGTGAACCCACGTGGCAGATCGCGTCCAATCCTCGCCCGTCTCCGCCGAAGCCGGACGTGCTGAGCTGTTCGGCCACCCGCGCGGCCTGACTTTCCTGTTCTCGACCGAGATGTGGGAGCGCTTCTCGTACTACGGCATGCGCTCGCTGCTGGTCCTTTACATGACCAAGTATCTGTTGCTCGCGGACCATTCCGGCGGCGTGATCGGGCTCACCGCGGTCAAGCACGCGCTCGAAACCATGTTTGGCCCGCTCCCGGTGCAGCCGCTGTCCTCGCAGATTTGGGGATTCTACACGGCGCTGGTTTATTTCACGCCGATCTTCGGCGGACTTCTGGCCGACCGCGTGCTCGGTCGGCGCCATACCGTCGTGATCGGCGCGGTGCTCATGGCCATCGGTCATTTCATGATGGCGACCGAGCAGCTTTTCCTGTTCGCGTTATTTCTCCTGATTATTGGCAGCGGGTGTTTCAAGCCGAATATTTCAACGCAAGTCGGCGGTCTCTATGCGCCAGGCGATCACCGCCGCGACCGCGCCTATTCGATCTTTTATGTCGGCATCAATATCGGCGCGTTCCTGGCGCCGCTGGTCTGCGGCACGCTCGGGGAGGAAGTGGGCTGGCATTACGGCTTCGCCGCCGCCGGCGTCGGCATG
>DASZWK010000109.1:0-39799 GCA_035546235.1 Xanthobacteraceae bacterium | reverse complement strand
AAATACAGATCGACGTTGCCGGCGAGCAGGTCGGAAATCGCCGCGGGCTCGCTGCGCGCCGGCACCATGACGATGTTCACGCCGGCGCGGGCGAACAGCAGCGCCGGCGCCAGCTGGCTTATGTTCTGTGTGCCGGCCACGCTGAAATTGAGTTTGCCCGGATTGGCCTTCGCATAAGCCAGGAATTCGGGCAGCGTCTTCGCCGGCAGGCTGCGTTTGATGGCGATCATCTGCGTACCGGTCCCCACATTGGTGATCGGCACGAGTTCTTTGGCCGGATCGAAATCGAGTTTCTGTACCTGCGGCGTCAACGTGACCATCGATGACGCAGCGAATTCCAGCGTGTAGCCGTCGGGGCTCGCCGACGCCACGGCGCGGGTGCCGAGCGCACCGCCCGCACTCGGCCGGTTCTCCACCACGAAGGTCTGGCCGAACTTGGCGGACAGGTCCTGCGAAGCGAGCCGCGACATCATGTCGGTGTTGCCGCCGGCGCCGAACGGCACGATGACGGTCACCTGTCGGTTCGGCCAATCGGCCGCCACCGCCAAACCTGAAACGGCTGTCAGAGAGCAAAAGGCAAGGCAGAGCGTAAGGCACGCGGTAAGGCACATGAGCAGGAATTTGGATCGGTGCCTCATCGTTTTCTTCCCCTGTTGCCCGGCTTCGCCGCCGGCGAACGCCCGCTTGAACTCCGCCGGATGCTATCAGGCGGCAAGAACCAGACAAGGCGACATAACGGGCTGAACGCGTCGCTTTCCGCGGCGGCAATCGGCGCTGCCCTACGCGCATCCGGCTTGCTCGAAGCCAAGCAAGCGCTCCCGTTCTCGCGATGCGGTTTTTGTTCGCACCCGAGGCATGAGGCACGCCATTGCCAAAAACGACGCCGCGCTCTCGACCTTCGTCGGATGACCCCGGGTGGAAAGTCCGGATCACCACGATCGGAGACGGCGCAAGACCGGCTGCAAATCTTTTAGACTCGCTTCCGGCAATCAAAGGAAGCAGAACGCCGACAGACGCGGGTCTTCCTGCTTCACCTTCCGGCGAAGCGCGCACCCTGCAGGGCGCGCTCGCCTGTCGGCGTTCCACGGCGGTTCTGCCCTTGGGACTCACGCATCCCAAGGTGCGGTCTCGGACCAGGTTTCGCGGAGTTGGCGCCTTAGTGGCGGGGGTCTCCCGCCGGCGCCAACCCCGGTTACAGCGAGCACCTCGCACGCCGGTCATAGTGCCGGCGGACTTGATGTCCGATACCGCCCGAGTGCAACGGGGACGAACCCTTTGCTCGCGGGCACCGCATCCCGCTCCCGCCAGCCGGAGTCACCGGCTGACGTCCTTGCACGAGGAGCGAGAGGATGGCGCTTTTATTCCTAAAAAACGCAGAGTCAAGCCGAATCATTTGAGATTCGATCCATCTGATTCCACAGACATTTTTGCTTTGGGCGAATCCGCGCCGCGCATCGCCGCGCGTTAAAAATCATGATTCGCAAGCCGGATGCGTCAGAAGCGGTCATGCCCATGCGCCGCCATCACGGAAAAAATCCGACCTGCCCGATCAAGTCCGCCGTCATGCCGGCGAGCGGCAGCCTGATGGCAAACAACAGCGCCGTGCCAAGCGACATCACGATAAACGATGAGGTCACGACAAAATCGGGATGTTATAAGTCGCGGCCGGCGATCGTTGCTTCAATCGGCCGAACGAACCACGCCAGCGCCAGGGCCTGGAGAATGACGACGAAGGACCCACGAACACCGGAGCAAACCGCGAGCGGCTCACCGCCCCCGCGCCGAGACCGTTCCCGACAACCCAGCGAGGGCGAAATCTCTGGGCAGTTTCGCCAACAGCGAGATCGTCAAATGGGCGGCCCCGATCAAGGCGAGCGGCGTCAGTGTTGAGTGAGGCCGAGACCAAACAACAAACCGCCCGGCGCTTCATCGGCGCCGGGCGGCCAAGCATCAGAGCAAGCGGTCGGATCAATCCGCGAGCGGATTGGGCCGGACCTGGATGTGAACGACGATCGGCCGGTCGCCCTTGCCGCCTTCCTTGAGCCACGGCGTGCGGTCGCCTTCCGCCGACCACAGACCTCTGCCCTTCCAGCCGCCGTTCGGATCGTCGATGCGGGCATCGAGTCCCTTGGCGTAGAAGCCCATCGGGTACGGGATGCGCAGCACGACCATCTTGCCGTTGACCAGCGCGTCGAAGCCGTCGTTCTCGTTGCCGGTCGAGATCGGCACGTCCTTGCCGAGTCCGACCGCGTTGTGCTGATCGACCCAGGTGTAGTAGCTCGCCTCGGCGCTGTTATCGCCGATGCCGGCAAAGCCCGGCCCCGGGTATTTGTGGAACGTCCAGCCTTCCTTGCATTGATCACCAGTCGCCTGCGGACCATTGAGCGGGCCCTTGCACTTCGTACGGTCGAAGCTGCCGAGGTCGCCGCTGCCGAGCGACACCCAGACCACACCCTTACTGTCGATGTCGCCGCCGCGCGGGCCGAAACCCGGCATCGGCACTTTATAGAACTCTGACAGCTTGGTCTTCGGATCGAAGCGGACGATGCCGCCGGCGCCACCGAAGACGTTGACCGTATACCAGACCGACCCGTCGGCCGGGTTCGGCATCACCGCGTAGGTGCCGGAACCGCCGATCAGCGTGTCCTTGCTCGGATCCTTCTGGCCCGGCTTGTTGAATTCGGCGGTGATCTTGCCGGAGCCGGTGGTGTCGAGCACGAACGGCGCCCAGCCCTCCGCCTTCTGCACGTCGCCGGTCTGGTCGAACACCTTGGTGTCGAGCCAGGTGGCGCGCTCGCCGCCGCCACTGGTCCACAAGATGTTGTCCTTGTCGAAGCCGAATTGCAGGTGGTGGGTGCCGTAGCAGGTGTTGATGAAGGTGAATTTCTGCGTCTTCGGATCGAACATCACGAGCTGGCGCTCGCTCGAGTCGATCGGATCGACCTTCGCGTAGGGATTGTCCGAGCCCTTGCGGCAATAGGTCGGCGTGCCGGGAGCATGATCGGTGCCGGTCAGCCACAGCCTGCCTTTGCTGTCGATCATGCTGTTGTGGTTGTTCACCTTGCTGTCCCAGATCTGCTCCATGCCCCAATAGGCCGATGGCGCGATCGGTTTCGGCTGAGCGGCATGCCCCGGACCCAGCGCCTCGGGAACATCGGCTCCCTCCGGCGGAGTGATGTAGGTGACCTGCGCGGTCTTCGGATCGAGCACCGGCAGATGATCGCCGGAATATTCGTTGGAGCCGTAGAGCTTGCCGTAGGCATTGACTGTCGGGTTGCGCTTGTCGGTCGAGATCAGGTCGTGGAGATATTTCTTGTCGCTGCTCCAGTCCCAGGTGGTGACGACGAGGTTGCGCTCAACACCGGCCGGGCGCGGCGGCTTGCTTGCCGGCAGTTCGCCCTTCGCAATGCGGTCGGTCCAGTCGCCGAAATACTTGAGCGGCACGCTGCCAAGGCTGCCGATCGCGTTGATCATGTTCTGATAGGCTTGGCCGGACTGGATGCGCCGCGCCCAGGCTTCCTCACCCGACTTGAAGGTGCCGAGCGCCGCCGGGATGGTGCGCGTGCCGATCGAGCCGAGCTGATGGCAGCCGACGCAGGCCTGATTCTTGATGGCGGTAAGCCACTGGGCCTGGGTGACCTTGGCGGGAATATCGCTCTTGCCGCCGAACTGGTCCGCGGCGGGAATCTTCAGCATCGCGAACCAGTAGATCGCGGGGTAATACTGCGCCGCGGCCGCGTCGTTCGGCGCCGGCACGGCGGTCAGGTTCAGATGCTTGCCAGGGTCGCCCGCAACCTTGGGCGAGTCGATCAGCCCATAGCCGCGCACCCATACTTGATAATTGGCCTTCGGCAGATCGGGAATAACGTAGCGGCCCTGATCGTCGGTGACGACCATCTTGGCAAAGCGGGTCGCCAGATCGTGCGTTTCGGCGATCACCCAGACGCCGGCTTCCGGCCCGTGCGGGCCTTTGACCACGCCGCCGATGTCATTCTTCTTGATCGGGACGTTCTGAGCGCTGGCCGGAAGCGGCGTTGCGGCAAGAAACGCGGCAATGGCCACCGCAGCAACGCTCGAATACAACATGCGCTTCATAACAACCTCCCATCGATGGAACGCGGCGATATGGCCGCCTCGGCGGCGCCGTCGTTGGCGGAAAATTTGCCCCAGCGGCCCGTTCCCGGCAAGGGAAATCCGCCGCTGCGAAGCTGCCGTGCAAAGGCGTAATAGCCGCACCCTCGCCCGAACAGCGCGGCCTACGACAGGGGTCGCGCGGCGGCGCTATCTAACTCGCCGAACCGTTGACCGCGCTGGAGAGCTTGTCGAACAGGCCGGCGATGTCCTTGCGGATCGTCGACAGCTTGGTGAACTGGTCGGTGAGGCCCGACACGCGCTCTTCAAGCTCGCGCTTGGTATCGGCGAAAACGCGCACGCGCGCGGCGAGATCGCCCTCCTCGCCGCCTTCGACGCGACGGATCTTGTCGATGAGTTTCTCGCGAATGTCCTGCAGATCGTTGATGAGTCTTACCACGCCGCTGTCGGCGGATTCCAGCGGCGCGAGCCGCGTCTGCAGATCGGTGAGCCGCGCCTTCAATTCGGTGAACGAGACCACGCGGCGTTCGATATCATCGAACCGGTTCTGTGTCTCGCCGATAAACTGCGTCACGTCGGCGATGCGGCCATCGATATCGAGCCCGCCATGCAGGTCCTTGGCGTTCGACAGGGCGCCCAGCGCCCGTTCGAAGGTGGCGACAAATCCGCCGGCGTCCTTGCGCATGTCGGCAAGAATGCCCTGCAAGTCGGTCACGAGCTTCACCACGCCGCTGTCGGCTGACTCCAGCGGCACGAGCCGCGCCTGTAGAGCGCCGAGCCGCGCCTTCAACTCGGTGAAAGCGATCATGCGGCGCTCGATATCGTCGAACCGGCTTTGCGTCTGCCCGATGAACTGCGTCACATCGGCAATGCGTGCATCGATATCGGGCGCGCCGTGCATATCCTTGGCGTTCGACAACGCGGCGAGCGCGCGTTCGAAGGTGGCGACAAACCCTGCAACGTCCTTACGCAGATCGGCGAGCTTGCAAAACTCATCGTGCAGGTGGGTAACGCCGTCGCCGAGTTTCTTGCTGTCGGCAGAGAATTTCTGCACGCGGTCGGAAAGCAGCCCCTCGGGCAGCCGTTCCAGCGAGCCGATCTGGGCGATGAGCCGATCGTTGGTTTCGCCAAGCTGCCGGACGCGACTTGTAATGCCGTCCTCCGCCGCGGCGAACGGCGCAAGCCGCGCGCCCATTGCGGCGCCCGCCTCGCTCAACGAGGCCAGCGTCTTCGACGCCTGCTCGATCTGATCGCAGCGCGCATTGCCCTGCCGGACAAACTCGGTGAGGTTTTTCAGCCGAATCTCCAGTGCGGTGCCATCGTCGCCGCTGGCAATTTCAGCAAGCGAGCGTTCGATGTCGCTCTGGCGGCCGTCAAGCTCGGTAAACAGCTGCTCGATCGAGCGCCGGGTATCGAGAACGGGAGCGAGGCGCTCCTTGAGCGCCTGCTGCTGGGCACGGATGGCGGCGACACGGCTGTCGAGATCGGTGATGGCGTTGCGGCTCTGCTGAATTTGCGCAAACCGTTCCGCCTCGCTGACGCGCCGCTGCAATGCGGCGATGGCGTCCTCGGGATCGCTGCGCGTCAATTGCTGCACGTCGGCTTCGGCCTCGGTCTGGGCTTTGGTGGCCTCTTTGACGCTGGCGCGCACGCCTTCGAGACGCTGCTGCAGCGTCATGCCGGATTGCTGCTGGCGCACCAGCCGGTCCCACAGCCACACCGCGAATGGCAGCATGACGAGCGGCACCAGCACGATCACCGCCCAGGCGATTTTCTGCAGCCACGGCAGCGCGCCGAAGGCGGCAAAGATCGCGGCCATCGCCGCCCCTTGGGTCAGGCCGACGAACAGCACGGCCAGCACGAAGAGAGCAACCGAAATGCCGACAAACTTGCCCATGGAAATGCTCACCCGTTGAAACGCTTAGCCGCTGAAAAGCGCCAGACACGAAAGCGCCAGGAACGCTTCCCCCAGCCAGGGCGACGTTGGCGGCGGCGGCAGCGAATGTTTGGTACGACAGGAACGGCGTGCGCACAAGACCGCGCCCGTGACAACCAAAAAGAAGCCAGATATTGGACGTATGAGGTCCATGTCGGCCAACATATTGGGTGGCCCATCATGCAGCAGGCAAGACCATGACCGGGCTCCGGCGGTACGCGGCGATTGTGCTCCTGCCGGCTCTGGCGGCGCTGCTCGCCGGCGCGAGATCGCCGGCGCGAAGCGAGGAGCCGGCAGTGCCTCCGGGGCAGCGGCCGGCGGCGTGCCAGCCCACAGCATTCCGCGTCGCGGTCGATGTCGGCCATACGGTAGCGGTACCGGGTGCGATCAGCGCGCGGGGCGCGACCGAATATTCATTCAATCTGCGGCTCGGAGACAGCATCAAACAGGCGCTGGTGACGGCGGGCTTCGACAAGACGGAGCTCTTGATCACCGCGGCTGCGCCGCCGCTCGGCCTGCTCGAACGCGCGGTGCGCGCCAACAAGATGCACGCCGATCTGTTTCTTTCCATCCACCACGATTCCGTGCCGGACGATCTGCTGCAGACCTGGAATTATGAGGGGCAGGAATATCACTATAATGACAATTATCCGGGCTACGCGCTGTTCGTCTCCTATGACGGTCCAGACCGCGCCGGCAGCCTGATGTTCGGCCACATGCTCGGCGAGGCACTGCAGGCGCGCGGCTTGGGCTACACCCCGCACTACATTCTGCCGCTGATGCGGCACCGCCGCCGGGAGCTGGTCGACGAAGCGGCCGGCGTCTATCGCTACGATCAGCTCGTGGTCCTGCGGCTGACCCACATGCCTGCCGTGCTGCTGGAAGCCGGCTCGATCGTCAACCGCCGCGAGGAACTGGCGCTGGCCGACCCCGAACGGGTCGCAACCGAGAGCGCCGCGGTCGTCGCGGCGGTTGAGGATTTCTGCGCGGCGCGAGCCGAGGCGCACCTGGCGAAACGTATCCCGGCGCGGCGGCCGGTCACACGCAGCCACCCGGTTCACACGGTCCGGTTCGCGCGCTGACGAAGCGTCACGCCGCCGCGGGCGCGAACTGGCTCCGTCGGAAGGCAAGCGTACTGATGATCATGAAATTGATCATGCTGACCGCGACGCCGGTGGCGAAAGCCGGCGCGTAATAGCCGAAATGATCGTACAGCACGCCGCCGATCCAGCCGCCCGTCGCCATCCCGGTGCCGCTGCACAAGAGCAGCGTCGGAATCCGCCAATAGGCTTCGCCGACCGGGAACAGCTCGCGCGAGGCGAGGATATTAGCGGGGACCAGTCCGCTGAAACCGAAGCCGAACGCCGCCGAGACAGCGAACAGACCAAGTTCATTCTGCGTCAGCAGAAATGCCGCGAGGCCTACCGTCTGACACGCCGATCCGGCCAGCATTGTATATAGACCGCCGAGCCGGTCGGACATCGCGCCCCACACTTGGCGGCTGATGAACGCCATGGCGAGCAGCACCGACAGCATCGCCGCGCCGTGCACCGGGCTGATGCCGAGATCGCTGCAATATGCCACGAGATGCGCCTGCGGCATCGACATCGGCACGCAGCAGGTGAAGATCGCGCAGGCCTGCAGCACGAACACGAGATTGGGCGGCCAGCCGAGCACGCGATCGCGGCTGCGCGCGGCGCTTGACGCCGTGAAGCGAAGCGGACTCTCCGGCGGCGCTTCGAGCACGATGATGGCGGCGGGCACGATGACGATGAGTTCCACCGCCGCGTAGTACAACATGGCGTGCCGCCATCCTGCATACGCAATGGCGCGTTCGAAAATCGACGGCCAGATCGCGCCGGCAAGGAAACTGCCTGAAGAGATCAGCGCCAGCGCCGAGCCGCGCCGCCGGTCGAACCAGCGGCTGACATAAATGTAGAATGGCGCATTGATGCCGCCCAGGCCGAGCATGCCGATGAACAGGCCGTGCCCGATATAGAGCGGCAGCGACGGACCGAGTGTCGACAGCGCAAGTCCGACGGCGATCATGAGCGAGCCGCCGATCACGGTCCAGCGCACGCCGACGCGCTCCGCGATGCGGCCCATCAGGATGCCGCCGACGCCGGACCCGAGCCAGACCAGCGCCCCGGCCAAGGCCGGGATCGAGCGCTCGCCGTTGACCTCGGCGGCGATCGCTTTCAACCCCACCACGGTAATCCACGGCGCGCCAAAGGCGACCGCCATGACGATGAGCGCGACGGTCGCGACCGTCCACGACTTCCGCGTCTCGACCGACGGCAGATGCGACGTTTGCAGCATTTCTCTCGCGTTGCTGGCGCGCCCGGCAGGGCTTTGGGGGCCGAACAGCCGGTATAGCAGCCGACTCATGCCCCCGCCCACCAAAAATAATCCGCCCCCGGGAATAAAGGTTCGTCTGCGCCGATCAGGTCCGCGAAGCCGACATGGCTTTGTGAAGCTCGGCAGGAGACAGGCAATGAGCGAACAGGACCGCGACGACGGCGTCAGCCGGCGCAAAGTTCTCGAATGCATGACATGGGTCGGCACCGGTGTGCTGTGGACCGTTTCCGGGGGGATTCCGCGCGCCGCGGGCCTCATCGACGAGGCGATCGCGGCGGAAGGAAACGGGCTGAGCTTCGTGCAGATCAGCGACAGCCATATCGGCTTCGACTTCAAGACGCCGTATCCGAATGCCGTCGGCACGCTGCAGGAGTGCATCGGCCGCGTCAAAGCGCTGCCGAACAAGCCCGCCTTCATGATTCATACCGGCGACATCAGCCATCTGTCGACGGCGGCGCAGTTCGACGACGCCGACAAAACGATCGCGGAAGCCAAGCTCGACGTACACTACGTTCCCGGCGAGCACGATTTCGTCGATGCCGAACAGAAATTGTTTCTCGACCGCTATGGCCGCGGCACCAAGGGCTACGGCTGGTACAGCTTCGACGCCAACGGCGTGCATTTCGTCGGACTGGTCAACGTCCATGATCTGAAGGCCGGCGGGCTCGGCAATCTCGGCCACGATCAGCTCGAATGGCTCGAAGCCGATCTAAAGGGCCGCTCCGCCTCGACGCCAATCGTGGTGTTCGCACACGTGCCGCTGTGGACGGTCTATCCAAAATGGGGTTGGGGCACGGACGACGGCGCACAGGCTTTGTCCTATCTCAAGCGCTTCGGTTCGGTGACCGTGCTCAACGGGCACATCCATCAGGTCATGCAGAAGGTCGAAGGCAACGTCACCTTCCACACCGCCCGCTCGACCGCCTTCCCGCAGCCGGTGCCCGGCACGGCGCCCTCGCCCGGACCGATGAAAGTCCCTGCCGACAAGCTGCGCAGCATGCTCGGCATCGCCAACGTCACCTATCAACAAAATACCCAGCGGCTGGCGATCGTCGATTCGCAGTTGCAGAGCTGAAAGAGACCATCACATGGCGATTTCAACTAACGTGAGAAGCGCGATCCTTGCGGCGGCGCTTGGCGCCGCCTGCGCGCCTCTTCTGGCGGTGATGATGCTGCCCGCCTTTGCGCAGAAGGCTCCGGCCGGCGCGATCTCGATCGACAACTTCACCTTCAATCCGAAGCAGTTGACGGTGAAGGCCGGCACCACGGTGACGTGGAGCAACCACGACGACATTCCGCACGGCATCGCGTCGTCCAGTAACGCGTTTACCCGGTCAAAACCGCTGACCACGGACGACAGCTTTTCGTTCACGTTCACCACGCCCGGCACTTATCAGTTCTTCTGCTACCTCCACCCCACCATGGTGGGAACGGTCGTGGTAGAAGCGGCGACCGGCAGCGCCGCGAAGCCTTGATGCTGGCTCGGCTGCCGGCGACGTCTTTGGGCCCGGCCGTCAGCGGCAGGGCGCCGAGCGATATGCGACAGTGCGGGCGGACCGGGCGCGAGACGATGGCAGGTTATGCCGATGCGGAACACGACAGAGCGCGGCGTTTTCGCGACGCCGCGCTGCCTCACCTTGACGACGTGTTTACGCTGGCGCGCTATCTCATGCGCAACGTCGCCGACGCCGAGGATGCGGTGCAGGAATGTTATCTTCGTGCGCTGCGCCATTTCGACAGCTATCGCGGTCCGGCAATGAAGCCGTGGTTGCTGACCATTCTGCGCAACGTCTGCAATGCGGAATTCGCGCGGCGCGGCCGGCAGGCCGTGCCCGCTGACGACCCGCCCGAAACCGACGCGGAAGACGTGCCGCTGTGGCAGGAGCCGCAAGCTTCGCCGGAAGCCGCGCTGCTGCACCAACACGACAGCGAGACAATGCGGAAACTGGTCGCCGCGCTGCCGCAGCCGTTTCGCGAAATCCTCGTCCTGCGCGAGATCAACGATTTGTCGTATCAGGACATTGCCCAGGTCGCCGGCGTGCCGGTCGGAACCGTCATGTCGCGTCTGGCCCGGGCGCGATCCATGCTGCGCGCGGCCTGGAACGTCGCGGAAGGAGCGGCGTCATGAATTGCGCCGAATGTGAAATTCTGATTCACGCGCTGCTCGACGGCGAACTTGACGCGGGACACGCGCGCGACGTCGAAGCGCACGTCGCCGACTGCCCAGCCTGCGCCGAAAAGCTCAATGCGTTCAGCGCCATGCGCGGCGCCATTGCGGCCGTCGACCTGAAAGAGGCGGCACCCGCAAGCCTGCGCGGCCGGATCGAGGCGGCCTTGCCCGGAATCTCGGCACGCACCGGGCCGGTCACGGCCTTGGTTCGGCCGTCGCGCCGCAGTTTCTTTGGCGGCTTCGCGGCCGGCACGGCGCTGTCCGGCGCCCTGGCCGCGAGCCTGCTGCTCACGGTCTTCCGCACCGATCCGGACCAGACGATCGCCGACGAAGTCGTCTCCGCCCACATCCGGTCGTTGCAGCCCGGCCATCTGATGGACGTGGAGACGAGCGATCAGCACACCGTGAAGCCGTGGTTCGACGGCAAGGTCGACGTCGCGCCGCCGGTGATCGACTTGACTGCCGTGGGCTTTACGCTGCTCGGCGGCCGGCTCGATTACATTGACGGCGAGCCGGTCGCGTCCGTGGTCTATCGCCGCCGCAAGCACATTATCAATCTGTTCGTTGCCCGGCGGCTGGGCAGCAAGCACACGCTGGTGAGCGTGCGCCCGGTGCAGGGCTATAATGTGCGCCACTGGGCGGCCCAGGGGTTGGATTTCTGGGCCGTCAGCGATCTTGACGGCGAAGAGTTAAGTGAATTCGTCGGCAAAATCTCGGCCGCGCTGCATCCGAGTGGAGGATCGTAATCAGGCGCCCGGCAAAGTCATCAGATGGAATGGCAAATAGTCGTCTAACCCATTCCCTACTATTATCTCGTGTAGGCGGCGGCCTTATGCCAAACCGTGTAATCCCCGCGAATTATGCATCTCTCCTCCATCCTTGCGGCCGTTTTTTTGCGCCGGCCATGCTATGGCATAGGCCGGTCTGCGCTATGTCGAATACCGTATAAAGGGGTTTGCCAGGATCCGACCGATAAGAGGTCCGGCAACAGAGGGGAGGTACGGATGGTCATGATGCGTCGCGGTCGCGCCGGCGGCAGTCTCGCCGCACTTGCGGCCGCGCTCGCCGGCGTAGCGCTGGTGAGCGCTGCACCCGCGCCGGTGAAGATCGACGTCGTTATGGTCGACTACGAGTTCCGGCCCAATCACCTGACGTTCGAGCGCGGCGTTCATTACCAGATTCACCTGGAGAACCACGGCAAGGAGACTCATGAATTTACCGCGCCGGTATTCTTCGCCACCGCCAAGATCGACAATCCCGACATTTTAAACCGGGAGCAGGCCGAGGTACTGATGCAGCCGGGCGACAAGAAGGACCTGTTTCTAACGCCGACAAAGCCCGGCACTTACGATCTGCGCTGCGCCGACCACGATTGGTACGGCATGGTTGGCGGCATAACCGTCAAATAGAGCCGAACCTGCAAATAAGCCGGTAGCAATTGCCCGCGCGGCAGGCACCGCGCCCAAAAAAGGTGTCATTGTAAGGCACTGGCGCGGCCGCACCCCGGCGCGTGCTCTGCTCGCAGCGCATGATCAAACACCGAGCCGTGATTTTGCAGCGCCATGAAATCGGCACAGACCGAACGCACCGTGTGCTTCGCCGCCTGGATGGGCTTTTGTTCATCCGAGACGGCACCAAACTTGCTTAAACTTGTTACCCAAGGGGTTGCGGGGCTGTGCACCGGAGACCTGGGAGATGCGTCCCCAGGGAGAAAGGAGCCGCCATGTGCGACTTTAGTCTTCAAAGCGTACGGTCGAGGCCGGCGAAAGTCGGCGACAAACTTGTAACTCGCGACTTCGGCACGGGAACACGCGGTTTCTCTGCCGCAGACGATCCTGGAATGGCCGTCTGTATCATGCCCGGAACGGAGCTGGCTTTTGCCGGCGACGTTGCCTGCCTGCCCGCAGGCCTCCTGGGCTGGAAGACCAAGACGATCAACTACCAGACCGCCATCTTCCGCCAAGTCAACAAAGACAAGTTGGCCGCGCATCACGACGCGCTCGAATTCCCCGATGGGCGCATCGTGCTGTTGACCTTGCTGTGCGAAGGACAGGCAGCCAGCGTGCTGCAATTGCCGGCACAGCCGAAGACCGCCGAAGAGGCGCGCGAGCAGGAGCGCGTCGGTTTCCTCGGCTGAGTGAAGCCGGACCGCGTTTGCGCAAGCGCAGAAGAAACCGGCCGCCAGCAATGACGGCCGGCCACGCTCGGGTGCGCTAAAAAAGCACTCGTAAAGAGCAGCAAATAGGCAGCAGGCACCGCACCCGGCCGACAGAACGGCTGTATTTGGATTAGTCAGGTCCGGTAGCCGATGTTGCCGACATCAGCCTGAGCGCGGCGCGGACTAATGCAGCAAATCCAAAAGCTTCCCTAGCGCTTATCGTTGCCAGTGAAACTGCGTGTGCCGGTGACAAACATTCTCTGGCCTTCCGAAAGCAGGCGCTGGGTGTCTTGCCCGCACCGATCCACCCATTCGCCAAACCATTCCTGGTATGCGGTGACCGCATCGGGAATGGAGCGTGCGGCCGTCAACCGGTTCGGCAGCCCGAGCGCCAACTGGGCTTCCGCAGTGGCACGCGCAAACCAATCCTGGCCCATGTCCGAAAGCAGACCGAGCATCTCCTTCTGCAGGCGCAGACCGAAGGCGACGCTGCGGGCGCCGTCATCATTGAACGGCACGTCGTTCGTTACCGATGACGGTTTTTCGTCGCGCGGTCGTTCGGTGCGGCCGCGATCGCCGCGTGGGCTACCGTTGCGAGCGCGATCGCTACGTGGATTGTCTTGAGGCATGAGATGGCTCCACTGTCCTGCTGCGCCGTACAGCCTGCCGCCTCCTCGCAAGGAAGCGGTGGTGCCCACCCTCAATCGGATTAATATAGACCAATCACGACGGTGTTGAAGGTCGTCGCGAAGAAAAGCTCTCGGAACAGCCCAGGCCCCCCCGCGTTTTGTCACAATGGCGTCAGCGTCGGGCTCTTTCCTGATGCAGCGGATCGCGATACAGGGCAGATTTCCGCAGGCGTCACGGTAGGCGCTGAGTTTGAGGCGCGAATGCAAAGCGTATAAATGGCGGGATGCGGGCTCCCCTTCGGGGATCGTTTGGCAAGAATCGGTTTATGAATCAGTCAAACGATGAGGCCCTCGACGTTCGACCCGCCGATGCCGGTGTATCCGGCGCGCCTGCGGCCAGCGAAGAATCGGAACAAGCCAAGCCACCGCGGCATCTGTTTCTCACCATTTTCCCGTCGATCATGCTGCCGATGTTTCTCGCGGTGGCGGATCAGACGATCGTCGCTACTGCGCTGCCGACCATCGCGTCGGATCTCGGCAACGTCGAGCGCGCCTCCTGGGTGGTGGTATCCTACCTGATCGCCAACACCATCGCGGCGCCGGTCTATGGACGGCTCGGCGACACGTTCGGCCGCCGCAGCATGATGATCGCGGCGTTGTCGATCTTCATGATCGGGTCGGTCCTGTGCGCGATCTCGCCCAATATCGTGTGGTTGACGGTGTTCCGCGTCATCCAGGGTTTCGGCGGCGGCGGCCTGATGACGCTGTCGCAGTCGTTGATCGGCGAAACCATACCGCCGCGCGAGCGCGGCCGTTACCAGGGCTATCTCGCCGGCGTATCCGTCAGTTCCAGCACGTTCGGGCCGGTCGCCGGCGGCTATCTGACCGAGGCGTTCGGCTGGCAGTCGATCTTTCTGGTGAATGTGCCGCTCGGGCTCATCGCCATGGTGCTGGTGCTGCGGCTCGCGTCGCGGCCGCCCGATCAGCGCCGCACCACCTTCGACATTCCGGGGCTCGTGCTGTTCATCATGTTCGTCAGCCCCGTGATTCTTGCGCTCGAACAGTTGCAGCGCATGCAGTCGAGCACGTTGCCGTTGGCGCTCGGTCTTATTGCCTTCGGCATCTTCATGCTGGCGGCGCTGTTGTGGCAGGAAGCGCGCAGTACGTCGCCATTGATCCCCCCTCGGCTGTTCAGGGAGCCGTCGATCTGGCGTTGCGACGGCATGGCGGCGTGCCATGGCGCCGTGCTGGTGGCGCTGATTACGTTTCTGCCGATCTATCTGCGCGCGGTGCGCGGCGCTTCGCCGGCGGAGACAGGCCTCCTTCTGCTGCCGCTGACATTGGGCATCGGCGTCGGCTCGCTGATTACCGGGCAGATCGTGACGAGAACCGGCCGCACGGCGATTTTTCCTTCCATCGGAATGCCGCTGGCGACGCTGGGTTTGGTATTCCTCGCCTTCTGGACCCCGTATCTTTCAACCGCCGTGCTGCCCTGGATATGGGGCGCCATCGCGTTCTGCATGGGGACGGTGATGGGTGTCGTGCAATTGACCGTGCAGATGGTCGCCGGCCCGCGGCGACTGGGCACCGGCGCCGCCATGGTGCAATTCTCGCGCTCGGTAGGCGCGGCCTTCGGAACGGCACTCGTCGCCGCCGTGGTGTTCGCCATTCTCGCCGGCAGCGACCGCGAAACCGCGGGCATGCTTGGCGCCATCATGGAGCTGGGCCCGCAGGCGATCGCAACACTTACGCCGGCGCGCCAGGCGATCGTGCAGGCGGAAATTGCCGACGCCTTCCGTTCCGCCTTCCTCACCATCGCGGCGTTCGCCGGCATCGAGTCGCTCTTGGCGTGGACCCTGCCGTTGCGGCGGGTGTAGCGGTCAAGCCATGACCAAGATACTGCTCACCCGTCACGGCCACGTCGAAGGAATCTACCCTGAGCGCTTTCGCGGCCGCCAGCAGCTTGAACTGACCGCGCGCGGGCGCAAGGAAGCCGCCGCGGTCGCCGCGCGCATCGCCGAAGCGTGGCGGCCCGCGAAAATCTACACGAGCCCGATGGCGCGCTGCATCGACACCGGCGCCGCGGTCGCGCAGGCAACCAGCGCATCGGCCGAGGTTTGCGCCGATCTCAACGACATCGACTATGGGGCCTGGCAGTTCAAAACTTTCGACGCGGCGAAGGCCGACGATCCAGCGCTCTATGCGGCATGGCTCGCGACGCCCGAACTCATCCGTTTTCCCGACGGCGAATCGCTGCAGGACCTCGCTGCACGCGCCGCCAACGTCTTGCGCTTTGTGCTGGCCCGGCATCCCGGCGACACGATTGTGCTGGTCGGCCATGACAGCGTGAACCGCGCCCTTTTGATGCAGTGTCTCGACATGCCGCTGTCGGCCTACCGGCGCATCGCGCAGGAGCCGTGCTGCCTCAACGAAATCGACATTGGCGGTGCTACGTTCCGCATCGTCCGCATCAACGAAACCCGTCACCTCGACGCGCTGGCGCCGGCCCCATAGTATTGTCGCCGACAGAGAGATTGGCTGGGCGCAATGGGCTTCATCGGACGTTCGGTGCCACGGATTGAAGACCGGCCGCTCGTCACCGGGCGCGGCCGGTTCGCAGCCGATGTCGGCTTTGCGCACCAGTTGCACATGCGCGTGGTGCGGTCCGCGCACGCGCACGGCCGTATCGTTTCGATCGACACCAAGACGGCGCGCGCCGCGCCCGGCGTTGTCGCGGTCTGGACTGCGGCCGATGTCGCCGATGTGCCGCCGATCGATTTCCGCCTCACCCGCATCGAAGGGCTCGATCCGTATCGCCAACCGATCCTCGCCACCGACCGCGTGCGCTATGTCGGCGAGCCGGTCGCGGTGGTGTTCGCCACCGACCCATATCTTGCCGAGGACGCCGCCGACCTGGTGAGCGTCGACGTCGCCGATCTGCCGGTTCTGCTCGACGCCACCGGCGAGCCGGGCAAATTCGACGATGACCATTCGACCGAGGTCACCTCGCTGCGCAAAAGCTTTGGCGATATCGACGCGGCCTTTAGCGCTGCGCACGCGGTCGTCGCGCTTGATCTCGCCATCGGCCGCCATACCGGCGTGCCGCTCGAGACGCGCGGCGCCATCGCCCGGGTGGCGCGCGGCATTCTTGAAATGTACGGCGCCGCCAAAGTGCTGCACTGGAACAGGGATTGCCTCGCGCGCATGCTCAACCGCGCGCCCTCCTCCGTACATCTGCACGAAGGCCATGTCGGCGGCGGCTTCGGCATCCGCGGCGAACTCTACCCCGAGGACGTGCTCGTCTGCCTCGCCGCGCTCCGACTCAATCGCCCGGTGAAGTGGATCGAGGACCGCCGCGAGCACCTGATGGCGGCGAACCATTCGCGGCAACAGCATTTTGCCGTGCGCGCGGCGGTCGACGCCGGCGGCCGGCTGCTCGCCATCGATGGCACGTTCTTTCATGATCAGGGCGCCTATGTGCGCACCCACGCCGCGACCGTGCCCGATCTCGCCGCCGCGATGCTGCCCGGCCCCTATCGCATGCGCGCCTATCGGATGACCGGCCGCATTCGGCTGACCAACAAGACGCCGTGCGGCACCTATCGGGCGCCGGGCCGCTACGAGAGCACGTTCGTGCGCGAGCGGCTGATGGATGCAATCGCGGCGAAGCTCAATATCGATCCGGTCGAAATCCGCCGCCGCAATCTCATCGCTTCAAGCGAGATGCCGTATGCCCGCGATTTCGATACCCTCGGCACCGAACTGACCTACGATTCCGGCGACTATGCGGGGCTGCTCGACAAGGCGCTCGCCGCAGCCGGCTGGCAGGCTTTGCAGGCGAAGCTTGCCCACCGCCGCGCCGAAGGCGAAGCGGTCGGCGCCGGCATCGCGATGTTTGTCGAGAAAAGCGGGCTCGGGCCGTTCGACGGCGTGCGCATCTCGGTCGACGACAAAGGCGCCGTCGAAATCGTTTCCGGTTCCGCTTCGGTTGGCCAAGGCATGGAAACCGCATTGGCGCAGATCTGTGCCGACACGCTCGGCGTCGATTACGCCCGCGTGCGCGTCGTACACGGCCAGACCGACCGCATCGCCTACGGCATGGGCGCCTTCGCCTCGCGCGTCACGGTGATGACCGGCGAAGCAACGCGCGTCGCGGCAACGAAACTGCGCGCCAAGGCGATCGCCACCGCCGCGGCGCTGTTGCAGAGCCCGCCCGAAACGCTCGACGTGGTCGACGGCCGGGTTGTGAGCAAGATCGCGGCGCACGGGCCGTCGGTCGCGCTCGGCGACGTGGCCAAGGCGCGCGGGCCGGCGTCGAAACTGCTCGGCGACGATTTGCCGGGCCTCACGGCCGAAGGCTGGGTCGAGCAGACCCACATGGCCTATCCGTACGGCGTTCACGTCGCGGTGGTGCGCGTCGACCGCGAGACCGGCGCGGTGGCGATCGAGCGCTACCTCGTCGCCTACGATATCGGCAAGGCGGTCAATCCGATGCTGGTCGAGGGTCAGATCACCGGCGGCGTCGCGCAGGGCGTCGGCGGCGCGCTGCTGGAGGAATTTCTCTACGACGGCCGCGGCGAGCCGCTTGCGGTGACGTTTGCCGATTATCTGATGCCGACCGCACGCGAGGTGCCGCCGGTCGAGACGCTGATCACCGAGGATGCGCCCTCGCCGCTCAACGCGCTCGGGCTCAAAGGCGCGGGCGAAGGCGGCGCCAATCCGGTCGGCGCCGTCATCGCATCGGCGATTGACGACGCGCTGCAAATGCCCGGCGCGGTGACGCGCCTGCCGGTCACGCCGCAGCAGCTGCGCGCGCTGGCAAAACGGGGTTCCGCGCCGCGCTGACGCCTTTGTCCGGCGCAGGATTCGGGTGGCGATCTGGCGCGGGCGCAATCATTTTATCCCTGTGCAGATTTTTCGGAGCGCGGCGTGACGATAATTCAGGAACGCATGGATGGTTACGATTGGGACGCAACCACCGCGGAGATGAATGCTCACGGCTGCGCGGTGTTGCCGAAACTGTTGACCGCCGCAGAATGCCGGGAACTGGCCGCCCTCTATCCGCACGACGAAAGTTTCCGCAGCCACATTCACATGGCGCGCCACGGCTTCGGCAAGGGCGAGTACAAGTATTTCAAATATCCGCTGCCGGACCTTATCGACGATGTCCGCACGGCGCTCTACGCGCGTGTTGCGCCGATCGCCAACGCCTGGAACGAGCGGATGAAGCTCGATGGTCGGTACCCGGCAAAGCACGCCGACTATCTGAAAGTCTGCCATGCCGCGGGCCAGCTTCGGCCGACACCTTTGCTCCTGCAATACACTGAAGGCGACTTCAACTGTCTGCATCAGGATCTGTACGGCGAGCTCGCTTTTCCCTTGCAGGCGACGGTGCTGCTCTCCGAGCCGGGAAAGGATTTTGCCGGTGGCGAATTTGCGCTGACCGAACAGCGCCCGCGCATGCAAAGCCGCGTTGAGGTGGTGCCGTTGCGGCAAGGCGATGCGGTGGTGTTCGCCGTGCATAACCGTCCGGTGCAGGGCAGCAAGGGAACGTATCGCGTCAACCTGCGCCACGGCGTCAGCCGGCTGCGCTCCGGCCACCGGCACACGCTCGGCATCATTTTTCACGATGCGACGTGACAAGGGATGGCGGCACGAGGATTGCCATGCTCCGCGGAGGCGGAGCATCCAGTAAACACGATAAGTCAGTGATTACTGGATCATCCGCATTCGCGGATGATGACTGGTGGTGATTGAACTTACTACGGCTTCCTGTGCGCCATCCAGCGACCCGCTTCGGCGGCGGCAAACAGGTCGGCGAGCGCGGTGTTGAAGGCCCACGGCTCCTCGGTCGGAATGTTGTGGCCGGAGCGCGGGATGACATAGAGACCCGCCGTCGGCGCGGTGCGCTTTAAGAACACGCTGCCGTCGAGGCAGGATTCGTCCTCGTCACCGACGACGATGAGCAGCGGTACCGAGAATTTCTTCAAGTCGGCTTCCATGTCCCAGAATGTCGGACGCCTCGCTTGCAGCCGCTCCATCGTGAGCGCGTGGCCGACCGGCGAGTGTTCGGACAGCATGCGCATGAACTCTTCAAAGCCGCGCGGGTCCTTGAATTTCTGAGCGTGGCGCATCGCGCCGTCGCCGTAGATCGCGGCGGACTCGGCCATGGTCTTCTCGGTGAACATCTTGGCGTTTTCCAACGCCACCTTGCGCATGCCTTCGCGCGCCGCCGGGTCGGCCAGCGAACCCCAGCCGCAGCCGGCCGCGGTCACGGAGATGCAACGGGCCGGGTGATGGATGCCGACATGCAGCGCCGTATAGGCGCCCATCGAGTGGCCGACGACGTGCGCCTTGGCAATGCCGAGCGCGTCCATCAGCGCAATCACGTCGCCGCGCGCGATGTCCTGGCCGTAACGGTCCGGATCGGTCGGCACATCGGACGGCGGATAGCCGCGCTGGCTATAGGTGACGCAGCGATGCAGCCGCGAGAAATAGCGCACCTGCGGCTCCCAGGTGCGGTAGTCACCGGCAAATTCGTGAACGAAGACCACAGGCGTTCCGGTGCCGGCTTCCTCGTAATAGAGGTTGGTGCCGTCGCTCGTCTTAATCTTTGGCATGGGCGGGCTCCTTGCTCAGCGCTTGGCAGTCGCGCGCGCCGCATTGCCGAGCGCTTCGACCGGCGCGTCGCCGGCATCGAAGATCGCCAGAATGCGGCAAGGACAGGATTCCAGCCCCTCGTAGCGCCACGGAAACGCGCCGATGATGCAGCGCTTGCCGAGCACGGTCTCCAGATCGCCGCCCAGATTCTCGGCGTGCAGCAGCCCTTCCTGGAACGCGTAATTATGGAACGGAAACACGTCGGCGCGCACTTTGCGGCCGGATCGCTTGTGGATGTATTCGAACGTGCCGAAATAGTCGGCCGGCTTCTTGCCCATGACCTGTTCGAATTCGTGCGCGATGTCCGGCCGCATGGTGCGGATCGAGGTGTTCATCGGGTGGTCGCAGGAGCCGGTGTCCATGCCGAACCATTTGATCTTCTTTTTCAGCATCCATTCGAGCGTCGCGAAATTCGGCCCGGGGTGGTAGCAGAAATAGCGCACCAGATCCTGCTGGCTCTGGCCTTCGTAATATTTGTGCCAGCCGGTGTGCAGAATGAGAATGTCGCCTTCGCGGATGTCGGCGCCGGCCTTCTCGATCATCTCAGGCGTGATCGCGGTCCAGTCGGTGACCTGCGGCGACAGATCGACGACGACGCCGTGATTGACCAGATAGTCGAGCGGCAGCGACGCCATATCGCCGGTGCGCCCGTCGGTGGCATGCATGGCGCCGTCGAAATGCGTGCCGGCGTGCAGCGAGGTCTCGATGCGCTGCGCGACAATGCCGACGGTTTGCAGGTTCTGCGCGTAGTACATCTTGTTGCCGGCGTAACCGACCCAGCCGGGCGTGTGGATACTCATCGTGTGCGAGAGGTCGACGATTTTCATTTTGGTCCACTCATCCTGTCATCCATTGCGTCCAGCGTTCACGAATTTCGGCGAGCCGCGGCGCGAGCCAAGCGGTGTCGTGCTGGAACATGACCGCTTCGTTGCCGGGCCAAGCCGGCGTCAGGCGGAGCTTTGCCTCGGGCATCAGCGCGCGCGCCCCCGGATTGGCCGGCCCGTACGGCAACAGCATCGCGAAATCGGCCTGCGGCTTGGCCTGCGCCACGAAGCCGGCGAACTGCCACGCGGCCTTGGCGTTCGGATCGCCCTTGGGCACGACGAGATTGGCCCAGTACAGCTCGGCGCCGTCCCAGACCAGTTCGAGCGGCACATTGTCCTTGATCAGATCGACGGCGCGCGCGCTCCACATCGCGATCATGTCAACTTCGGCGTCGCGGATGAGCTGCTGCGACTGCGCACCGTCGTGCCACCACACTTTGATGTGCGGCTTGAGCTCATCCATCTTGCGGAAGGCGCGATCGAGATCCATCGGATAAAGCTTGTCACGCGGCACGCCGTCGGCAAGGAGCGCAAACGCCAGGCAGGTGAATGAGCGGTCGAACAGGCAGCGCGGGCCGGGAAATTTTTTCACGTTCCAGAAATCCGCCCAGTTCTGCGGCCCGCCGTTCGGAAACTTGTCCTTGCGGTAGACGATGTTGGTGCCGAGCGAATAGCTGACGATGCCGAACTCGCGCACCAGCTTTGGCGGCAGTTGCGCGGTCTTGGCGGCAACTCTGTCGACAGGGTCGAGCAGTCCGTCGTGAACGGCTTGCGCATACTCGCTGTCGCCGAGATTGCTCTCGTCATACTGATAATTGCCGGTCTGCACTTCCGCCTTCAGCTTGGCGAACGAAACGCCCGGCACCGTCTTGATCGCAATGCCGCTCGCCGCGGTGAAGGGATCAAAAAACGCCTTGCGCCAAGAGGTTTCCCAGACGCCGCCGTAAGAATTGACGTAGAGCGGCTTGCCCTCCGCAAGCGCCGCCCGTTGCCATACGGCCGGCGCGGCGAAGAGGCCGGTGGCGCCGGCCCTGAGGACCGCCCGTCGAGATATCCTTACCCAACCTGTCATCGCATCACCTCATACGGAGGGGAGACATGCACGCGTTCGCGTGGCGCCGCGAAGCCGCCCATGCTACCTAATTTGCGAGACGACCTGCAAACGAGGCGCGCAAGGTGACGGGGGCTTCTATCGCCAGTCTTGCTGCCACCGCCGATAACGAGTTGAACCCGCCGCCGCCGCAACCGAAGGCGGCGCGCGCCGGCGCGGGCTCTGCCCTCACAGCCGGGCTCTTGGTGACGCCGGCGGTTCTCTACCTGCTCGTGCTGTTCATCATTCCGATCGGCTACGTGCTGCTGTTGAGTTTCACCGATCCGCGGGTCTCGCTTGAGAATTACCGGCGGCTGTTCACCGTGCCGCTCTATGCCCACGTCATGCTCAACACCTTCAAGGTGTCGTTCATCGTCACCCTGAGCTGCCTTGGGCTCGGCTATCCGCTCGCCTACGTGATGGCACGCCGCAGCGACTGGGTCGCGGTGGCCTTTCTGGTCGCCGTCGGCATGTGCTTTTGGATCGGCTTTGTGGTGCGCACTTACGCGTGGCTGATCATTCTCGGCCATCGCGGCCCGGTGAATGCCTTCTATGCGGCCGCCGGCCTCGGCCCGCCGCCGCAACTTCTGTTCACGTCGTTTGCGACCATTCTGGGCATGACGCACATTCTCCTGCCCTACATGGTGTTCGCGCTCTATGGCGTCATGCGCAAAATCGAGCCGTCCTATCTGCGCGCGGCTGAAAGTCTTGGCGCGAGCCCCCTGCGCGCCTTCCGCCACGTCTTTCTGCCGTTGAGCCTGCCCGGCGTGGTCAACGGCTCGATCCTCGTCTTCACCATCTGCCTCGGCTTCTACATCACGCCGATCCTGCTCGGCACGCCGCGCGATATGATGATCTCCCAACTCATCAATCAGCAGATCGAGGATCTGCTGGCGTGGGGTTTTGCCTCGGCCATCGCCACGCTGTTGCTTGTGGTCACGCTCATTCTGCTCGTCATCTATAACCGCTTTGCCGGCCTCGACCGGCTGTGGGGCTAGCGATGACGCGGTTCATCCCTCTCGTTCTGGCCACGATCGTTGCGATCTTTCTGATAGCCCCAATCCTCATCATCGTGCCGATGTCGTTTTCAACCGCGATCTCGTTCGAGTTTCCACCTCCCGGTTATTGGCTCGGCTATTACGTGCGGTATTTCCACAGCGACGCGTGGCTCGCGGCGACCGCCAATTCCTTCATCATCGCCTTCGGCTCGATGGTGCTGACGATGCTGGTGGCGCTGCCGGCGGCGTTCGGCTACGTGCGCTACCGGTTTTTCGGCAAGAACGCATTCAACCTCATCATCATGCTGCCGTTGATCGTGCCGGGTGTGGTCAGCGCGCTCGGCTACTATGGTTTCCTGAGCCGCATTCACCTGGTCGGCACGCGCCCCGGCATGATGATCGCCCATAGCGCGCTGTCGGTCCCGGTGGCGTTTCTCGCCATCACCGCGGCGCTCAAGGGATTCGACCGCAATCTCGAACGCGCCGCCAACAGCGCCGGCGCCGGCCCCTTCCGCACTTTCTGGTGGGTGACGCTGCCGGTGCTTCGCCCCGGCATCCTGGTCGGCGCACTGTTCGCCTTCCTGCACTCGTTCAACGAGGCCGTGGTGGCGATCTTCATCGCCGGCCGCGATGCCTCGACGCTGCCGAAGAAAATGTTCGAGAGCATCCGGCTCGAGTCCGATCCGGTGCTCGCGGTCGTGTCCACGCTGCTGACGGGAGCCGTGCTCGCCGGCGTGCTGATTTGGATTTTCGCACGGCAAAGGACGGCGCATGCGACTTGATCCTCTCGTAAGGCCTCGCTCGGTTGCCATCGTCGGCGCCACGGATCGTGGCGGCCCCGGCCGCGCGGTGATGGAATCGCTCGGCGCCATCGGATTTACCGGCGCGATCTATCCGGTGAATCCGAAATACCCGACCGTGCTCAATACCACCTGCTATCCGAGCCTGACCGATCTGCCCGAGGCGCCTGACGTCGTGGTGTTTTCCATCCGCAATCCGCTGATCCCCGAGCAGATGCGGCTTGCGGTCAAGCGCGGCGCGCGCGCGGCCGTGATCTATGACTCGGGCTTCGCCGAACTTGGCCACGACGGCGCCAAGCTGCAGGACGAAATCGCGGGCTTGGCGCGGGAAGCCGGCATGCCGGTCTGCGGGCCGAACTGCATGGGCATTCTCAATCCGCCGGCGCGGGTGACCACCTACAAGCAGAACATCATGGACCCGGCGGCGATCGTCGGTAACGTCGGCATCGTCTCGCAGAGCGGCTCGGTCTGCATCGGGCTTCTGTCGGATCTGCGCCGCTTTGGCGTCAGTCTCTCGGTCTCCGCCGGCAACGAGGCGGTGACTCGCACCGTTGATTACATCGAGTATCTGATCGACGATCCGAACACCAAGGCGATCGCGACATTCACCGAAACCGTGCGCGAACCGGAGCGCTATGTCGCCGCGCTTGATCGCGCCGCAGACGCCGGCAAGCCGGTCGTGGTCATCAAGGTCGGGCGCACCGAACGCACGCAGCGCGCCATCACCAGCCATACCGGCGGACTTGCCGGCTCGTCGCGGGTGTTCTCCGAACTGCTGCGCGCGCATCGCGCCATCGAGGTCAACGATCTCGACGAAATGACCGAAGTGCTGGCGGTGTGCCAGGGCGAGCGCTGGCCCAAGGGCCGCGGCATTTCGGTCATCACCGGCTCGGGCGGCCTTGCCGAGCTCATTCTCGACAACGCCACCGCAATCGGGCTCGACCTGCCGCCGCTGTCCAAAGACGAACGCGCGGAGGCGGAGCGCGTCATCGGCCGCATCACCGGTGACGGCAATCCGTTCGACGCCTGGGGCAACGGCAACTACGCCGTCAATCTGCCGCACGCCATGGCGGTGGTGGACGGCAGCGACCGCATCGACTCCATCTGCTATTGCAGCGACACGTCCAACGATCCGGTGATCGGTCATCCCGGGCGCGTGCTGGAAAACGTGACCATGCTGACGACGGCGGCGCGCAAGAGCCAAAAGCAAAAGCCGTTTTATCTGCTCAGCACCCGCGCGGGCGTGATGAACCGCAAACAGGTCGACGCCATGCGTCAGGAGGGCCTCGTTGTCATCGGCGGCACGCGCCAAGGGCTCGCGGCACTCGACCGCATGGGGCGTTGGGCCAAAGGCTTGCAGCCACCGCAGCCGCGCAGCGCGAAGCCGAACGCGCACGTGGCGGACGAATTCAAACACGGACGGCGCACGATCAACGAATTCGACGCCAAGCGGATGCTCGCCGCCTACGGCCTCACGGTCACCCGCGAGGCGCGCGTCACGACGCTGTCGGAGGCCGCCCGGGCCGCACAACAGATCGGATACCCGGTCGTGCTGAAGGCGGTTTCGGACGAGTTCGCGCACAAGACCGAACTCGGCGTCGTTGCCGTCAATCTCAAGGACGAGGACGACTTGTTCCGCGCCTATGCGCACTTAAGCGATCGTATCGGCCGGCTCGGTAAGCGTCCGGCCGACGCCGCGTTCCTGGTCCAGGAATTCGTCGCCGACGGCATCGAAGTCTTTGCCGGGATCTCGCGCGATCCGGATTTTGGGCTCTCCCTCGCGTTCGGCACCGGCGGCATCGCCATCGAGACGATCCGCGATTTCGCGCTGCGCATGCTGCCGCTGCGAGACGGCGATGCCGAGGCGATGATCGGCGAAACCCGCGGCGCGGCGCTGCTTGGCGCCGTGCGCGGGCGGGAGGCGGCCGACATAAAAAGCCTCGCCGCCTGCCTCTACGCGCTGGCCGAATTTGCCTGCGAACACGCCGACCGCATCGCCGAGGTCGACCTCAACCCGATCAAGGTGCTTCCCGGGCAACGCGGCTGCGTCGTTGTCGATGCGCTCATCGTCACGAGATCGAACGCGGGGACATGAGCAGCTATCTGCGCCTGCGCAACGTCGTGAAGTCGTATGACGGCAAGACCAATGCCGTCGACGATGTGTCGATCAATGTCGCGCGCGGCGAGTTCGTGACCTTTCTCGGCCCGAGCGGTTCCGGCAAGACCACGACGCTGTTGATGATTGCCGGCTTCGAAAACCCGTCCGGCGGCACGATCGAGCTTGACGGCCGCAATCTCACCCTGAGCAGACCGTATCGGCGCAACATCGGCATGGTGTTTCAGAACTACGCGCTGTTCCCCCACATGACGGCGCAGGAGAACGTCACCTTTCCGCTGCGCATGCGGCATTTCCCGAAGGGCGAGATCGCGCAGCGCGCCGAGAAAATGCTGGCGCTGGTCGGCCTCTCCGCCTTCGCGCAGCGCTACCCGCGCGAACTGTCCGGCGGTCAGCAACAGCGCGTGGCGCTGGCGCGCGGGCTCGTCTTCAATCCGGATGTCGTGCTGCTCGACGAACCGCTCGGCGCGCTCGACAAGAATCTGCGCGAGCAGATGCAGGTCGAGATCAAGCGCATCCATCGCGAGCTCGGCATCACCACGATCTATGTGACGCACGATCAGACCGAAGCGATGACGATGTCCGACCGTATCGCGGTGTTCAGCAACGGCCGGCTGGCGCAAGTCGACACGCCGCTCGATGTCTATCAGCGGCCGTCGAACCGCTTCGTTGCGGAATTCGTCGGCGACAGCAATTTTTTTGCCGGGACGGTCGATGCGTCGCGTCCAGGTATGGCCGATCTCACCGGTATCGGCCGGGTGCGTATCCCGCCCAAGACCACGCTCATTGGCGATGTCGACAGCATGATCCGTCCGGAGCGGCTGCAGCCGACCCACATGGTTGATGCGGTCGACGCCAACGAGTTCGAAATGACCGTCGTCGATACCATCAATTATGGCGATTCCATCCTGGTCATCGGCACGACCCGCGGTGTGCCGCTGCGCGCGCGGCTGGTCGGCACCAGGCCCGACATGCTGCGTCCCGGCGCCACGCTACGCCTCGCCTGGGCGCCGGCAGATGCGCACGTCCTCGCCCGGCGGTAAGATGAACGCACAACCCGACGCGAACGGAGGCTGACCATGGCACGATGGCGTTTCGACCGCAGGCGGCGAAAATTCCTGCGCGTGGCCGGCGCTGCGGCGGCGCTCGGCCCGCTGCTTATCACCGAGCGCACGATCGCACAGACGCGCACTCTGTACGTCAACACCTGGGGCGGCAGCTACACGGCGGCGCAGGACGCCGCCTATTTCAAGCCGTTCACCGCGGCAACCGGGATTGCGATCAAGACGGTGACGCCCGTGTCCTATGCGCGCGTCAAGGCGCAGGTCGAGTCCGGCAACTACGAATTCGACATGACCTCGATCAATTCCATGCTGGTGCTGCGCGGTGCGCGCGCAAAGCTCGTCGAACCGATCGACTGGACGATCTTCAAAAAGGGCACGCTGCCGGACGACGCCATCGTCGCCGACGGCTACGGCGTGGCGTTTGCCATCCTCGGCACCAACCTCTGCTACCGCACCGACAAATTTCCGAACGGCGGCCCGAAATCCTGGGCGGATTTCTGGAATGTGCAGAAGTTTCCGGGACCCCGCTCGCTGTGCCTGAGCGACTCGCCGCGCACCTGCATCTACGCCCTCCTCGCCGACGGCGTGCCGATGGACAAGCTTTACCCGCTTGATTTCGACCGCGCGTTCAAAAAGCTCGATCAGATCAAGCCGCACATCAAAGTCTGGTGGCGCGAGGGCAACCAGTCGCAGCAGCTCCTGCGCGATGGCGAAGTCGACATGATGTCGATGTGGAACGCGCGCGGCAGCGAATTGAAGCAGCAGGGCGTTCCGGTCGAAGTCGTCTGGAACGGTGCGGTGCGCAGCCCCAGCACCTGGTGCGTGCTCAAGGGCGCGCCGAACCGCAAGCTCGCCTGGGAGTTCATTCAATTCGTTTCCGGCCCGAAGCCGCAGGCGGAATTCAACACGCGGCTTTATTACGGGCCGACCAACCCGGCCGCCTATGCGCTGATCCCGAAAGATATCGCGGTGCAACTGCCGACCTGGCGCGCCAACGAAGCGGTTTCGGTCAAGGAGGACGACGCGTGGGAGGTAGACCGTATCGCCAAACTCGAAGAACGCTTCACGCAATGGCTGGCGTCATAACGGCGTTTCCCGGATGCGGCGCAGTGTGAAACGGTGCGCCGCTGATCCGGGATCGTCCGAAATTTCGAGATTGTAACGGTCCCGGTTCTGCAGCGCATCATTCCGCTTCGCTCCATGCTGCGCTGCGCCCGGGAAACATGCAGGAAACCAATGACTGAAGAACTCGTACTGTACGAAAGCCAGGACAAGGTCGGCCTGGTCACGCTCAATCGTCCGGAGAAATTGAACGCGCTGAGCCGCGACATGCGCCCGGCCCTGTCGGCGGCTTTGCGCCGGGCCGACGAGGATGCGGCGACCAGCGTCGTGGTGCTGCGCGGTGCCGGTCGCGCTTTCTGCGTCGGCTACGACCTCGGCGGATCGAGCGGCGGCGACGAATCCTGGCGCAACGACGCACTCAAATTTCACGACCGGCTAAGCTCAAGCCTCGCGATGGAGCTGATGCCCTGGTACATGAAGAAGCCGGTGATCGCCTCGGTGCAGGGCTATGCGCTCGGCGCCGGCTGCGAGATCGCGATGTTCTGCGATCTCACTATCGCGGCCGACGACGCCAAGTTCGGCGAGCCGGAAACGCGCCACGCGCAGGCAGGACCGGGCTTCGTTATGCCCTGGCTGATCGGCTACAAGAAGGCGCGCGAACTTCTCTATTTCGGCGACATGATCGACGCCAACACCGCGCTCGATCTCGGCATGATCAACCGCATCGTACCCGCCGCCGAGCTTGCCTACGCCACGACCAATTACGCCAAGCGGCTGGCGCTGATCGCGCCCGAAGCGCTCGCCGCCACCAAGCTCGCGATCAATCGCGGCGCCGACGCCGCCGGCTTCCGCAATGCCATGCAGGCCGGCATCGACGTGGTGGCGCCGCTCTATGCGGCCAAGACCGAAATGGGTGAAAAATTCCGCGCCAAGGCGCAAACCGAAGGCCTTGCCGCTGCCGTCAAATGGCGGCGCAGCCAATTCGAAGATTAGGTTTGCTCGAGATTTGCTCGGGCTTGGGAGGACGTCATGGAAATCAGTCTTGCGGGGCGGGCTGCCATCGTCACTGGCGGCAGTAAGGGGATCGGCTTTGCGGTGGCGAAGCGGTTCGCGGCCTCGGGCGCCGATGTCGCCATCGTCGGGCGCGATGAGGAGGCGCTCAAGGAGGCGGTCGCGGCTATCAAGAAGTCCGCCAACACTCGCGTCATCGGAGTTCAGGCCGATGTCAGCAAGGCGGCCGACATCCAGCGTGCCTACGACGACGTGATGAAGGCGTTCGACAAGGTCGACATTATCGTCAACAACGCGGGAACGTCACAGGCGATGCCGTTCGAGAAGCTGACGGACGAAATTCTGCACGACGACCTCGAACTAAAGTTGTTCGCAGCGGTGCGATTGATCCGGCTGGTCGCACCGCAGATGAAGGAGCGGCGTTGGGGCCGCATCATCAACGTGCTCAACATCGGCGCCAAAGCGGCGCGCCCCAACAGCATGCCGACGTCGCTGTCGCGCGCGGCCGGCATGGCGATGACCAAAGCGCTATCGCACGAATTTGCACCACACAACGTGCTGGTGAATGCCATGCTTGTCGGCATCATTCGCGCCGACCAGCACGTGCAGCGGGCGAAAAGGAACAACGTGCCGCTCGACGACTACTACAAGGCGCACGACAAGGAAATTCCAATCGGCCGCGTCGGCGAGGCCGAGGAATTCGCCAATCTGGCCTGCTTCCTGGCGTCGGAGCAAGGCGGCTATATCACCGGCACGGCGACCAATGTCGACGGCGGGCGCTCGCCCGTGGTGTGAGGATCGACGGCCTCATCAAGCCGGCTGCAACGTTGCGCCCTGCGCAGCCGCCATCTCCAGCGGCTGCGTGACCGGCTCGGGCAGTTCGGCGTCGGTGACGTCGTAGCCGACGGCGCGGAGAATTCCGGCCGCCGGACACATCGCGACGGCAAGTCGGGTGTAGGGATTAAGCACCGGCGGACGGACCCAGTCGAAATCGGGCGCGGCCAGCGAGCCCTGCCAATCGCACAGCGACTCGCGGCGGCTGCGGCTGTAACCCGCCGCTTCCGCGAACGAGCTGATCAGAAAGCGGCGCGTACCGATGCGCCCTTCCCACGCGGGGCGTTCCGGCACCCAGTCGTTGGCAGCCGACGTGTTGTCCTCGCGCGTGGTGTAGCCGGTCGCGGTGCGTTCGATGACGCAGCGCTCGCCGGCGGCGCAGCCGACCAGCGTGAAGATGACCGGGCGCGCGACCGGCACCGTCTCCAGCATGCGCCGCGCGTCGCGATAGCTGCTGCAGCGGTCGAAGACATGGCGCAATAGCTGATCCGGCGGCATGTGGTCGTGACAGGCCCAGGTCGCGATGCCATTGAGTGCGAAGTCATAGGGCCGCAGCCAGCGATGCGCCGTGCGCCGGCGCATCGGCGCCTGATTGATCGAAGCTGCGAAACGGAACGGCGCCATCGCGGTCAACGCACCGACGTAGCCGGGCCAGGTGACACTGAAGAACTCGCCGCCGTCGCCGCACATCCGCGCCACCTCGGCGTGACGGCCGAGACCGTGAAACGGCCAATCGAGCGTGCGCACCAGCCAGGGCGCCCCACCTTCTTCGCGCGCCAGCGCCGTGCAGGCCCATTGGTACGAGGCATTGAGCAGCCACACGCCGGGGAAGCCGAGCGTATCGGCGACCTGCTCGACTTCGTTCACATAGGGTGAGCGCGAGCGCGTGAGCCAGCGCCGGGCCGCGCGGTCAAGCAGCGGCAGCGCCGGCAGCATCGCGCGCGGAAAGAACGCAAGACACGCATCGCGCAGCGCGCGCGCTTCGGCGGCCTTCTCGCGCGCATGGCGCGGCGGACCGCCATCGCGGATGTCAATGACTGAAATGACAGGCGCAGGCGCGTTCATGCCGACACATCACCAAGCGTCGATTTTCGACGCGAGGCCGACACTACCGCCCAACAATTGCGGCGGATTTAACGGTCGCGCAGCCTGTCCATCAGCACCTTATCCTGGCCGCCGTCGATCTCGATCATGGTGCCGTTGACGAAAAACGCGAGGTCAGAGGCCAAGTAGGTGACGAGATTGGCCACCTCCTCGCACTCGGCGATGCGGCCGAGCGGGATGCTGGAAGGCGCGGCCTTGTCGGCCTCCTCGTAGCTGAGCTTCATGTCGCGCGCCATCGCCTTGACCAGGCCGGTCCAGCGCTCGGTGCGCACCGGGCCAGGATTGACGGCAACGAAGCTGATGTTGTCTTTGCCATACTGGCTCGCGAGCGACATCGTCAGATTCTGCCCCGCCGCATTGGCGGCGCCGGGCGCGATCTCCCAGTAGGAAACCTTGACGCCGTCGTTGCCGATCAGATTCACCACGCGCCCCTTCTTCTGCGCCCGCATGATCGGCAACACGTGCTTCATGCAGCGCACGTAGCCCATGAATTTGAGCTGCAACGACTGCGCCCAGTCTTCTTCGGTCAGATGTTCGAGCACGCCGCCCGGCGACGAGCCGGCGTTGTTGACCAGAATATCGATCCGTCCCAGCGCTTCGTGCGCCTTTTTGACGAAATTCTCCGCGTCCGCCGGCTTGGTGAGGTCGGCGGCGATCGGCACAATCTGGCGATTGGTGGCGCGGGAGATTTCGGCGGCGGTCGCTTCAAGCGGCCCCTTCCGCCGCGCGCAGATGGCAACATCGACACCTTCCTTGGCGAACGCCCAGGTGATCGCCTTGCCGATACCCTCGCTCGCGCCGGTGACGAGCGCCTTCTTCCCGGTCATCTGCAAATCCATGGCCGCCTCTCCCTCGTTGCGGGCGAAACTCATGCAAAATGCAGCAAGCGCGACCGGCGAAGTCAACATGCAATCTCGCCATCACGGGCGCGCTTGATCGGCGGGCCATTGCCGTCCACACTTTCGGCATGACCCTGCCGCGCGACCGCCTGCCATACTCCTCGCCGTTTACCCGGCCGCCGCTCACGCTGCCCGGCAAGGCACGCATGATCGTCTGGTCGGTGGTCAACATCGAGGAATGGGACATCACGCGGCCGATGGCGCGGCAGTTGTCGCAGCCGCCGATGGGCCAGACGCCCATTCCCGACTTGCCGAACTGGACCTGGTACGAATACGGCATGCGCGTCGGCTTCTGGCGGCTCCTTAACGCGCTGAAGGCTGCCGGCGTGACGCCGACGATGTCGATCAACGCCAAGGTCTGTGAAACCTATCCGGAAGTCGCCGCCGCGGCACGCGATGCCGGCTGGGAGTTCATGGCGCACGCCTATGTGCAGATGCCGATCCAGCAGATCGAGGACCAGCGCGCCGTCATCAAGCAATCGGTGGCGCTGATCGAGACTTTCACCGGCAAGCGGCCCAACGGCTGGCTCGGGCCCGGCCGCGGCCAGACGTTTCATACGCTCGACTACGTGACCGAATGCGGACTGACCTGGTTCGGCGACTGGATCCTCGACGACCAGCCGCTATGGGTGAAAACCGCGAACGGCCCGATCCTGTCGATCCCCTACAGCGCCGAGATCAACGACATCACCCTGATGGTGTCGCACCACCACGAATCCGAAGTGCTACTGACCCGCACCATCGACGCCTTCGACCGGCTCTATGCCGAAAGCGGACAATCGACGCGCGTCATGGCGATCGGCGTGCACCCCTATGTGACCGGCGCCGCACACCGCATCAAGTATTTCGAACAGCTCTACGATTACATCAACAAGCACGATGTCATACACTGGACCGGCCAGCAGATTTACGACTGGTACGCTGGGCTCATACCGCCGGTGGCATGAGTAAGCCGCAAAAACTCAACGAAACAGCTGCTCGACGATTTTCGACGAGCCTTCCGTGTAAGCCACGAGCTTTTCCGGGCTGATGAAATTTTCCGCAACGCCGGCACGCGACGGCACGATCGGCGCGAGCTGCGGCAACGGCTCGACATCGGAGCGCACCGGCAGATATTCCGACTTGGCAAGAATCTGCTGGCCCTCGCGTGACAGAAGAAAATCCATCAGCAGCATGGCGGCGTTCGGATGCCGGATTTCCTTCGGCATGACGAGGGTCCCGGCGGCGCTGGCGACCGGCGGCAGCAGCGCCGAGGTCACCGGCGCACCCTTCGCGGCGCTGATCAGCGGATGGTGCGCGAAAACCTGCAGCGCGATCGGATATTCGCCGGCAATGACGCGGTCGACCAGCGTGCGCGGATTGCCGGCGCCGAAATTGATGAGCTTCTGTTCGCTCAGGCGCTTCAGGTAGGCAAGCGCCTTGGCGTCGCCCCATGCGAGCCGCAGATTGGTGACGAACAGCGTCGCGCCGATGGACGAGAGCGCCGGCCAGGCCATCTTGCCCTTCCATTTCGGATCGAGCAGATCGTCGTAGCTTTTCGGCGCGTCCGCCGCCGCGACCAGCTTGGTGTTATAGGCGATCGAAAAATAGCTCATGCGGGTGGGCGCCCACAGCCCGCGCGGGTCGCGCAGCCGTTCCGGGATGCCGTCGGTCTGCGGCGACCAGGCCGGTTGCGCAATGCCTTCCCGCACCGCCATTTCGCCGATGCCGGTGCCCTCGATCACGTCGCCCGCCGGATTGTGCGCGCGCATTTCGGCGGCCACCTTGGTGGCGATCACCTCGGAATCGGCACGCCAGAACGTCATCTTGATGAACGGATATTTTCTCTCAAAAGCTTCCGTCACCGGCCGCAGCGCTTGATTGACGATCATGCCCGAATAAAAGACGACCGCGCCTTCCTGCTTGGCGCCGGCCAGCAGTTTTTGTTCGCGGTCGGGACCCTTATAGGTCAGGATGCCGTCGGCGGCTTGCGCGAACGCCCCGGCGGTGAGCGCAGTTGCGATAGCGAACGCCGCAAGCGCAAGCGCGCCAGTGCGAAGCACGGCAACCCCCATATCAGGCGCTCTTGCGCAGGCTCTGCCCGCCGCCCGCCTTGGGCGTGACACCGCAGCCGATGGCGTCCGAGTGATGCAGCACGCCGTCGACGAGTTTCAGCCCTTCCCAGCGATCCTCGGCGAGGCCATCGAATTCGGTCAGCTCCGAGGCGTACCAGATGCCAGGCAGCGCCGCGGCAAGCTGCATGGCATGCGCCGCCAGCAGCATCGGCCCGACATGGGCGCCCATGCGAAAGCGTACCCCGCCGGCGGCGCAGATTTGCGCCGCGGCGAACGTCTTGCGCAGGCCGCCGAGCTTCGTGA
Organism: Xanthobacteraceae bacterium; assembly: GCA_035546235.1. Lineage (GTDB taxonomy): Bacteria > Pseudomonadota > Alphaproteobacteria > Rhizobiales > Xanthobacteraceae > BOG-931. Next base: position 5,637 of record DASZWK010000109.1, on the reverse strand, counting down.
TCTTCAGGCTGATGGCATCGACGATGCGCTCGCGCACCAGGATCATCACCTGATCGAGCGAATAGGCCGCCTCGTCCGCCTCGACGGTGATCGGCACCGCCTGCGTCACCGTTTTGAGCCCGATCAGGTCGTTGGCGTGGACCGGCTGCTCGGCGAGATCGATGCGGCTTTTCGCCATCGCATTGAGCGCGCGGATCGCATCCTTGGGCGCATAGGACTGATTGGCGTCGATGGTGAGATGCGCCTCCGGCCCGACCTCGGCGCGGATCGCTTCGACGCGCGCGACATCTTCGTCGACGTCGCCGTGAACCTTGATCTTGAAATGGCGCACGCCCTTGTCGGCCAGCATGCGCGCGTTCTTTGCCATGTCGGCCGGCGATTTGATCGGCAGGATGCGCAGCGACGGAAACTCCCGCACCGCGGGGCCGCCGAACAGATCGCAGATCGGCACGCCGAGCCGGCGCGCCATCAGATCGTGCAGCGCGCAATCGATACCGGACTTGGCCTGGTTGTTGCCATGCATGGCGTGATCGAGATCGTCGAGAATGGCGGCGATCTGGCGCGAGTCGCGGCCGATCAGGCGCTGGCCCAGCCGGTCGAGCGCACCCTTCACCGCCTCGTGCGGCGCGCCATAGTGATTCATCGTCGAGGCGTAACCGTAGCCGACCGTACCGTCCTCGGCCTGGATGCTGACCACCCAGCCTTCCGTCGCCGGGTTGGCGGCGAGTGCGAATTTCCAGTCCTTGTCTTTTTTCGGGAGGACCGATTCCTCGACGCGTACATTAACGATCTTCATCTGTTTCGCTCCCGATCATGCTTATGTCTGAGAGACCGGCGCGCGGCCGGCTCGTGAATTTCATCGTCACTCGGCCGCGGTCGCGGCATGGCGCATCGGCTCGCGCAGCCCGGCGCGTTCCATGCGCGGCAGTACCTCATCTCGGATGTGCGGGAAATCGTCCACATAGTTGATCATGCCGAGCGCGACTCCATCGAGGCCGGCGCTACTCAGGCGCTTAAACGTCTCGACGACATCGTCATAGCTGCCGATGCACGGATAGCCGGCGCCGCTGATCAGTCGCGCTTTGAGCTTGTCCTCGTCGGCCTTAAGCCAGGTGTTGATACGCGAGCCGCGCAGCCGAAAGGCATAGTCCGCCGCCTCCCAGTCGCCCTGCTCATGGACGATGTAGTGATGGTAGTCCTCCGCCTCCTTGCGGGTACGGCGCGCCATCAGGTGGCAGCTGGCGAAGATGTTGCGCAACTGCCCAGCGGGCGCGGCGTCGCGGAAATATTTCAGCTTTGACCGGAAGTCCTCGTCGGTCGGCGGCACGGTGGTGAACAAGCAATCCGCGTTGCGCGCGGCGAAATCGCGGCCGGTTTCCGAGTTGCCGGCGCTGACCAGGATCGGGCGAGAGCCCCACCACGGCTTCGGTTTACCCAACACGGCCTTGAGCTTGTAGTGATGGCCGTCAAAATCGAATGGCTTGTCCTCCGACCAGACGCGATTGACGATCTCGAGCCACTCTTCGGCATAATCGTAGCGGCCGTCATGGTCGCCGAGCGCGACGCCCATCATGCCGAACTCGATCGGATTCCAGCCGGACACGACGTTGAGCCCGAAACGGCCGTGCCCGATATGGTCGGCCGTCACCATCTGCTTGGCGGCGAATACCGGGTTGATGAAGGCGACGTGCAGCGTGCCGAAGGTCGTGATGTCGTGCGTCGAGGCGAGCAATCCGCAGGCCCAGGCGATGGTCTCGAACGTCGTGCCCTGGGTGTCGCTTTCGCCCTGATAGCCGTGCCAGCGCCCGATCGGCAGCAGGAATTCGAGCCCGGCCTCGTCGGCGAGTTGCGCCGCCTTCACATTATTATCCCACGACGCGTCCCAGCGCTCCGGCGCCTTGGTGAGGCTTAATCCGCCCCGGCAGTTCATGCCGAACAGGCCGAGCTTGAACTTGTTCTTGTTGTAGATGCGGGTCTCGTCGCGGCTGCGCGGCATTTGCACTCCCGATTTCGCCGTCGCGTGCTCAGCGCCGTCGCTCACGGCGCTCGCGTGGCTCCCTGACGACAGGTTATGCCCAACACGCGCCGCGGAAAAGTCCCGCGACGCCGTTGCGTTGGCTGCTATGCGGCAAACTGCTGATTGCGCGTCAGCACGTAGAACATCGAGCTGACGACGGTCATCAGCGCTATCCATACCACGCCCATCGCGGCGAGCTCTGTAACCTGGCCGTTCTGCCAGAGTTCGAACAGCGTCACCGCCATAACCTCGGAACCCGGCCCGACCAAAAGCAGCGGCAAAGCCACGACCTGCACCGAGAGCAGGAACACCACGAGCCATGCGCTGACCAGAGAGCCCGCCAGCAGCGGCATGACGATGCGCCCGAACAGCACGCCGCGCGATGCGCCCGCAATCGTGGCCGCGCTTTCAAGGTCCGGATGAATTTGCAGCGCGCCCGTATAGCTGTAGCGCATGCCGAACGGCATGTAGCGCACCGCCGACGCGATGATGACCGAGATCAGCGTACCGTAGAGCGGCACCGGCATGTTCACGAACACATCGAGGAAGGCGACGCTGAGAATGAGCGCCGGAAACACCAGCGGCAAGGTCGCCAGCTGATCGAGCAACGCCGCGCCCGGCACGCGCCGCACCACGAGCCACGCGCACAAGGCGGTGAACGGTGTCACGATTGTTGCCGTCGCCGCACCCAGAATGAGCGTGTTGACGACCGAGTCGCGGAAATCGCCCGGCCCGAGCAGTACACGGTAATTGTCCAGCGAAACGCGTGTCAGCGCGCCGACGCTGATGCCGTCGTAGAACGGCTGCAACGACGTGAAGATCAGCATCGCCACCGGAATGATCGTGACGATGAGAAACAGGCTGATCAGGATCGCGGCGCTGAGGTAACGCCACGCGCGCAGATCGATCATGCGCGGGCGGAAGCCTTTGCCGGTGATGGTCTGATATTTGTGGGCGTGGCGCGATAGCCGGTTCTGCCACAACAGCAGTGCGGCGATGATGATGACGAGGCAGATCGAATAGGCGCCGGCTTCACCATAGCTCGGCATGCCGGTGCGGTGCATGGCCTGGAAGATCGTCGTGGTCAGCACATTAATGTTGCCGGCGAGCCCAACCAGCGCCGGCACCTCGAACGATTCGAACGCGCGGGCGAAGAACAGGAGCGCGAGCGCCGCGAGCGCTGGCGCGGCCAAGCGCAAAGTGACGGCACCGAAGGCGCGCAGCGGATTGGCGCCCGCCATGATGGCCGCCTCCTCGAACGAGGCGTCCATCGAACGCAAAGCCGCCGACATCAACAGAAATGTCAGCGGCACGAAGCCGATGCCCTCGATGGCCGCCATGCCGCCCATCGAATAGACATTCAGCGCCTGCGCGTGTCCCGTAACATAGTGTATGGCGTCGTTAACCGGACCGGCGCGGCCAAGAAGCAGCAGCCATGCCACCACATAGAGAATGTGCGGCACGCCGAGCGAGATGATCGCGCCGAAAAAAGCGAGTTTGCGGCCCGGCGTATTGGTCCGCTCCACGATCAGCGCCTGCACGGTGCCGATGACGATGCCGATCACCGATGAACCGAACGCATAGACAAGCGTGTTGCCGGCGCTCGCAAGAAATAGCCGCTCGGCGAACAGCCCGCGATAAAACCGCAGCGTGAAGGCGCCGAACGAGCCGTCAGGCCGTGTTTCGTGCAGGCTCACGTCGAGCAGAAACAGCGCCGGCGGCACGATGAGGACGAGCAGGATCGCAGCCAGCACGGCGACGAGCGGCGAAATGCGCGGGCGAAGTAGCGCGATCGAGCGCGTCGGCAGTCCATCAATGCGAGCGAAAACGGACAAGCTCGTCGGCTCTATGTCGCCTTCCATTCAAGCTCAGAATACATCGGTATCGAGCTGAGGATAGGCACGAATCCAAGACGCAGATACAAGCGCAGCGACGCATCATTATCTGACGCGACGTGAAGACGGACAGGTAAAGCCGCAGCGCGGGCCTCGTCCATGACCGAATGCATGACGGCGGTCCCGATCCCATGATTGCGCAGCTCCGGGACGATCGCTTGATCGACGATCAGCAGCCTTGCATCACTGCGGTCGACGATGATCCGTCCGATCGGACGACCGTCGAGCTCGATGATGTCGAACTGGGCTCCCGGAAATTGGGCGCGGTAGCTGGTCGTCTGTGCCTGGAATTGGAGTCGCATGAGTTGCTCCATTGCGGCAGGCGGGAGCGGCAGCGCGCTCAATGCCGGCGACCGCGACTGGCAGAACAGGCGAAAGCGGAATTCGGCATCCTCCTCGCGCTCGGCCCGCCGGCGCAATTCGCCGAGGGGTGAAGCAATGGCAAACGTCTCAGACATGGCATGAGCGCTTTAAGCCGGAGCGATGAGAGAGTTGCATGTGAATTTTTGGGGGCACGCGTGGGGGCCTCAGTGTAGCACTGTAGCGCTCAGAACTCGTCCGCGGGCAAACTGCAAGACAACCCAGACGATAATCCCGACTTTCGCGGTTGCCGTCACAACCACGGCTGAAATGGCCATCGAGCGGACCGGGTATATTGATTTCGCCCCTGGGGCATTCCATCATGCTATCCTGGATCGCTTGGCACAGCACGTCTGGAGGGGCGGCGATGACGACGGTCAGCAGACGGACATTCATGGGCGCGTCGGTGGGCGCGCTTGCGGCGATACATATGCCTGAAGCCGCCCAAGCTGCAGCGCCAGCATGCGTGAGCGGATCACTGCCGGAATTTTTGCCGAATAGCCTCACGGTCGACTGCGCCTCGCAGCGGAACTTCCAGCTATTCAAGAAAAACAGTCCTTATCTCGGCCTGGCCGGCGTCGTCAGCATGACGTTTGTGACCGGCAGGTGGGGCACCTACTCCGCCGGAAGCTTGATGCTATTTCCGTGGCTGAAGCCCAAGGGTCAGGCTCTTGGCCAGCACAATTGGGGATCGGCTTTTCCGGGAAAAGGCGATCAACCCATGCCCGCGGCCCCGATCCCTAACGCGACCCTGCCTCTCGACGAATATTTTTGCTGGTACGTGCTCGGGGCGCCCTGGACGACTTTCATCGGGTTCACAGTCGACGTGCCGCACAGACGCTTGGCAGCGTCCAACGCTTGGTTTTCGAATATCGGCAAACTTGCCGATGGCTCGACAGTGGGCATTGACTGGACCAGCAGCAATCTGAACCGCCCATGGTTTGGCGGCAGTTCGTGGATCCCCAATAGCGATACCTGCCACGGCAATGCCTGGCGCAAGGTGATCTCTGACGGGATCAGTCAAGCGTCCGTCGCCGCGTGCTGATGGGCAACTGCTATCCCGGTGCGGCAGGACGAAGTGCTGACAGCCGAGCATTTTCGCCCGTATGTCGGCAAAGTGTTTCGCGTCAAGGATGGCCATCATGAATTGACTTTGTCCGCAGTGAATGCGCACGGCGGCGGCGATACAGCCACGACGCTCATGCATCGACAACCGTTCACATTGATTTTTTCCGGTGCGCCGCGGGATGTGTTACGCGAAGGCCTGTATACGCTCGACGCCGCAGACGGCGTTCAGTTTGAGATTTACGTGATCCCGGTGTCGACCCCGGTCGTAACACGCCAGGATTATCAGGCGGCGTTCAA
>DASZWK010000108.1:0-2511 GCA_035546235.1 Xanthobacteraceae bacterium | reverse complement strand
TGGTGGGGGAGGTAGGACTCGAACCTACGAAGGCGTAAGCCAGCGGATTTACAGTCCGCCCCCTTTGCCACTCGGGACACTCCCCCGCACCAATTGCGGGCGCTGGAACCGGAGCCCCGGCCCGAGCGGGCTATATGGTTGGGTCATAAAGACTAGTCAATCGAAAACCGGCCAAAAACGGCCCGAATTGCTGGGCCGCGGCGCAAGGCCGCCATTTCCGGCCTTTGCGGGCAGGTGTATGCTTGCGTTCGCGAGAACATCTGCATCGGCGCTTTGGGGAGCAACCGCATGCAATGGCATACGCGAATTCACGTCGTCGTCGTTCTATCCGTCGTGTTCGTTGTCGGAGCGGCCGCCTTCTGCGCACAGGCGCAGGACAACAGGCCGATCCGGCTGATCCTGCCGTTTCCGCCGGGCGGTCCTGCCGATGCGATGGCGCGCATCGTGGCGCAGCACGTCAGTGAAGGCGGCGGCCCGTCGATGGTGGTGGAGAGCCATCCGGGAGCGGCGACCGAAATCGGCACCGAATACGTGGCGCACGCGCCGCCCGACGGCTACACGCTCGGCATCATTTCCAATTCGTTCGTCGTGCTGCCGAACGTGCGCACGCTCAAATACGATCCGCTGACGGATTTGGTGCCGATCTGCGAGCTGGCAAGTTTCCCGCCGCTGATCGCCGTCAACAGCGGCTCGCCATATCGCACGCTCGCCGATTTCATCGCGGCGGCGCACGCCAAGCCTGGAGCGCTGACGCTCGCCACCATCGGCCCGGCGACATCGTCTCAGTTGGCGTTCGAAATGCTCAAGCGCAGTGCCAAGGCTGACATTACTTTCGTGCCGTTTCCGGGCTACACGCCGGCCATTCAAGCGCTGTTAAGCAATACGGTCACCGCGGCGCTCGCCGAGCTGTCGACCTTGCAGGGGCAATTGCAGACCGGCAAGCTCCGTGCCCTTGTCACCACATCGCCCGAGCGGATTTCGTTGTTGCCGAACGTGCCGACCGCGATCGAGTCTGGTTATAAGGATGTGTCAGCCGACTTTTTCGGCGGCGTCATCGCTCCGGCAAAGACGCCGAAGGCGATGATCAACAAGCTTACCGGCTGGTTTAGCGCCGCCATCAAGGACCCCAAGGTGGAGGCGAAATTCAAGGCGCTGGGTTTCTTCCCCGGCGGCGCCTGCGGGGGCGCGTTCGACGCCATACTGCGTAAGGATTATGACGATTACCGCCGCATCATCGCCGAGGCGCATCTGAAGATGCAGTAAGCGCTGCGTCGACCGTCCATGCGGTGAATAAAGCGTCAAGGTTTCGGCCGCAAATTGCGGCGTATTCGCGTCGCCAGCGTGGCGAATAAACCCTATTTTTAGCGTGTTATTTAAACTGATCTTAGAGCGATCGGACTATGGTTGCGAGATACGGCGGGAAACAGGGCCCGTCGGCGACAACAAATTTGACTAAGAGGGCGTCTACTCATGAAAGCCGTCGTCAAGACGGTCGAGCCCGCCGAGCGTGAGGCGCGTTTCGACCACATCCGGCCGCATTATCTGGAGGCGCTGACCTTGGTCGAGCGGCTCCACCGTCGTCTCCTTGATGTCATCAAGGATGAATTCGACCGCCGCGGCCGCGCCGACATCAATTCGGTGCAGGCGCTGCTGCTCTACAATATCGGCGACAAGGAGTTGACCGCGGGTGAGCTGCGCACGCGCGGCTATTACCTCGGCTCCAACGTCTCCTACAACCTCAAGAAGCTCGTCGAGATGGGCTTTCTGGATCACCAGCGCTCGCGCGTCGATCGCCGGTCGGTCCGTATCAAGCTCACCGATCGCGGGCGCGAGGTGCGCGACATCGTCGACACGCTGTATCATAAGCACGTCCGTACGGTGGAGCAGGTCGGCGGCATCAATGCCGACGAGTTCGGCGTCCTCAACAAGGCGCTGCACCGGCTCGAGCGGTTCTGGACCGATCAGATCCTCTACCGGCTCTAAGACGGCATACAAGTTTTTCGAGACCCGGTCCGCACTCGGGATCACGTGTTGAAGAGCGGCGTCTCTTCGCCAGGAATCTTCGTCGTACTGGCGTGCCTTGACCCCGGCAGCAATGCCGGGGTCTTTTTGCGTTGCGCGTGGACGATCAAACAAGATCGCGCAGCCAGCTCAGTACCGGGAACGGCGTGAACAGCTGCAGCACGATGGCGGCCGCGGCAAGGATGACGACGGCGCTGATGGTCTCGCGCAGGATGCGCTGACCTAGCGGCGGATAGGGTGCCTTGTTGTCCGCCGGCCAGGCATAGTCCTGCTCCCATTTGTCCTGCGGGTAGTCTGGCGGCCTGATGGTCTCGAGCGGCACCCAGGCCTCGTAGGCGGCAATGCCGCGCTCGCGCGCGATTGAGCTGCGCAGCCAGAGAAAATTGTGCCGTCCGACCACGTCGATGGTCTTTCGCGTGGCATGACGCAGCAGGAAGAAAACCAAAAGGCAGACCACGTACACATACACGATCATCAGCCCGACCTGCA
>DASZWK010000107.1:0-21087 GCA_035546235.1 Xanthobacteraceae bacterium | reverse complement strand
GCCTGGAACCGATCGAGATAAAGATAGATCACGGGTGTGGTGAACAGCGTCAGACACTGACTGAATGCGAGGCCGCCCACCATGGCGTAACCGAGTGGCTGGCGAAGTTCTGATCCGGAACCGTGGCCGAGCATCAACGGCACACCGGACAGCAGCGCCGTCATCGTCGTCATCATGATCGGACGGAAACGCAACAGGCAGGCCTGCCGTACCGCTTCGCGCGGCTCCAATCCGGCGCGCTCGCGACTGATGGCGAAATCGACCAGGATGATGCCGTTTTTCTTGACGATACCGATCAGCAGAATGAGGCCGATAATGCCGATCACCGACAGATCGAAGCCGCCGACCCATAGGCACAGCAGCGCGCCGACGCCGGCCGACGGCAGCGTCGACAAGATCGTCAGCGGATGAATGTAGCTCTCGTACAACACGCCAAGGATGACATAGACGACGACCAGCGCGGCGGCGATCAGGATCGGTTCGTTCGACAACGCGGCCTGGAACGCCTGGGCGTTGCCCTGGAAGCTCGAAATCAGCGTTGAGGGCATTCTGATATCGTCCGCCGTCTTTTGTATGGCGTCGACCGCCTGGCTGAGCGCGACGCCTGGTGGCAGGTTGAATGTCACGGTCACCGCCGGGAACTGCCCCGAATGGGCGACCAGCAAGGCGCCGATGTGCTTGGTGTCCATTTTGACCAGCGTGGAGAGCGGCACCAGCTGTCCGGTGGCCGGCGCGCGGACGTAGAGCTGGTTGAGCGTGTCCATATTCTGCTGAAGGTTCGGCAGCACCTCCATCTCGATGTAGTAGGAATTGTTGGTGAAATACTGCGTCACCTGACGCTGGCCGAAGGCGTCGTTGAGCGTGTCGTCGATAAGCTGCGGCTGGATGCCGAAGCGCGCCGCGGCATCGCGATTGATCGTCACAGTCAGCATCGGCGCTTCGTTCTGCGCATCGGTGGCGACGTCGGCGAGCTGCGGCAATTTCTTGAGCCGTTCGATCAAGCGCGGCGTCCATTCGTTCAGCTCGTGCTGGTCAGGATCCTGCAGCACGTACTGGAACTGGCCGCGCGCGATGCGGCCGCCAACGGTGATGTCCTGCGCAGGTTGCAGGAACAGCTTCACGCCCGGCACTTTGGCGAGCTGCGGACGTAACCGGTTGACGATCTCCGAAGCGGAGACGTTGCGGTCGTCGCGGGGTTTCAATCCGATGACGAAGCGTCCGGTGTTCTGGGTATTGCCGTAGCTCGGCCCGAAGAACGATCCGAAATCGGAAATGTCGGGATCGCGCGCGATCACAGCGGAGAGTTGCCGCTGAATATCCTTCATTTTGGCAGGCGAAACGTCCTGGCCCGCTTCCGAGATACCGAGGATCATGCCGATGTCCTGGGTCGGGAAAAACCCTTTGGGCATGAACACGAACAGCGCGCCGGTGGTGGCGACGGTCGCCAGGAACACCATGAGGGTGGCAAACTGATGCCGCAGCACAACGTCAAGGCCGCGCCGATAGGCATCGAGCGTCGCGTCAAAGCCCCATTCGATGGCGCGATAGAGACGGCCGTGCTGGCGTCCGTGCTCGCTCACCAGGAAGCGCGAGCACAGCATCGGCGTCAGCGTCAGCGATACGACGACGGAAATCAGGATGGCGGCGGTGACGGTGATCGCGAATTCGTGGAACAGGCGGCCGACGATGCCGCTCATCAGCAGCAGCGGAATGAAAACGGCGATCAGCGAAATGCTGATCGAAATGACGGTGAAGCCGATCTCGCGCGCGCCTTTGATCGCGGATTGCAGCGGTGTGGTGCCCGCTTCGAGATGTCGAAAGATGTTTTCGAGCACGACGATGGCGTCGTCGACCACAAAACCCACCGCGATAGTGAACGCCATCAGCGACAGATTGTCCAAGCTGAAGCCCGCCAGATAGATCACTGCGGTAGCGCCGAGCAGCGACAAGGGAACGGCGGCAGCGGGAATGAGCGTGGCGTGAATGCTGCGCAGGAACAGCAGAATGACCAACACCACCAGCACGCACGACAATATCAGCGTGAATTCGACGTCCTTGACCGAAGCGCGAATGGTCTGAGTGCGATCGACGATCGTGTCGAGATGAATGCCCGGCGGGATGATCGAGCGCATGCGGACGAGCGCCGTTTTGATATTGTCGACGGTCTCGATCACGTTGGCGCCAGGTTGCTTGAAGACAAGCAGCATCACCGCGGTTTGCTGGCGATGGAGCGCTCCAAGGGTCACGTCCTGCGGCCCGTCGATCGCTTGGCCGATGTCGCGCACGCGGATCGGCGCGCCGTTTCGGTACGCGATGATGACGTCGTTGTAGTCTTTTGACAGGGTCAATTGATCGTTGGCGGCGAACGTGAAGCTCTGATCGCGACCCAGCAATGTGCCCTTGGCCGCGTCCGTGGTCGCGTTCGTCAACGCGACGCGGACGTCCTCAAGGGTCAGGGCACGCGCGGTCAGCTTTGCCGGATCGATCTGCACGCGAATTGCGGGCGTCTGCTGGCCGCCGATGAAGACCTGCGCCACGCCGGCCACCTGCGAAATCTGCTGGGCGATCACGTTCTCGGCAAAGTCATCGACTTGCGGCAGCGGCATCGTCTTGGAATTGACCGCGACGATCAGGATCGGAGAATCGGCTGGATTGACCTTGCGATAGGTCGGCGGCGTGGTGAGGTTTTTCGGCAGTTGCCGCGCTGCGGCCGTGATGGCGGCCTGCACGTCCTGGGAGGCGGCGTCAATGTTGCGGTCAAGATCGAACTGCAGGGTGATCACCGTCGAGCCCAGGGAACTCACCGAACTCATCTGCGTGACGCCGGCAATCTGTCCGAACTGGCGCTCGAGCGGGGTGGCCACGGTGGCGCCGATGGTTTCCGGGCTCGCACCGGTGAGCGACGCGGTGACATTGATGGTCGGAAAGTCAACTTGCGGCAGCGGCGCGACTGGCAGCAGCGGAAATGCGACGATGCCGACCAGCGCCAACGCGGCCATCAGCAGCGAGGTCGCGATCGGCCGGCGAATGAATATTTCGGAGACGTTCATGGAGGCTAACCTGCCTCCCGCGGCGCGGCGGCTGCCGGCCGGACGTTGACGTGCGCGCCCTCATCCAGTCGCGACTGTCCCTCGACAACGACCTGTTCACCGATGTTCAGGCCTTTGGAAACGATTGCGGTCTTGTCGTTCACCGTCTGGGCGTCGATCGGACGCTGTTCCACCGTCTTATCGGGCTTGATGACCCAGACATAAAGTCCGTCCGGACCGCGTTGCACCGCAACGGGGGGGATCGTGACCGCGTCTTTGCGGGTGGTCACCAGCATGCGGATATGTACGAATTCGCCGGGCCACAGTCGCTCGTCCTGGTTTGGGAACTCGGCCTTCAACCGGATCGTGCTTGTTGTCTGATCGATCTGATTGTCAATCAGCAGCAGCTTGCCTTGCGCCAGTTGTTTGACGTTGTCCTGATCGAAGGCGAGAACTTTGACTTCGCCTTGGAGCATCGCTTCGCGCACGGGTCCAAGATCATCCTGCGGCAGCGTAAAGATCGCAACGCTCGGCTTGACCTGCGTGAGCACCGTCAGCGGATTGCTGTCGGTGGTGTGGATGATGTTGCCGATATCGACTTGACGGAAGCCGACGACACCACTGATCGGCGCGGTAATCGTTGCGTAATTCAGCTGGGTCCGCGCCGCTTCGATCGCGGCCTGATCGGCGGCGATAGACGCCTTGTCTTGATCGACCTTGGCTTGTTGAGCGTCGAGGTTTTGCACGGTCTCGGCGTTCTTGCGCACCAAGGTGGTAAATCGTGTCAAATCCTTCTCCGCATCGATCAGCATCGCCTGGTCCTGGCCTTTTTTTGCGATGGCTTGGTCGAGGGCCGCCTGCAGCGGTGCCGGATCGATCTTGGCCAACACATCGCCCTGCTTCACGTCCTGGCCCTGACGGAAGTTGATGGAGATGATCTGGCCGTTCACCTGGGCGCGAATGGCGACCGTGTTCAACGCCATTACGGTGCCAAGCGCGTCGTAGAAGATCGGGACGTCCTGCCGTCCAGCCGCGGTCGCTGTCACGGGAACCGACGGGGGACCGGACGCGCGCGCGGGGGCGGGCTTTGTCAGCCGTGACACCGCTACGGCGGCAATGACGGCCACGATTACCACACCGGCTACCGCGAAAATCGCCCGCCGGGATCGCGGCTTCTTCGCTGATGTGCTCATTCGGTCAGCTATACCTTAGCTCCGGCGTCCCCTCAAAGCACAACCTCTTCGGGTGTCGGGCGGGGACTTGCTTGGCCAAGCACAAACAATCACACCGTTATAGCCGCGGTAGTCCCGAGAAACCCATTAAAGTTCGGTAACATGCGCGGGGGCATCTCGTTGGACCGATGGCGAGATTACGACCGCCGGGCGCACTGGCTGGCGGCCGCCGCCGTTAAGGTAAAAAGCCGCAAACGCGAAGCCCGCCGCCAGACCGATGTATGGAAGGGACGAGGCAACAGGTAACGCCGGGCGGCGGCGGACAAGCTGACAGATGCGGCTGGCACACACAGTCACGAACGGTATTTCCGGCATTCTCCTGAATGGCCGGTTGCGGGCCTATCTCGACATTTTGGTCGTCGGCTCGGGCGCCCGCGTGTTCGGGCTCGCCTCGCAATTTGTCGTCCTGATGATCCTCAGCCGGTTCCTTACCAAAGGCAGTTTCGGCGACCTGATGACGGCCTTCGGCTTCTATCGGCTCGCCGGCGTGGCGATCGGTGTGGGCGGGTCGCTGGTGCTGTTGTTTCACGTGTCGCGGCATCGCGACGATCATCGGGCGGAGATCAGACTGCAGCGGTTTTCCGCCCTGGTGGGAGCTATTCCGTCGGGCGCGCTTGCGCTCGCGACGGTCATTGCGGCCGGACCGGTCGCGGCTGCGCTGGGCAAGCCGTCGCTCGCCGGCTGGTTGCAACAACTCGCACCGTTTTTGCTGTTCAGCACATTGCTGGTCATTACGACCGGCGCGCTGGAAGGCCGGTCGCGGGTGGCCGAGTCGATTTTTTGGGGCGAAGTTGCGCCCAACGCCGTGCGCATGGTGCTGCTGCCGATCGTGTTCGTGCTCAAGCTGCCGGATGCCTTCGTCGCCCACGTGCTGACATTGTCGGTCCTGGTGCCGTGGTTGTTGCTGGCGCGGCGCATGATCAATGGCGACGTCGGGGGCTGGCAGCGCTGGTCGCGCTGGGACTACAATTATTGCGGTAAGTTCGTTGTCGCGACGCTGTTTGCCAATCAGCTCGGCGCGGTCGATATCGTCATTGCGAGCGTGCTCTTCCCTTCGGCGACCGTGGCCGATTACGCGGTCGCCGCGCGGCTCGCGGCGCTGTTCACGTTCTTTGAACAGGCGCTGCTGAAACGCTTCGCGCCCCGCGCCGGCCGGTTGCTGCAGGTCAAGGACAAGGCCGGCTTGCATCGTGAATTCGATATGTGCCGGCGGCTGGCGATTGGCTGCGTCGCCCTGACCACGGCAGGGGTGCTGCTGTCGGCGCCGATACTGTTGCCGCTTCTTGGCAACTACCTGGATGCGCGCACGCTCTTGCTGTGGCTCGCCATACCGTCTTTTGTGGCCGCGTTTTACGCGACCTCGGATCGGCTGCTGATCATCGCCGGCCAGGCCAATGTGGCATTGGTGGTGACGGCTTCGTCGTTCGCCATTCTGATCGCGAGTCCGTTCGTGACGGCGCGATGGCTCGGTCCTGTTGCGATTCCGGCCGCCATGATTCTTGCAATTGCGGTGGTCAATCCGCTCGTCGCGGTGCGCGCCCGCCAGTTGGTCGGGGTTTCGACGTTTCACTGGCTCGATGCGATTTTAATGGCGTGCGGCTCGGTGGCGCTCGCGGCGGCCGCCGTCGCGGGGACATATCTGAGCGCGGCGGTCGCGTGCGCCATGCTGGCCGCTATCGGCGCCTACTACGTGACGACGGCGCTGTCGCGATCGTCCGGCGACGATTACGACAATTCTTTGATCTTCGCGGCGCGTGAGTCTGCGGTGAACGCGCCGCTCGCGCTTTCCGACAAGGCATCGCAATAGACGCTCAGCGTGCGCTGCGCGATGCTGTGCCAATCGTGCTCGGCGAGCAGTCTGGCGCATTCTGCCGCATCGAGCTTGCCGCTCGCCGGCGACGCGCAGATCGCGGCGAGGTGGCCTGCCAACGCGGCGACATCGCCGACCCCGAAATAGCGTGCGCCCGCAATGGCGAGCTCGCGATGAGCCGCGATATCGCTGAGGATCACCGGCAGGCCGTAGCTTGCGGCCTCCAGCACCGCGATCGGCTGGCCTTCGAAGCGTGACGGCAGCACAAAAGCGCCGGCATGGCTGTAGAGCGCGGCGAGCGCCGCCCCGGTCTGATGACCCAGCAGCACGATGCCGGGAGATTGGGCGGCGGCTTCCGTGACCTCGCGCGCGTAGGCGCTCGAATAATCGGCGCTGCCGACGAGCGCGAGCTTCCAGCCGGGCCGCTCCGTGCGATTGAAGGCCGCTGTCAGATCAAGCTGGCGCTTATCGTCGTCGATCCGCGCAACCATGAGCAGATAGCGGCCCGGTTCAAGCCCGAAAGGCTGCAGAGTTGCGGTCGAGCCGATGCGATCCGGCCGGTCGATCCCGTTTGGGATGGCCATAACCGGCACGTGGTGCGACTGGGTGAGATATTTCGCCAAGCCGTCCGAGACGGCAATGCGGCCATTAGCAAACGCCATGCCGGCGCGTTCGCCGAAGCGCAGTATCGCGCGGCCGAGGCGGCCCCATTTTTTGTGCTCGTAATTGCGGCTATGGCAGGTCACCACGACCCGCAGCCCCAGCGCGCGGGCCAAAGGCGTGAAGAACGCCGGGCCGATCGCATGGAGATGAAGAATATCGGGGCGATCGCGTGCGGCGCGTAACACGCCCAGAAATGTGTGCACGAAGGCTTCGACGCCGGTGATGCGTGGCGCCCACACGCGGGTGAGCTTGATGTTGTGCCAGCGCGCCGGCTGTTCCTTGGCGATATAGCCGCTGCGCACGATCGCCTCGACGTCGCAGCCGAGATCGGTCAGCGCGCACGCGAGGCTCTCGACGTGCTTCTCCGCACCGCCCTGTACATCGGGAAAGCCGCGGATGCCGAGCATGGTAACGCGCAGCGCGCGCCGCTGTTGCCCCTCGAAACGCCGAGGCTGCGCGAGCGTGTTCATCGGACGCGGACGCCGAGCGCGTCGTACAACGCAAGTTGTCGATCGACATAGGTTGCGGCGTTGAAATCCCGTTCGACCCAGGCGCGGCCCGCCGCGCCCATCGCCGAAACGCGGGCATCGGGCAAAGCCGCAAATCGTGCCAGCGCCTCGGCCAGCGCGGCGGCGTTGCCGACCGGATAGAGCATGCCGGTTTCATCCTCGCGCACCAGTTCGGGAATGCCGGCGATGTGTGATCCGATTACGGGCCGGCCGGCCGCATAGCCTTCGAGCAGCGAAAGCGGTGCATTCTCGTTGCACTCCGACGGCACGATGATCGCGCGCGCTTCCTGAATGGCCGCGGCGAGCGCGTCCTTGGTCAGGTAGCCTGTGAAGACGACATCGGCGCCCAGCTCCGCACTGAGCGTCCGCAGCCGCTCCTCAAGTGGTCCGCGACCGATCAGCGTGACCGGCTGATGGGCCAGCGCCGCCGCGCGGACCAGCGTTTCAAGGCCTTTGAGTTCGTCGAGCCGCCCGCAATAGACGAAGCGCCGGCCGGCTTCGGCGTGCGGCTTGAAGCGATCGATGTCGACGAAGTTGGGGATATGGACGAAGCGCTCGCGCGGCCATCCCCATTCCACCAGCTTGTCGAGCAAAAAGCGGCTCGGCACCACGAAGCGGTCGACATTCGCCGAGTAAAGTCCGAGGGCGCGGTGCGCATAGGCCTCGACCATGATGAGGCTGGACAGCGCCAGTGACCCTTTGATGCAACGGTTGACCGCGACGTTGTACAGTTTGCCGCCGCGACAGCGCTCGCATGGCTCGCCGCCGCGCATCATCGTGTAGGCGGGACACGCGAGTTTCAGATCGTGCAAAGTCATCACGATGGGGATGCCGCGCTCCTTGAGCAGCGGCAGCACGGATGGCGACAGGTGGTGATAGATGTTGTGAATGTGCGCAATGCGCGGCGCAACGGCATCGAGCAGCTCACGCATGCGCGCACGCGCCTGCAACGAATAGATCACGCGCGGGGCGCGGATGAGCTTGGCTGCGAGGCGATAATCCGCGCCGAATTCGATCTCGTCCGGAAAATAATTCGACCACGGCGTCGGAAGGTTCTTGGCGTGGCGCATGGAGAACGGCACCACCTGCCAGCCGATATTCTCGAACAGCCGGTTGTGTTCGAGAAACAGCACCTCGGCGCCGCCGCGCGGATAATAGTAGTTGTTGATCGCGAGCAGACAGTTGGTCGACGTCAGCATGTTACGCGGTACTCTTTGTCAGCGTCCGGAAGCGCAATCCGACAATGGCTGAGATTGTCAGAAACCACTGTCCGCTGCCGCCGGCGAAGAATACCGACTCGTAGCAGCCGAGGCAGAGTGCGAAGAACCAGATCTGCAGGAACAGCGTGGCGAGCGGCCGGTCGGCGGCCTGGAACCGCCCGCGCCAATAATCCGCAAACGGCTGCGCGATCATCCACCACAGCGACAGGCCGAGACCGACCAGTCCGGTCGTCACCGCGAGATTGAGATAGCCATTGTGCGCGTCGCTGGCGCGGTAACCCCAGGATTCCAGATAATTCCAGTTCGCCACCAGATCGGGCATGCCCCAGAACGCCTCGTAGCCGAAGCCGAACAGGGGACGCTGCCGGACGTGATCGAGCGCGAACTGCCAGATGACGTCGCGGCCCGTATAACTCGGATCGGACATCAAGCGCGCAACCAGATCGTGGATCGGCGTGAACATCACCGACCCGACGCTCAGCAGATTGAGCATCAACGGAATGCCGGCGATCAAAGCAAGGGCGACAAGGCTGCTCCGCAGGCGCGGCATCAGATACGAGATCAACAAGACGATCGGCAGCAGATTGATCGGAGACTTGGAGTGCGTGAAGTAAAGGAAAATGGCGGACAGGGCGATGATGCCGATTCCTGCTGAACGGTTCCAGGTACGGTAGGCGAAAATGCCGATGAAGATCAGCAGCACCATGCCGGCGCCGGCGCTGTTTTTGTGGGTGAAGAAGCCGCGCCAGTCGCCCGCAAGGCCGGGTTCGGCAATGTCGGTTGCCTGATGAATCGAGAGCTGCGGCATAAACGCCACGCCGAAATAGCACGCCGCGAGAATGATGATGGCTGCGGCCGCCAATAGGCGGGCAAAGTGTTCGCGCCCGTAGGGCAATAGCACCAGTAGCGAGCCTTGAAAGATGTTGAAGATGGCGAGCACAAGCCGGCGCTCGGCCACATCCGGATAGGACGACAGCACAGCCGAGACGGCGAACGCCGCCAGCGTCACCACGAGTGGCAGGGTGATGGCGCGCGGCAGCAGTGCCGGGCGTTTGATGAGGACGTAGAGCGCAAGCGCTCCGGTCATCAGCACGGCCGAGGCTTGGCTCGCCAGGTCGCCGCCGATGCTGCCTGTGGCCGCCTGCTGGCTGCCCAGATCGGGAAACGGTGACACGGTGAACCACGCCAGCAGGAAGCTGGCGAGGAACAGGAAATTGCGTACCAAGCGCTCGCCGCCAGCGAGCTCCTGCGGCACCGGGTGGTCGAGCGTGGAAAGCGTCGTCATCGGCGGATGTCCTCGGCCGCCAAGAGCCGTCATCGCGGCCGACTATCGGCAGCGAATCGTTAACTATTAGCGGCCCAACCGGTGACCAGATTCTTAAAGGCGGCAACCGGGGCCTCATGCCGCGTGCACCGAGCGGTCCGAGGCGGCGGCGTCGCGAATGACCACGCTCTCGATCCAGGCAGTCGGATCGACGCGCCGGTGCAGCAGCCCGGGCCAAAGGCCCGCCGCATAGACGTTCCAGGCAGTCACCGAATAGATGCCGATGTTCAGCGACCGGCAGCGCAGCGCCATCGTCACGAAGGGGATAAGCGCGAGCGCCGTGATGGCGGCCGCTGCCCTGACCATGCTGCCGGCAAAAAGCGGCACCGCGATCAGGCAAAGCCACCAGGCGTGCACTGCGGCGAACAGGAACAGCTCCCAGCGCAGTTTTCTCAGCACCAGTGGGAATGCGGGTGTGCCGAAGGTGGCACGCAAGATTTCGCCGGTCGAAAACGCGAACCGGGTGATCCAGCGCTGCCTGAGCAGCGCGTAGGCGTTGCCACGGTGGCCGTGGTGATCGATCGCCTCAACCGGGATGCGCGCCAGCTTCCAACCATGCGCTCGCAGCCGCGCGCCGAGCTCGAGTTCCTCACTGCCGTGCAGATTGCGGTCGCCGAGATAACGGACGGTCTGGATCGCCGCGCGCCGGTAGACGCCGCCGCAATCGAGCCGCGTTACCTCGCCGGGCAGGAGATCTGAGCTCTGGTCGCGGGCCCGTTTGACGTATTCGACATTTCCGGTTTCGCGCTCGACGATCAAGCCGCCGACACCGGCAAACTGCGTATTGGCGGCGAGAAAACCGATGGCCGCGGCGAGAAAGTCCTTGTGCAGCGCCATGTCGCCGTCCATCAAACAAACAAAGTCGCCCGTGCTGTACTGATAGGCGAGCTGGACGCCGGTACCGCAAGAGCGATCGGCTGTGTGCAGCAGCGTCACGATCTTGATCGGATACTTTGCGGCGATCTCGACGGTGCGGTCGGTTGAGGCGCTGTCGGCAAGAATGATTTCGCCGGCGATTTCGCCGCGCATGCTTTCGAGCGCCGCCATGGCGCTTTCGATCGCAGCCGCGATGTGGCGCTCCTCATTGAGCGCCTTGATGACGATGCTGACGTTCGGACGCGTGCTCGGCATGGCCGCACCAATCAAATCGCGGAAGCTGCAAAAAATCGACCGGGCGAATTTCGGGCCAGAAGGGCAATGTCGTTGGGCCGGTCCGCTTCCGGCATATCTTGCGCTTAATCCGCCCGATTCTTAGCAAGCGCAGGCATGAGGCGGCCGACTTGTCGCCATTAACGCTAACACCGTGCGCGATCACGGCAGCCGCCGGGGAGCGGGCACAACTGGCGCTGTTTCGGCTCTGCGCGCCGTGCCCGGATGCAGCCCCAACGCCTCCGCGATGCTCGGTTCGATCGCATCGGCGCTGTCGCTCTGCGCGAGCGCGAAGCCGCCGCCGCGGTAAGCCCACACCGCCCAGCCGAAACCGTTGGCTTGCGCCGCCCGGCTCACGTCATGGAACCATTGCGCTCGCTCGGTGGCCCGGGCGCCGCTCTCCTGCGCCGGCGTCTGGTTAGCGCCGAATTCGCCAAGCTGGATGTGATCAGCCGGGATGCTGTGCGATTTCGCCCAATCGGCGACGCGCGCGAAATCCGCCGCGATGGTGTGGCCGTTGAAATCGGAGGCGCGGTAATCCTCCAGCCTTGCCTGGGCGTCCTGATAGGCCAATGCGCGTTTCGGCGCCGGAATATCGGTGGCGGCAATCAACGCCGCCGTCGCCGCTAAACTGTCGTGGAGAGGCCGGGCCTGGGCAGGGTAGGGCACATCCGCCAAATAGCGCGCCGGATTCCACGACGCGCCCTGGTGGGTGAACTGATACGGATCGTAATAATGGAAGGAGTATATGACCGCAGGATCGGCTGAAAACGGCACTGTATTCATATCCATCAAGGCCGGCGCCGATGCCTCGTGACCGCCTTCAAGAACCAGCGTCAGATCGCGCGAGCCGCGCCGTGCCGCCGCATAGGCCGCCACCAACATCGGTTGCCAGTCGGCTTGCGGCACCGGCGGCTCATTCATCAGCTCGAACGCGATCTTGTTGGAATGCAGGGCGCCCAGCAGTCTCGCGGTGCGCTCGATAAGCTGCAGATAGGATTGAAACACTGGAGATGTCGCGCCGGCGGTGAGCCGTTGCGCGGTGTAGTCCGGATGCATGTCGCTCGGATGAAAGTCAACAATGACCGCCAGGCCCGAAGAACGAATCAGATTGACGCGATCGACCAAAATGCGGTCGACGCGGTCGCGGCGTTCACCCTGAAACTGCAGGAACGGCCCGGGATCGACGGCAAAGCGTACGAATTCAAAGCCGGTGCGGCGCAGCGTCCGCAATTCGGCGGTAAATTGCGCGTCGCTCGTGTCTGTGAAGGGCGGGAAGACGAATTGCCGCGCCGGGCCCGGCGCGATAGCCGCCCACGCCATCACATGCGACATGCCGATGCCGCGTCCGAATGCTGTTACGGCGTCCGCGGCCCATGCCGGCGTAACGAGACATAGCCACACGCCCGCAACGGCAAGCAGCGGGACCTTGATGCGTGAGGCTTTTCGCATCGCACTCACTTGGTACAACGAGATACGCGGTTCATGTTTCAACGCCGCATGACCCGCATCCCGCTCCGATCGGCCATCGTCGCCATCGGATCTTTGATCACGCTGCTCGCGATCCAGTTCGCGGGCGGCTTTCGCGATGACAGAAATCCTGGGAGGAAGCACAGCGCCTGCGCATTCCAGGCCGTCACCGAGTAAATGCCATCGCGCAGCGAGCGCCAACGCAGCGACATCGCGGCAAACGGCAGCGCCAAAAGCGAGGCGGCTGCCGCGAACGCCCAGACGCCGCTCCCCAACAGCAGGGCGGCGACTATCGAACACCACCATAGACAGACGAGTCCGCACAGTATCGAGTTTCGGTCGTTGCGTACGAGATAGCCGAACTGCGGGCGCCAGATCGCCGCCCTGACAACTTCGCCCGGGCCCCAGGCATTGCGCATCGTCATCCGCCGCAGCAATTGGCGATACGAGTTGCCGGTGCGGCAGAAGTGGTCGACAGCCGGGCAATCGATCCTCGCGAGCGTCCAGCCAATGGAGTGAAGCCGCGCTGCCGCTTCAAGTTCTTCGCCGCCATGTAGATTGCGGTCGGTCAGGTAACCGACGGCGGCGATGGCCGCTCGGCGATAAAGCCCGCAGCCGCCCAGTCGCGTGACCGGCCCAGGCCGCCGATCCGGATCGAAGCGGCGCACGCGCTGGCCATATTCGAGATTATCGGCATCGTGGTCGATGACGGCGCCGCCGATGCCGGCGAGGCTGGGATCTGCTCTAAGCGCCCGAATGCCGGCGGCCAGGAAAGGCCGGCGCAACCGCATATCGCCGTCCATCAGGAGGATAAATTCGCCGCTGCTGTACTGGAAGCCCAGTTGCGCGCCGGCGCCGCAGGATCGGTCTGTGGCATCATCAAGCTGGACGATCTTGATCGGATATTTTTCCGCGATCGCTATCGTGCGGTCCGTGGAGGCGCCATCGGCGAGGATAATCTCGCCACCGATCCCGGCCAGCGCTGCGAGCGCGCTCTCGATGGCTCCGGCAATATGCCGTTCCTCGTTGAACGCCTTGATGACGATACTAACAGTCGGCCTCTGGTCTTCCGGCATGATCGTTCCAGCCCGTTACATCAATGCCACGGGACTGCCGAAGCGCGAATTGACCGCGCGGCTCAAGCCATTGAGCTTGCACTGCAGTGTCGCCGAGTTTTCATCTCGGGTCAGACAGACCCGCGGCAGTGCGTGCAGATGATTGAGGTGCTCGGGAAAAACCGTGCCGGCCCGGGTCGTGACGGCGGTGCGGAAGCCGAGTGAGCGTGAAATCTCCGCCTCCCGCTCGCCGCAGGCGCCGGAATGGCCGAACGGATAGGCATTGTGATCGATGCGCTGGCCGGTGATGTCCTGGAGGAACTTGCGATTGTCCGCCATCTCGGCACGTACGGTCGCGGCCGATGCGCGCTGGAGGTTCAGATGCGTCGTGGTGTGGCCGCCGATGGTGACGAGCGGATGCTGCGCCAGTGTCCGCAACTGCTGTTCCGTCAGCGCCTCCCGGTCGACGAGAGCGGGAATTTCGATGCCGGCACCGGCAATCGCCTCGCGCACGCCGGCCAATGCGTCAAAATCGGCGTGGATTGCGGCGGTGATCGCCGCGTAGGCGCGTCGCTTGGCGGCTTGATCCGCACATTCGAAACGGCCGAGTTTCGGGAGATCGATACGATCGCGGCTGCGAACGAGCTCGGTCACACCGAACCACCAGGCATCGATCTCGCGGGTGATCATGCCGGTCGTGACGAACACGGTGAACGGCACCGCAAACTGCTCCATCACCGGAAGCGCATTGGTCAGATTGTCCGCATAGCCGTCGTCGAGCGTCAGCGCCACGAACGGGCGCCCCGCCGGTGCTTCAAGCCGAGCCACAGCTTCGTCCAGCGTGACGAAATCGAATTGCAGTTGCCGCAAGCGGCGCAGGATCCACTCGAGTTCGCTGGTCGGACAGCGCAGCATGCTGTCGTCGGGATAAAACGCGTCGCCGGCTGTCACGCTATGCAGCGCGAAGATGATACCGCGGCCGCGATAGCGCAGCGCCAATGCCCGGCTCAGCCCGGTGAGATGGGCAGTCACATAGACGCCGCTTTTGATCAAAGGGTGGATTTGCACTGCTCTACCCGGTCGGCTTGCGCTGATGACACAGCCGGAAAATGCGCGCCACGTTGGCCTCGGCGTGCGGCTAAGCAATAACCAATCCGCGGCCGGTGCGCTGTGCTTCGTTGAGGTAACCCTAACGGCAACTGGAACAGTGCCGCGGCGGGCGTTGAGGGCAGCCATCTGTCGCGTGGCGGCCGCCTCCGGAAGCTGTCGCGCAAATTACTGTTCGGCATAAACGCCGATCTGGCGGTGCGGATTTTAGGCGGCTATTTGCTGCTCGTGCTGGCCCGATAGGGCGGCTTGGCATTGCCGCTACGGCTACGCCGCCTCGGCTTCCGTCAAAACGGCACCGCGCAATTTGCGCGCATCGAGTCCGAGATCCGATACGACTTCATCCACAGACCCCCGCTTGGCATCCTCGGCCTTGGTGACCACGACGATATGGTCGACCAGTCCAGCGAAGAGTCGCGCACTCGGATCGCGAGCGAGGTCCATTGCCGCGACGATCACCATGTCAAAATGCTTGGCTTGCGCGAACGCCGTTTTGATGTCTTCGCCCTTGATGGCTCGATCGCGACGGCTAAGCGGCGAGATGAACGGAATCATGCTGATATTGGTGTCACGATCGCGCACCACGGCGTCGGAGAGAAGCCACCGCCCGCCGGCGACGTCGACCAGTCCAGCCTCGCTTCGATCGGCATCGATGGCCGAAAGCGTGCGCTGGTCGACATCGGCGTCGATCAACAGGACATGCTGCGTCGCGGCCGCCAATGCCGCGAGCGTGAGCGCAACCGCGGCGGCGTCGTTGTCGTTATGGCAGGCGACGACCATGATGCTCGGATTGCCGCGTTTCTTGTGGCTCGCCTGCACCGCCTCGTAGACCTTGCGGATGCCTGCGGCAAAACGAAGGTTGGGCTCGCCTGTTGAATCGGTGCCGGACGCGCCGTCGACGCCGGGCAGTTTTGCCAGCACCGGAATGCCGGCCGAAAGCTCGTCTTGGGGCGGCGGTGTGTTGCGACGCCTGTCGCGCCAAAAGCCAGGCAGGTGGCCGCGGGGTAGCTGCGGCATCGCATCCGGGAATGCATCCCGCAACAGCACGAGGCCGCTGCCAACAGCCAGACCGAGCAGAACTGCGCCCAGCGCCACAATGGTATTCGACGGCGGTGAGGTACGATTCAGCGGCAGGTCGGCTTTGGAGATGACCTGGATGTTCTTGGTGTCGACACGCTCCTGCTCGCCGGTTTGGCGGGCGCGCAGCAGAAAAGCTTCGTAGACGGCGCGGCTTGTCTGGACGTCGCGCTGCAACTCACGCAAGTTCACAAGGTCGGAGTCGGTGGCCAGCGTATTCTGTTTGAGCGTCTCGACATTTCGCTCAAGCAAATCCTGGCTCGCTTTGGCGCTGTCATAATCCGCACGGGCGGCGCGTGCGATGCGGTTGACCTCGTCATTGATCATTTGCTTGAGGCGTTCAACCTGCGCCTGGATTTCGAGGACCGCCGGGTGACGCGGCCCGAGGGTCGTCATTTGCTGCGCCTGCAAGCGCATGATTTCGGCGTACTGGGTGCGCAACGCCGTGATGGTCTGCGATTGCACCGCTTCCGGGAAGGCGCCGAGGTCACCCTTGGACTTCTGCGCGGTGTCGACCTGTTCGAGGCGCGCCTTCGCTGTTGCAGTGCGGGTACGTGCCGCGGCTAATTGGTTGTTGAGATCGGAAAGCTGTTGCTCGCCGACGAGTTGCCCGTTGGCGTTGACGATATTGTGGCTCGTCCTGAAGGCTTCGACGCGCTCCTCGGCCTGATGCACGCGCCCCTTCAGCTCGTTGAGGCGCGCCGTCAGCCCCTGAGACACCTGACGGGCGGCGTCGGAGCGGACTTGCGTCTGCTCGGTCAGGTAGGACTGAGCGACTGCGTTCGCGAGGCGGGCGGCCTTTGCGGGTTCCTTGCTGGAGACCGCCACATCAACCACGTAAGTGCGCTCGGCGCGCGTAACCCGCATGGCTTTCTTGAGCGCGTTCAGCGCGGTGAGCGCCGGGTCGTTGGTCTCAGGCGGCTTATGCCGACCGAGCGCGGCAAGTACGGCATCCACAACGGCGCGCACCGGCGACGGCGTGCCGACGAATTCTGGATCACGGGCAAGTCCCTGGCTCTCGACCACGGGCCGCAGCACGTCGTCCGACATCAGCACGCGGACCTGGCTGTCGATCAGCAGCAGTGCCGTGTCGCTCGTCGGCGAGGACGGCGAGGCTTCGTTGGCCACGGCGCGCAGGTCGATCGGGTCGATCAGAATTTCCGTAATTGCGGTATAGCGATGTGGCGCGACCAGTACGAACACCACCGCCAAGAGCAGCGCCGCGATCGTGGTACCGAGTATCGTGGCGCGGCCACGCCAGAGTGTTGCGCCGATTTCGAGAAAGTCGATCTGAGGGGGCGAAGTGGCCGGCGGCTCGGCGCCGGTAAGCACTGCCGATTGGACCTGACGCGGTGCTTCGAACATCGACGACTACTCGACTCTTCCCACAAGCGAGCCGCGCTGCGGCGCAGACTTCGCTGATACTCATCGCTGGCCCCGGCCGCACACTCGCAACCGAATGCGGGCCGCACAGTGACCGCAACCGCAGACGATCAAATTCATAGATAATTAAAGTTAATGGGCGGTGTACGCCCTTATCGCGGCCCGAAACCGCGGAACAGGCGCATCATCGCGCCGATGATCAGCACCGCGGCGATCACCGGAATCCAGATCAGCACCGCGCCGACCGCGGCGATCACGATAATCGTCACAATGGCCGCGATGGCCAAAAGCACGAGCGCGATGCTGAACGGCCCGAGCCTCGTCACGTAGATGCGTTGCGCGGTGCGGGTGTCGCCGAACGGACCGCCGCGCCAATTTGAATCGCGGAATGGTGTATGACGCCACGCGGATTGCCGCCCGTCGGGATCGGGCGGAATGATCTCGGGCTCGAAACGTGGCCGTTCCGGTCTGTCCTGGCCGTCCGTCATGAGATGACCGCCTTGTTTGCGCCGCCGCCCTCAATGTAGGACCCACCGCAGCGCGCGCAAGCGGCGAATTTGTGGCTTGAATAAGTCGCGCGCCGCTAGCTCGGCGCCACTTCGAGCAGGTCGAAGCGCCCGAGCCGATAAACGGCGATCGAGACGATCCAGCTGCCGACGAAGATCGCGATGATCAAATAGCCGAGGCTGCCGAAATTGTCGTTGAGCGCGCCGATCCAGCGCCAGAACGGCCCTTCGAGTTTCAGTTGGTCGGCGATGAGACCGAGCGCCTCGATGCCGCCGATCAGTGCGGCGACCAGCACCGATACGAAAGTGATGGTCAGATTGTAGTAGAGCTTGCGGATCGGCTTGATGAATGCCCAGCCATACGCGCCAAGCATCAGAATGCCGTCGGTGGTGTCGATCAGCGACATGCCGGCGGTGAACAGCGCGGGGAACACCATGATCGACCAGATCGGCAAGCCCCGCGAGGCTTCGGCGGCGGAAATGCCGAGCAGTCCGATCTCGGTCGCGGTGTCGAAGCCGAGCCCGAACAGAAAGCCCAGCGGGTACATGTGCCAGCTTCGCGCCACCAGGCGGAACATCGGCCGGAACACGCGGCCCAACAGACCGCGCTGCGCCAACAGACGGTCGAGATCTTCCTCGACAAGGACGCCGCCGCGGCGGACTTCACGGAAGGTGCGATACACCGACATCAGGATGAGCAGATTTACGGCGGCGACGAGAAACAGAAAACCGGACGACACCAGCGTGCCGATTGTGCCGCCGATGATCTTGAATGAACTGAAACGGCCTTCGAGCGCGCTGGCGGCGATTGCGACGCCCACGGATCCGAGCACCACCACCGTCGAGTGACCCAGCGAGAAGAACAGGCCGACTGAGACCGGCCGCTTGCCCTCCTGCATCAGCTTGCGCGTGACGTTGTCGATCGCCGCGATGTGGTCGGCGTCCACCGCGTGTCGCAGGCCGAAGGTGTAGGCGAGGAAAGCGGTGCCGATCAGCACCGGGTAATCGCGGAACGCCACCAGCGCCCAAATCCACGCCAGCACGTTCGCGATGACCAGAACGCAATACAGGCCGGCGATCTTGCCGGCCAAATCCGCGTCCTGGTCGTTGAACAGCCTGGCTACGGCCCGCATGCGCACCACCCGGGGCCGCCCGCAACCGGCCGATCCCGCCCCTTCGATACGACGGTCGGCGGCTGCCGGGCAATACCCTGTGAGACGATCCTGCTAAATCGTCATACCGGGTCTGCCGCGCCGGAGGCTCCCGGCAACATTAGAAAGACTATTCGGGCTTAATGCCGACAGCTTTGATGACCTTGCTCCAGCGCTCCGTCTCTTGCTTGATGAAGGCCGCCATTTCAGCGGGCGTGCCGCCACCCGGCGCGGCGTCGAGCTTCTTATAGCGATCGAGCAAGGTGGGCGCCTTGAGCGCCTTGTTGGCGGCGTCGTTGAGCTTGGCGACGATGGCGGCAGGTGTCTTGGGCGGCGCGGTAATCGCGTTCCAGGTGTCGGATTCGCAACCGGCGACGCCGGCCTCCGCCAATGTCGGAATGTCCGGGACCGCGGCGACGCGCTGTTTGGTGGCGACCGCGAGAATGCGCGCCTTGCCGGCCTTGTGAAGCGCCGCCGAGGTCGACAGCTCGGTGAAGAACAGGTCGACATGGCTGGCGATGATGTCGTTGAGCGCCGGCCCGGTACCCTTGTAGGGCACATGGGTGAGCTTGATGTGGGTGATCGAGGAGAACAGCTCGGCGGTAAGATGCGAAGTGGTGCCGACGCCTTGCGACGCGTAGTTGAGCTTGCCCGGATTGGCCTTGGCGTAAGCGATCAGATCCTGCACCGTTTTGCCCGGAAAGTCGGGCCGCACCAAGAGCACGTTCGGGATGTGCGACATGATCGCGACTGGCTCGAACTTGGTCGGGTCGTAGTTGAGTCCCTTGATGAGCAGCGGATTGGTGGTGATCGGCGCCGGCTGCGAGGCGAGCAGGATGTAGCCATCGGGCGCCGAATGATAGACCATGTCGGCGGCAAAACTGCCGCCGGCGCCGGCCTTGTTTTCGACCGCCATCGGCTGGCCCAATATTGTCTGCATCTGGGCGGCGACGATGCGGGTGAAGGCGTCGACACCGCCGCCCGCCGCGGTGGAGACAATGACGCGGATCGGATGGTTGGGGAAATTCGCAGCGCCCTGCGCACGCAGGACAGTCGGCGTCAGGACGAGGCCGACGGTCGATGCGATGACGGAACGTCTGGAAATGGCGCGACCGGACATCGGATGGACTCCCAAAATGGCGGCATATTTGCCGCACCTATGACATAGCTCAGATCGGCCGGTAAGGCCCTGTGACGCGTTGCTGCGGCGCGGCCCAGGCAAGCCCGGCGCGCGCCGTGGTTCACAAATCGCGCCGCCCCCCATAGGATCGCGCCCGCACAGGGAGACCGCGCGCAATGAGCAAGCTGGATTTCGTTCTCGAAGAACTGGTGACTGCCAACCGTATTCTCGCCAATGAAGGCGTCGTCGACTCCTTCGGCCATGTCAGCGCACGGCATCCCGACAATCCGCAACGCTATCTCTTATCGCGTGCCCGCGCCCCGGAGCGCATCGAGCGCGACGACATCGTCGAATATCAGCTCGACGGCACGCCGATCGACGAGCGCGGCCGGGCGCCCTATCTGGAGCGCTTCATCCACGGCGCGATTTACGAGCAGCGGCCGGACGTGCAGTCCGTGGTCCACAACCATTCGCCGAGCGTGATCCCATTCGGCGTCACGGGCAAGAAACTCAAGCCGCTCCTGCACATGTGCGCCTCGATCGGCCACGAAGTGCCGATCTGGGATTGCCATGACAAGTTCGGCGACACCACGCTCCTTGTCACCGACATGGCCATGGGGCGCGATCTTGCCCAGACGATGGGACCGCGCCCGACCGCGCTGATGCGCGGTCACGGTGCCACCGTGGTCGGCCGCTCGGTGCGTCACTCGGTCTTTGTCTCGGTTTATCTGGAAGTCGGCGCCAAGCTGCAGATGCAGTCGATGGCGATGGGCGACATCAAGTTCCTCACGCCCGGCGAGGTCGACAAGATCGTCGCCCGCGTCACCGATTACACGCTCAACCGTGCCTGGGAAAACTGGGCGCGCCGCGCCGGGCGGGAGATGCAGAAGACGTAGTTGCGATTAGGTGCGGCGATTGCAGTGAGATGCTTTCCCGGATCGCGCGTCGCGCAATCCGGGCTGCATTTTATTCCGCAGCGATGCGCACTTCCGGCGCCGCGGCGCGCACGTCCGCGTCGACGTGCTTTTCGTATTTGGTGAAGTTTTCCTGGAACATGCGCACGAGCTTGCGCGCGGTCTCGTCGAAGGCGGCTTTGTCCTTCCAGGTCTTCATCGGATAGAGCAGGTGCGGCTCCACGCCCGGCACCGACGTCGGTACCGCAAAGCCGAAATACGGATCGGTCCGAAAGCTCGCCTGCTTGAGCGAGCCGTCGAGCGCGGCGGTCACAAGCGCCCGCGTTGCCTTGATCGGCATGCGGCGGCCAACGCCGTAGATGCCGCCG
>DASZWK010000106.1:0-10458 GCA_035546235.1 Xanthobacteraceae bacterium | reverse complement strand
CGATGGCCAACAGTGCAATCGGCGCGAAGTCTCTGTTGAGATCGAGCGCCGGCGCCGGATTGATGATCTGGTTGGTCAGCGTCGACAGCGCCGGCAGAAACAGCACGTAGCCGTCCTTGGCGGCGCGGGCGACATACTGGGTGGCAATGATCGAGCCCGCCCCCGGCTTGTTCTCGACCACGATTTGCTGGCCGACGACCGGCCCGGCGCCTTGCGCAAACAGTCGGCCGATGACGTCGGACGCTGCCCCGGGCGTGAACGCGACCACAAGGTGGATCGGCCGCGACGGGTAGGTGTCGGCGAATGCACCGGTTGGCGGGCCCGCGGCAGCGCTTGCCAACAGCGACAGCACAGTTCTTCGACCAAGGTTCATGGCCGGACGCCAGCACGTAGCCCGCATAAGCGCAGCGACATGCGGGATAGGGCCGAGAGGAAGACCCCGGATGTCGCTTCGCTCATCCGGACCACGAAATACGACCGCTCAGTACAGCGGCTCGCCCTCGACGGTGCAGCGGCGCAACTCGCGGCGCTGCTCCGGCGGCCAGTCGGTGCGTGCGTGCAAGCACGAGAGATTGTCCCACATCACCAGGTCGCCGGGCCGCCAGACGTGCTCATAAATGATCGCCGGATCTTCGGCGATCCCGAACAACTTTTGCAGCAGCGCCTCGCTCTCGTTCCGATCCATGCCCTCGATCCACATCGAGTTCTGGCTGGCGACGTAGAGCGCCTTCTTGCCCGAACCGGGGTTGGTGACGATGATCGGCTGCAGGCAGTGGTGCGTGCTTTCCAGCGGCAGCGTGATGTCGATGCGGCGGCCGACGCCATATTGCTGGCCCTGCATCACCCAGGCGTCATCGAGCTGGCGCTTCAGATCGGCTGGCAGGTTCTGGTAGGCCGCGTACATGCTGGCAAATTGTGTGTGGCCGCCCTCGGACGGAATGTCGATGCCATACAGGAAGGTCGCCCGGTGGGGGCGGCGGTGGTAGCATTTGTCGGTGTGGAACCACATTTCGCCGTGGCCGAGCGAGCCGAGCGCCTTGCCGCTTGAGTCGACCTTGTCGCTGATCATCATCATGTCGTCCCATTCCGGCGAGCCGGCCGCGCCGGGCGCGCCGGGCTTGGGCGGGACGCGCTTGGCGACCGGGCCGAAATAGGAGGCGAAGCGGCGCTGGTCGTCCTCGCTGAGATTTTGATCACGGAACAGCAGCACGGAGTGCTCGTGCCAGGCATCCATGACCTGCCGCAGTGTGTCCTTGTCGAGCGGCCGGCTGAGATCGACGCCGCCGATTTCCGCCCCGATCATCGGGTGCAGCTTGGTGACCGTGACAGCCTGGGTCCGCTCCGCCAGCATTGACATGTTTCGCTCCCGAAAATTGCAACTGCCGGTGACCCCGGCGCAGCTGACCCGCAATATATCAGGCCAAAGGCCACGCCAGAAGCACGCAACGGATGCGGCTGGCGCAGGGTTGACCCGCGTCCGCTAACGCGCCATCTAGCGCCCAGCAATCGAAACGCGCGGGACGGACGATGGACAAGTTCACGACCCTCGAAGGCGTCGCGGCGCCGCTGAAGATGATCAACGTCGACACCGACATGATCATCCCCAAGCAATACCTGAAGACGATCAAGCGCACCGGGCTCGGCAAGGGCCTGTTCGCGGAGCGGCGGTTTTGCGACGACGGCAGCGAGAATCCGGATTTCGTGCTCAACAAGCCGGCCTATCGCAAGTCGAAGATTCTGGTTGCGGGTGACAATTTCGGCTGCGGGTCGTCGCGCGAACACGCCCCGTGGGCGCTCCTGGATTTCGGCATCACCTGCGTGATCTCGACCTCGTTCGGCGACATTTTCTACAACAACTGCTTCAAGAACGGCGTGCTGCCCGTCAAGGTGTCGCCGGAAGATCTGGAGAAGCTGTTCGATGACGCCGATCGCGGCGCCAATGCGACGCTGACCGTCGACCTCGTAAAACAGGAAATCCGCGGCCCCGACGGCGGCGTGGTCAAATTCGAGATCGACGCGCACCGCAAGAAATGCCTGCTCGAAGGTCTCGACGATATCGGCCTGACCATGGTCAAGGGATCGAAGATCGACAGCTTCGAGTCGAAGAGCAAGTCCGCGCGGCCCTGGGCGTGAGCGCCCTCAGCTCTCGATCGGATCACGCAGTCTCGACGTGAACGACGTCATAAAGCTCAGGCTCGGCCTCCCGTACCAATTCGCCAAAACGCGGCCAGCGCTTGCGGAACTCGGGCGAATGATGCGCGGCGGCGAGCTTGTCGGCGCTGGTCCATTGCACGTAATTGACGACGTGGCCGCCATCCTTGCTGCGGTGCAGATTGACCGAGACGAAACCGGGCTGCGTCGCCATGAATCTGGCCCGCTCGATCATCAGACCGAGGACCTCGTCTTGCTTCTCCGGCGGCAGCTTGACCGTCGTGATCTGCGTGCAGATGTCGTGGCGCTCGCTGATGTCTGTCATGATGCATCCTCCTGCCGCCCCGGCCGATAACGCATGGCGGCCGCGCAGGTTTCCCCCGCCTGTCTCGCTCTCCTGCCTCAACGCTTGACCGGATCGTTGGTGTCCGGATTGGCGAACGAGAATGCCTCGATAAAGCCCGGCCGCGCCTGAATGCGCTGCCACCAGTCGGCGACCCGCGGCCGCCGCGCAGCGCCAATCATTTCCGGCCGCGCCAGCACCTCGATGCGATTGACCATCGGCGCCATGGCGATGTCGGCGAGCGTGAATGTGCGGCCTGCAAGCCAGGGGCCGGCGCCGAGCTGCTTCTCCATCTGATCCAGCATGTAGTCGAGATTGGCGTAGGCGGTCTCTTCCTCTTCGACTGAGACGCCCTGCTCCAGCCGGTGGCGCAGGCGCTTGCCGATCATCGGATTGGGGCACATGTCGGCGGCTTTCAGCATTTCGTCGATCGAGGTGCCCTTCTGCGCCAGACGCTTGGCGTGGCGCAGATTGTGCGAGCAGGTGTTGACGTTCCAGTGCGCCAGTTCCTCGGAATTGTAGACCCATAGCCGCATTTGCGAACGCGCATAGAGATCGTCCGGCCGCAACGGCGTGTCGGGGAAATTGTCTTCGAGGTATTCGAGAATAACGTTCGATTCGATCAGGACGCGGCCATCATGATCGAGCGTCGGCACCACCGCCTTGGGATTGAGCGCGGTGTACCATGGCTGATAGTTCTCGAAATTGAACAGATCGACGTGATGACTTTGCCATTGCAGCTTTTTCTCGGCGAGGCACATGCGCGCCTTTTGCGAGCACACCGAGCTCCAGTAGTGATAGAGCTTGAGCATTTCCCATCCCCATTGTCGTCGCAATGAACGTTATCGCATCGCCGGGCGGTCCACACCGTTCCGGCTGGCGTAAGCACCCGAAAGCGACTATCTCCCGCCCTCTAAACGTTAACTGACACGCTGTCGTCCCCCAGCCCCATGAATCCAGCCATCTCCATTTCGCACCTGTCGAAGACCTACGCGTCCGGGTTCCAGGCGCTCAAGGACGTGAGCCTGGATATCCGCCACGGCGAGATCTTCGCGCTGCTCGGGCCAAACGGCGCCGGCAAGACGACGCTGATCAACATCGTCTGCGGCATCGTCCGGCCGACCGGAGGCAAGGTCACAGTCGACGGCCACGACATCCTGTCCGACTACCGGGCCAGCCGCACACTGATTGGCCTCGTGCCGCAGGAACTGACCACCGACGCCTTCGAGACGCCGCCGGCGACCATGCGGCTGTCGCGCGGCCTGTTCGGCAAGCCGCCGAACCCCGCTCACATCGAAAAGGTGCTCAGGGATCTGTCGCTTTGGGACAAACGGGATTCGCGAATCATCACGCTGTCCGGCGGCATGAAACGGCGCGTGCTGATCGCCAAGGCGCTGGCGCACGAGCCGCAAATCCTGTTTCTCGACGAGCCGACCGCCGGCGTCGACGTCGAACTGCGTCAGGACATGTGGCAGCTCGTTCGCGCGTTGCGCGCTTCCGGCGTCACCATCATCCTCACCACCCATTACATCGAAGAAGCCGAGGACATGGCCGACCGGGTCGGCGTCATCAACAAAGGCGAGTTGATCCTGGTCGAGGACAAGGCCGAGCTGATGCGCAAGCTCGGCAAGAAGCAGATGACCCTGGAACTGCGCGAGCCGCTTGGCGCCATCCCGCCCGCACTCGCCGCCCACGAGCTGACGCTGGCGAATGGCGGCAAGGAGCTGGTCTATACCTACGACACCAAGGCGGAGCACACCGGAATCACGGCGCTGCTCGACGGACTCCAACAGGCCGGCATCCAGTTCAAGGATCTGCAGACCACGCAAAGCTCGCTGGAAGACATCTTTGTCGGCCTGGTGAGGCAGGGACAATGAAACTCGCTTTCAATTTCTATGCCGTCCGCGCCATCTACGCGTACGAAATGTCGCGCACGCGGCGCACGCTGTTGCAAAGCATCGTCTCGCCGGTGATCTCGACCTCGCTCTATTTCGTCGTGTTCGGCTCGGCAATCGGCTCGCGCATCACTCAGATCCAGGGCGTCAATTACGGCGCCTTCATCGTGCCCGGACTGATCATGCTGATGCTGTTGACGCAGAGCACGATGAACGCCTCGTTCGGCATCTATTTTCCGCGTTTCGTCGGCACGATCTACGAGTTGCTGTCCGCGCCCGTGTCGGCGCTCGAAATCGTGCTCGGCTATGTGGGCGCCGCGGCGGTCAAGTCGATCATCCTCGGCATCATCATCCTGGCGACGTCCTGGCTGTTCGTGCCGATCCGCATCATGCACCCGTTCTGGATGGTGGGATTTCTGGTGTTGACGGCGTTGGCCTTCAGCCTGTTCGGCTTCATTCTCGGGCTGTGGGCCGACAGCTTCGAGAAGCTGCAGGCGGTGCCGCTCTTGATCATCACGCCGCTGACGTTCCTCGGCGGCACGTTTTATGCCACCAGCGTGCTGCCGCCGCCGTGGCGGACCGTCGTGCTGTTCAATCCGCTGGTTTATCTGATCTCAGGCTTCCGCTGGAGCTTTTTCGGCATCGCCGACGTGAATATCGGCTACAGTCTCGCGGCGACACTCTTGTTCCTGGCGATCTGCATGGCGGTGGTCTGGTGGTTCTTCAAGACCGGCTACCGCCTGAAGAATTGATTAGCTACGTTTGGGCTTTGCACTCGGCGCCACATTCATCGTCGCCTCAAAGGAACTGCTGGCGTGCGCGACTGCGAGGCGCGCCGTAGAGGGTCCGCCTTGCGTCAAAGCAAGGGCGATGCCGTTCAGCGTGAACATCAACCCGACGATTCCGCCAACCGTCCAGCCCAAGAGCGCGAGGCTGCGCCGTTCGTCCATCGTCCATCTCCCGGCTCAACAGATTGCTGAACGCCTGTTCTGTGAGAATGTTCAACCGCCGCGGCGAATAAACCCGACGATTGCTCAATAGATCCGGAACTGGAACATAAGTCTGGCGGCGGACTTGTTTTGTCGCTTGGAGTGCAGGGGCAAACTCACGTCCCGGAGGAACCATGGACAAGAAGATTGCCGGTCTACTCGGCGCCGCAGCAGCCCTCACCGCCGTAACTGCCGCACAAGCGGCTGCCCCCGCTGCACCGAGTGCGGCCCAGGTCCCGCCAAGTTACAGGAATCTGCTCGATCCGATTCCGAACGCCGTCCCGCTTCTAAAGGCCGACGATGCCCGTCGCGCCCAGACTAGAAAAATTCAGACGGCCGAAACGGTGATCATCAAGAAGGAGGGGGCTCACCACCACCATCATCATCATCACCATCACCACCATCAAGACCACGATTGACGCGGCCTTGCTGCGAGGGCTGCTCTTGGCGGCCCTCGCGCAATCCTTTTTCCAGCTTTGTACCGCGCAGATGATTCCTAAGCGCGGAGTCAGCCGCTCTGGCGGCACATGGCGGCTAGGCGAACGGCGCGATTGACCCGATTCTGGCGTCCGACATACCTTGCGCACCGAGAAGAGGCGCGCCGGGAATGTCCTCCACAATGCTACCGAGCCCACGTCAGGCTCGGCTGATTCTGATTGGAACCGCTCTGCTGCTGACCCTCGGCATGGGGATTCGGCAGAGTTTTGGGCTGTTTCTGGGGCCAATCACCCACGATCTCGGCGTCACGGCGGCCGATTTCACACTCGCTCTGGCGATCCAGAACATCGTCTGGGGACTTTCGCAGGCGCTGGTCGGCGCCATCTCGGACCGATTCGGCCTGCGCATCACGATGATGGCCGGCGCAGCGATCTATATCGTCGGCCTCGTCATCCTGGCGGCGGCGCAAGGCGCACTGGCGCTGATCGTCTCCGGCGGGCTGATCGGCGTGGCGCTGTCCTGCACAGCGACCTCATTGGCAATGACCGCCTGCGTGCGCGCCGTTTCGCCGGAGCGGCGGACCAAGATGCTCGGCGTTGTCTCCGCGGTCGGCTCGCTTGGCACTCTGGTGGTACCGATCGCTACCCAGGGCCTGCTGGCACGCGAACCATGGCAGACGGGGGCGCTCTTCTTCGTACTGCTGGGGATCGCAATGCTGCCCGCGGCATTCTGGGCGGGCGGCGCCGACCGGATACCGAGCCACGGCAGGGCGACGACATCAATGCGCGAGGTGCTCGGCGAGGCCATGCGTAGCCGGCCATTTCTGGTGATGTCGGGCGCCTACTTCGTCTGCGGCCTTAATCTCATATTCCTGACCACGCATCTGCCGACCTATCTGGCGATCTGTGGCCAGAGCCCGATGCTAAGCGCAGAAGCGCTTGGAGTGATCGGCGGCGTGAGTGCCATCGGTTCATTAGTGACCGGCTGGCTCGGCAGCAAATATCCGAAGCACATCCTGCTCGGGCTGCTCTACATCCTGCGCGCCATCATGTTCGCGGTCTATTTCGTCATGCCGCCGACGCCTACCAGCACACTCGTGTTCTCGGCCGCGATGGGCCTCTTATGGTGGCCGGGCCTGGTGCCGCTGATCGGCGGCATGGTCGCCGAGATGTTCGGCACGCGCTACATGGCGACCCTGCTCGGCGTTTCGTTCGTAGTGCATCAGCTCGGTTCGTCGCTCGGCGCCTGGGGCGGCGGTTTGATCTATGACCTTGCCGGCTCGTATGGCCCGGCGTGGAAGATCGGCACGCTGATCGGCTTCACCGCCGGCGTTGTTCAGATCGTTGCGGGCGGACCGACGCAGCGACAGGATCGTTTGATCGTGCCGGCGGCGGTGGCGACGACCTGATCTGTTCACGCGCGTGCGCTTGCGTCCCTGATCGCACGCCACACCCGATACGGCGTGCAGGGCGTGTCGATATGACGGATCCCGAACCCTGATAGCGCATCGACGATGGCGTTGACGCCGGCGGACAGCGATCCCACTGTTCCGGCCTCGCCGGCGCCCTTCACGCCGAGCGGATTGGTCGGCGTCGGCACCGGATTGTCCTCGATCACCACGTCGGCGAAATCGTCGGCACGCGGCATCGCGTAGTCCATGAATGAGCCGCTAAGAACCTGCCCGGCCTCGTCGTAGCTTTTATCTTCCATCAGCACCTGGCCGAGACCTTGCGCGATACCGCCCATGATCTGGCCCTTGAGCAGCAAAGGATTGATAACGGTGCCGACATCGTCGACCACCCAGTAGCCGACAAGCGTTGTGGCGCCGGTTTCCGGATCGATCTCGACCTCGCAGACGTGGCAGCCGTTCGGGAAATTGCCGGAGCGGGCGCGATAGGTCGCCGTTTCATAAAGGCCGGGCTCCATGCCGGCCGGCACCTTGTCGAGCGCAAACGCTGATTTCGCCACCTCGTGGATGCCCATGGCGCGGTCGGTCCCGACGATGGTGAACCGGCCATCCTTGAATTCGACGTCGCCCTCCGCGGCTTCGAGGAGATGCGCGGCGAGTTTCTTGGCTTTGGCGATGATCTTTTCGCTGACCGCAACGATGGCGCCGCCGCTCATCGTGGTCGAGCGCGAACCGCCGGTGCCCATGCCGAACGCCACCGCATCGGTGTCGCCGGCGATGAACTTGATGCGCTCGGGGTCGACCCCAAGCCGGTCTACCAGCATCTGCGTCTGGATCGTGTTGTGACCCTGGCCATGAGAAATCGAGCCGGTGACAAAGGTCATGCCGCCGAGTGGATCGAAGCGGATTTCCGCCGTCTCGTAGGTCGGGTCGGCCGCTTGCTCGATTGTGTTGGAAATGCCGATGCCGCGCAGCATCCCGCGCCGTGCCGCTTCCTTGCGCCGCGTCTCGAACTGCGACCAGTTCGCAAGCCTCGCGGTGCGGTCGAGATTCGCCGCGAAACGTCCGCTGTCGTAGGTGAAAGTCAGCGGCGTCTTGTACGGCATCCTGTCGGGCGGAATCGTGTTGCGGCGCCGCAGCTCCGCGGGATCGATCTTCAGCTCGTCGGCGGCGATGTCGACCAGCCGCTCGATCATATAACTCGCCTCCGGCCGCCCGGCGCCGCGATAAGGCGACGTGCAGTGGGTGTTGGTCAGCATGCCGGAAACCGCGACGTGCAGCGCCGGAGTCGTATAGGTGCCGACGACCGTGCCGATATTGACAACGGGCGGCATGGCACCGCGAAACGACACGAAGGCGCCGAGGTTGCCATAGCTGCGGATGCGCACGCCGAGAAACTTGCCGTCTCTGTCGAGCGCGAGTGCCGCGTCGACGATGTTGTCGCGCGCGTCATCGTCGCTGATATGCGCCTCGTTGCGGGTCTGCGTCCATTTCACGGGCCGGCCGACCCGGCGCGCCGCCCACAGCATCAAGATGATTTCGGGGTACACAGAACCGCGCAGGCCATAGGAGCCGCCGATATCGCCGGTGACCAGCCGCAGTTCGGACTCCGGGATGTTGAGCGTCGTGCGGGCGATATCGTTGCGGAACAGCCACGGCCGTTGGAAGCCGCAATGCAACGTGTAGCGGCGCGTGCCCGGGTCGTACACGCCGATTGCGCCGCGCGGTTCGATCGGATTGGCGGTGACGCGATTGATGACGAGGCGCTGCTCGACGACGTGTGCTGCACCGGCGAATGCCGCATCGGTCTTGGCCTTGTCGCCCGCCTGATAGAAGTAGGCTTCGTTGCCCGGACAATCGTCATAAAGCCGCGGCGCCTCTTTCTCCGCGGCGGCGCGCGCCGATACGACTGCGGGACGCGGCGCATACTCGACGACGATGCGCTCAGCCGCGTCACGCGCTCGTTCGAGCGTGTCGGCCACGGCGACCGCCACCGGATAGCCGACATGCATGACACGGCCGACCGCGATTGGCGGACGCGGCGGCAGATACATCGGACTACCGTCGCGTTTCTTGTAGGGCGCCATCGACGGCAGCGAGCCAAGCGCATCGGCGCGATAGTCGTCCCCGGTAAGTATGGCATGCGCGCCCGGCATCGTTTGTGCCGCTCCGGTGTCGATGCTCTTGATATCGGCGTGCGCATGCGGCGAACGCAGGATCGCGGCGTAGAGCTGGTCGGCGAGTTTCAGATCGTCGAAGTAGCGGCCCTGCCCGCGCAACAGACGAGGATCCTCGCGCCGACGCACCGATTGTCCGATGGAAAATTCACCCATGGGTTCATCCGAATCGATTGACGCTAATGCCCCACTGCGCGATTTCCTGCTGCAGCAGTTTCACCTCGGCTCTGACCGCCGCTTCGAAGAAGAGAAGAATGGCCAGGTTCGGAAATCTTTGCCTCGGAGTAAGGATGACGACCCGCATTCGGGGCGCCTGATCGACACGCATCATAGCGTCCGCATCTACCCTACGAAAAGGCGAATGCGGATTAGCTGGCCGAGACGACCCAGACATCGGCGGCCGAACGCAGGTTGCCGACCCAGGCGCCTCGCATTTTCCGGTCTGTTCCGGGCCGACCTTCCGGCCACGTCCTTATAGAAGATGCCGGCAGCAACGTCTGCAAGTAATAATTGTATATGAAATGATTTCCTCAGCGACCATAATTTTTATGTGTGCCGCAAGTGTGGAGCATCGGGACATTGCCTCGCCGACACCGGCCGCGCGCGACCTCATGGCACTCACCAACAGCGATGCCGTTGCCGAACGCGAGCAGCGGATCGGTCAGGTTCTGAGGCAGGCGCCTCGTTCTCCAATCCCAGCTGTTCGGATTGCCATTCGACGCCGTGGTGACGTGCCACACGCGTCTCAGGAATGCGCCACCTTGAGCGCATCGGCATTCTCAACCGTCTGCCGCCGCGCGATGGCATCGGCGATCTCCACCGTGCGCCGCGCCATGTCGGCGTGCAGGCGCTCGACCATCCGGCCTTCGATCTGGATGACGCCCTTGCCCTGGTTCTCCGGCAGGTCGAAGGCAGTGATGATCTTGCGCGCAGCCTCCACCTCCTCGGGCGCCGGTGAAAACGCGTCGTTGCACACCTCGATCTGCCGCGGATGAATGAGCGTCTTGCCGTCAAAGCCGAGATCGCGGGCCTGCCGGCATTCCTCCGCGAAACCCTC
>DASZWK010000105.1:0-10425 GCA_035546235.1 Xanthobacteraceae bacterium | reverse complement strand
GCTGCCGCCGTTCGACCAGCCCTGCAGACCAATCCGATCGGCGATCACGTCGTTTCGTGTGCGCAGATAGTTGATGGCGCCATAGGCGTCCAGCGGCCGCACCGTCACTTCATTGAGCGCCTCGGGACGCTCGTCGTAGCTGAAGCGCGGAAAACCGTGCGGATAGCCGCGGGGTCCAAAGCCGTCGACCAGAATCGCCACATAGCCCTGCGCTGCCCATAGCTCACCCCACATCTGATGCCGCTTCGAAATCGTCGTGGCGTCGTATTTGCCGTTGGCGAGGCTCGAATAAGCCCCGGCGCGTCCATGCATCATGACGACGGCGGGCGCAGACTTGGTCGCGGTCGAACCGCCCGATCCGGCGGATGGCGTGTAGACATACCCGACCAGTGCGGTGTGGCCGTCAAGACTGGGAAAGGTGACGCGATCAGGCAGTGCGCTCTGGGCCAGCGCGGCCTGAGACCAGACAATGACAAACATCGTCGCCAATGCGCGCATCGCTGCTCCGATGTGCTGAAGCGTTTTCCGCCTTAGGAAACGAGCATCTCACAGATCGCACCAGGCCGTTACAACCGCTGCCCCTCACCTCGCCTGCGCGTGATAGACACTGTTCGGCCGCATGTCGGTCGCCGAGGCCACGCGGTTCGTCATATTGAAGAAGCCGGCAACCGCCGCGATGTCCCAGATATCGCCATCGGAGAAGCCCGCTTGGCGCAGCGCCGCACGGTCCGCATCCTCGACCTTCCACGGCTCGGCGGTCAGCTTGACGGCGAAGTCCAGCATGGCGCGCTCGCGCTTCGACAGCCGCGCGGCGCGGAAATTCATTGCCATCAATTCGCCGAGCACCGGATCGCCGGATAGCTGACGCACCGCGGCGCCGTGGGCGACGAGACAATAATAGCAGCGGTTCTGCGCCGAGACCGCGACCGCGATCATCTCGCGTTCGAGCTTGCTCAAGCCGGACGGCGCCAGCATCAGGTCGTTGTACATGGCGACGAAGGCCGACAGCTTGCCCGTGTCGAAGGCGTAGGCCTTGAGCACGTTGGGCACGAAGCCGAGTTTTTCCTCGCATTTGGCGAAATAGGCCGCCATCTCGGCCGATAGCGGTGCCGCAGGCAGCGCAAGCGCCGTAATCTCGGTGTCGTCGCCGGCCGCCGCGCTGGCGCGCGCCTGCGTTTGGGGCGTTGCCGCCCCCCGTTTGCTCTTGCTGCTCTTGCCTGCTTTGCTCTTGGCCATAGGAGCTCCTTGTGACCTCATGCCACGGCGTCGCCCGCGACGCGTGTCATCCCCGTGATTATAGCTATCCCCGTCATTATAAGATGTGGCTGTAGCGGATGTGCGGGCGGCACGGCTAAAGTTAGCCGGAATTGAACCTAGCAGCGTGAGGCTAAAGATGGCGGTCCAGTTCAATCCTCGCATCGACGAGGGCCCCGAAAGCGCGCCGCACTCCGATGCCACGCCGGCCGCTTATCCGATGCCTGCCGAATTTCCGGCCGAACTGTTCGGCCGCGCAGTGCCCGACGATCTCGCGCGCTTCAGTCCGGAACAGCTCGCCGCCATCGCCGCCGATTCCTGGGCGTTTCTCACGATGCGTAGTCCCGGCACCGCCAAGGTACGGCTTGCATCTCACCCGGCCGTACCGGGCGTGACGGTGCTCGACATCACCAACGACGACATGCCGTTTCTGGTCGATTCGGTGGCGGGCGAACTGCACGAGCGTGGGCTCGCCATCTCGCTTCTCGTCCATCCGATCTTCTCGATCGATCGCGATGCCGCCGGCAACCTGATTAAGCTTGAAGCGGGGCGTGACGGTGCCGGCCGGCGCGAGAGCTTCATTCACATCCACATCGATGGCCTTGCGGACGCCGCGGCACGCAAAGATCTTGCAGCCGCCCTCGAAGCGATCCTCGCCGAGGTCCGCGTGTCCGTTGCCGACTGGCAGCCGTCGCTGGCCCGCGTGCGCGAGGTCATCGCCGATCTGCGGCAAAACCCGCCGCCGCTGCCGGCTCCCGACATCGCTGAAGCCATCCAGTTTCTGGAATGGCTCGCCGGCGACAATTTCACACTGCTCGGCGCGCGCGACTACACCTACACCAACGACGACCGCGGCCTGCAGCCGATGTTCGAAACCGGACTCGGGCTGTTGCGCTCGCCCGAGATGCGGCTTTTGCGCCGCGGCACTCAGCTTGTCACCATCACGCCGGAGATTCGCGAGTTTCTCGAAGAGCCGCGGATGCTTATTGTCGCCAAGGCCGCGGTGCGCGCACGCGTGCACCGGCGCGTGCATCTCGATTATGTGGGCGTCAAGCGCTTCGATGCCGACGGCAAACTGATCGGCGAACGCCGGTTCTGCGGCCTGTTCACGTCCACCGCCTATACGCGTTCGACTCGCGCCATTCCCTACCTGCGCCGCAAGGTCGACAACGTTATCCGCCGCGCGGGGTTCGAACCCTCCAGCCATTCCGGCAAGGCGCTGGTCAACGTGCTGGAAACCTATCCGCGCGACGAGCTGTTTCAAATCGACGAAGACACCCTCTACCGCTTCGCGCTCGACATCCTGCAGCTCGACGAGCGGCCGCGGGTGCGCGTGTTGCCGCGGCGCGACCGCTTCGACCGCTTCGTGTCGGTCCTCGTCTACGCGCCGCGCGACCGCTACGACAGCCATATCCGGGAGGCGATCGGCGACTATCTGGCCGCGACCTACAAGGGCCGTGTGCGCGCATTCTATCCGTTCTTTCTCGAAGGCCCCCTGGTGCGCGTGCATTTCATCATCGGGCGCTATGAGGGCAAAACGCCGAACCCCGAGCGGCCGACGCTCGATCGTGCGGTGGAAGAAATCGTGCGCAGTTGGGCCGATGGGCTCGACGAGGCGATCGAGGCCGCACATGGGGAGGAGCAAGGCCGGGCACTCTTTGGCCGCTACCGCAACGCCTTCCCGATCGATTATCGCCAAGTCTACAGGCCGTCCACGGCGGTCGCGGACATCGCGCACGCCGAGGCGCTGACGGCCGAGCAGCCGGTCGGGGTCGAATTCTACCGCTCTGCCGGCAAACCCGAGGCCTGCGCCGGGCTCAAGGTGTTCAGCCATACACGACCGATCCCGCTCTCCGAGCGCGTGCCGGTCCTTGAGAATATGGGCTTCCGCGTCGTCGACGAGCGTACCTATCAAATTCAGCCGCAAGGATCAGCCGACGTCTGGTTTCACGACATGACGATCGAGAGCGCGTCGGGCGAGGCGATCGCGCTCGACTCGCGCCGCGAGCTGCTCGAATCCTGTTTTCTCGCCGTGATGAACCGGGCGGCCGAGAATGACGGCTACAACGCGCTGGTGCTGGCGGCCGGATTGCCGTGGCGCGACGTTGCGACGATCCGCACCATCTCGCGCTTTCTCCGTCAGATCCGCGTGCCCTACTCCCAGGACTACATGTGGGCGACGCTGCGCAAGCACACGCGGATCGCAACCGACATCGTGGCGCTGTTCCACATGCGGTTCGATCCGCGCCTGGAGCTGAGCGAGACCGAGCGCTCGGCGCGGGAGGCGGACACCACAAAAGCGGTCGAAACGGCCCTGCAGGCGGTCGATAGCCTGGATGAGGACCGCATCCTGCGCCATTTCGTCAATGCGGTGACGGCAGCAATCCGTACCAATTTCTATCAGCGCGGCCCCGACGGCCGGCCCAAGGACCTGATCGCCATCAAGTTCGAAAGCCGCAAGGTCGACGGCATGCCGCTGCCGCGACCACTCTATGAGATTTTCGTGTATTCGCCGCGCGTCGAGGCCGTGCATCTGCGCTTCGGCAAGGTCGCGCGCGGCGGCATCCGCTGGTCCGACCGGCCGCAGGATTTCCGGACCGAAATCCTCGGCCTGGTCAAGGCGCAAAACGTCAAGAACGCAGTGATCGTGCCGGTCGGCGCCAAGGGCGGCTTTATCCCGAAATATCTGCCGGTCGGCGGAACACGCGAGGCAATCGCCGCCGAAGGCGTTGCCGCCTACAAGCTGTTCATCTCCACGCTGCTCGACATCACCGACAATATAGGCACCGGAACGCGCGGTGTCATTCCGCCGCCTGATGTCCTTCGCCACGAAGGCGACGATCCTTATCTTGTGGTTGCCGCCGACAAGGGCACGGCGACGTTCTCCGACATCGCCAACGACCTTGCCATCGCTCACGATTACTGGTTGGGCGATGCGTTCGCCTCGGGCGGCTCTGCCGGCTACGACCACAAAAAGATCGGCATCACCGCGCGTGGCGCCTGGGAATCGGTCAAGCGCCATTTCCGCGAGATGGATATCAACATCCACACCACGCTATTCACCGCGGTCGGCGTCGGCGACATGTCGGGTGACGTGTTCGGCAACGGCATGCTGCGCGAGAGAACCACAAGACTCTTAGCCGCTTTCGACCATCGCGACATTTTCATCGATCCGGATCCCGATCCCGAGCAGACCTTCGCCGAACGGGCGCGCCTGTTCGCCCTGCCGCGGTCGAGCTGGCAGGATTTCAACAAGTCCCTGATCTCGGAAGGCGGCGGCGTGTATTCGCGCGGCGCCAAGCAAATCCGGCTGTCGCCGCAGGCGCAAAAGCTGTTCGGCGTCGGCGAAAACCTCACGCCGGCCGAGCTGATGCGCGCTATCCTCAAGGCGCAAGTGGACCTGCTGTTCTTCGGCGGCATCGGCACCTATGTGCGCGCCGCCGACGAAACCGATGAATCGGTCGGCGACCGCGCCAACGATGCCATTCGCGTTGTCGGCAAGGATTTGCGCTGCCGGGTGATCGGCGAAGGCGCTAATCTCGGCATGACCCAGCGCGGCCGCATCGAGACGGCGTTTCGCGGCATTCGGCTCAATACCGACGCCATCGACAACTCGGCCGGCGTCAACACCTCCGACATGGAGGTCAACATCAAGATCGCGTTATCGATTCCGCTGCGCGATGGCCGCCTCGCCATGACGGCGCGCAATGCCTTGCTGGCCGGGATGACCGACGAGGTCGCGAGCCTCGTGCTACGCAACAATTATCTGCAAACACTGGCGCTATCGCTTTCCGAACGGCGCGGCATGGAGGACTTCGGCTTTCTCCAGCGGCTGATCCAGGCGCTGGAGACGCGTGGGCTGCTCGACCGCGCAGTCGAATACCTGCCCGACGACGCGACGCTGACAGA
This sequence comes from Xanthobacteraceae bacterium, assembly GCA_035546235.1. GTDB lineage: Bacteria > Pseudomonadota > Alphaproteobacteria > Rhizobiales > Xanthobacteraceae > BOG-931. Next base: position 5,262 of record DASZWK010000105.1, on the reverse strand, counting down.
GCGGCGGCGTCGATCGCAGCCGTTCACGCGGCCCGAGCTTTCGGTGCTGCTCGCCTACGCCAAGCTGTCGCTTTACGACGACCTGCTTGAATCCGCTGTACCGGACGATCCGTATCTCGCCCGCGAGATGAACCGGTATTTCCCGAAAGCCATCGCCGAGCGCTTCCCCGACGCACTCGAACATCACCGGCTGCGGCGCGAGATCATCGCCACGCAGCTCGGCAACTCGATGATCAATCGCGGCGGCCCATCATTGATCGTGCGCATCGCCGATCAGACCGGCGCCGCACCCGCGGCCATCGCCAGCGCCTTCGCGGCGGTGCGCGACAGCTACGCAATGACGGCGCTCAACGCCGCCATCGATGAACTCGACAATCGGATTGCTGGAAAGCTGCAACTCGAGCTTTACGCCGCCGTCCAAGATCTTTTGCTCGACCGCATCGTTTGGTTCCTGCGCAACATCGATCTGGCAAAGGGCCTCGACGGCATCGTCAACCACTACCGCGGCGGCGTTGCCGCGGTGACGGCCTGCCTCGACGGTGTGCTGTCTGACGAAGGTCTGGCGGCGCGAGCGGCGCACCGCAAGAGCCTGACGGCTGCCGGCGTGCCCGACGCGCTCGCCGGCCGGCTCGCCGACTTGGGCCCACTCGCCGCCGCGCCCGACATCGTGCTGGTCGCCGACCGCACCGGCAGACCGGTTGGCGAGGTCGCCGCGACGTATTTTGCCGCCGGCAGCTTATTCCAGCTTGACCGCATCACCGCCGCGGCTGCGGCCATTACCGTGACCGATTATTTCGACAGGCTGGCGCTCGACCGGGCGCGCGATCTGATCGGCGATGCCGAACGCCGGCTAACGGCCGCCATGGTGCAAAACGGCTCGGCCGGTGCAAGAGCGGTCGAAGCCTGGGTGGCTCCGCGTCAAGGCGAGGTCGAACGAATCCGCGGCGCGATTGGCGAAATTGTTGCGTCGGGCCTGACGCTGTCCAAGCTCACCGTGGCCGCCGGAATGTTGGGCGATCTCATCAAAAGCTGAGGCTTTTCGGCCGCTGCAGGTTTCTTCACCGCGGCCGGGAAAGTTCGGTACCGTTTGGCCACAAAAAAGAACCCCAAGCAAAGTACGCGCCTGGGGTTCTCTGAGTCGTTGCCTCAACTTAGGCTTATTGGGGCCGGACGGCGGGGTGTCGGGGGATGGGGGAGCCGCCCGGCCGGCCTAATGGACGGAAAATAGGAGCATGGTCCGCAGATGCAATGCGGATCACGCGTTAGTGTTATCGCGCGCAACAGAACGACCCGCGTAGCGCGCCTTCCGGTTCCAACAATTCCACGGGGCAAGAACTCGTACGAGCCGATCGGTTCACGGTTCCTGGCGGTTGACCTCAGTCAGACCGTAGCGATGCAGGTCGGTTCCATGGACATCGAGCCAAGCCTTGGCGCGTTCATGGTACGGGCACAGTTGCTGCACCAGACGCCAGAAGCGTGGCGAGTGATTCATTTCGACGAGGTGCGCAACTTCGTGCGCCGCAAGGTAATTTAGCACCATGCTCGGCGCCAGAATGAGCCGCCACGAAAACGATAGTATCCCGGTCGTCGAGCACGAGCCCCAGCGGCTCGACTGATCGCGGACGGCGACCCGCTTGACCTCCACGCCCAGTTCATTGGCGAAATGACGACTCGCAATCTCCAGATCGCGCTTGGCTTCTCTGCTCAGAAAATCGCCGACGCGGCGGTTTAGGTGCGGAGCCCTGCCGGCGACGCAGATCAGACACTCCCCGTCCGCGTCCGCCTCGGTCCAGACCGTGCCCCGCATCGGGCCTCGATGCTCGATCCGGTGCGGCACCCCACGCAGCGGCACGACGGTTCCGTCGGCGAACGGCGCCGCCTTGGGCAGACGGTCAAGTCGCGCCGCGATCCAGCCGCCGTGCTTTTGTGCGAATTCGCGCGCCTCCTTCAGCGTGCCGCGCGGCGGAATCGTCAGGATCGCCTCTCGGCTCGCCGATTGGATACGCAGCGTATAGCGACGCGCTTGGCGGTGCCGGCGCAGGCGAACGAGATAGATCGCCCGGTCGAAGATGATTTCGATGGCCTGTGGCTCACTTGGACGACGATAGAGCAGCGCGCGCTGCGGCATGGCGGACTTCCCGAACCCAAACCCGAGGGGATAGTGCCATATCCAACGCACCGCGAAGCCTCTTTGATAGTGCTTCTCGCAGCATACAACATGTTGCGGCTGAGCGGATCCGGAACCTCTAGATCGTGTGGCCGATAGAGTGAAACGTGATTCAGTTTTTATTGCCGACCGGCTTGGCCACATTAACGCGGGATGATTCCCGAATTCTTACGAGATTTCAGTTTGTTAGGGCGCATCAAGGGCGTCGAGGAGCAAACAGGCCCGCCAAATGGGGATTTATGGCTCCCCGGCCTGATTGTTCCGGCGCGTGAGATGTCAGGCGTGCAGCACGCCGCCGTTGTGGACGCGCCGCTTCGCGGCGCCGTTGCTCCTGGCGCGACTCAAGTGTCCCATCGACAAGATGAAATCCGAGATGCGCGGCACGATCTCGGCCCGAAAGCGTGAACCGTTGAACACGCCGTAATGGCCCACGCCAGGCTGCAACCAATACGCCTGACGGTCGGCCGGAATGTTGACGCACAGTCGATTTGCCGCCTCGGTCTGGCCGACGCCCGATATGTCATCGTGCTCGCCTTCGACCGTGAGCAGACCGACGCGCTTGATGCGAGCGAGGTCAACAGGCCGGCCACGATGAGTCATCTCACCGAGTGGTAACGCATGGCGCACGAACACGGTCTCGACGGTCTGCAGATAGTACTCGGCCGCCAGATCCATGACGGCCAGATATTCGTCGTAGAAATCCTTGTGTTTATGGGCGGAGTCGCCGTCGCCGCGCACCAGGTGCATGAATAGCTGCTTGTGCGCCTCGATATGGCGCTCGAGGTTCATGCTGACAAATCCGTGCAGCTGCAAGAAACCCGGATAGACATCGCGCATGAAGCCGGGATTGGGGAACGGCACCTTGGTGACGACGTGGCTGCGAAACCACTCGGTGCCGCGCTGCTCGGCGAGTCTGTTCACCGCGGTTGGATTGATACGCGTGTCGATCGGCCCGCCCATCAAGGTCATAGACAGCGGCAAGTAAGGATCGTCGTCTGCATCCATGAGCGCAGCCGCGGCGATAACCGGCACGGCCGGCTGGCACACTGCAATGACATGAGTGTCGCCGCCGAGCGCATGCAAGATCGAAATGACGTAGTCGATGTAATCGTCGAGATCGAACCTGCCTTCCGTCAGCGGCACAAGACGCGCATCCGCCCAATCGGTAATGTAAACGTCGTGGTTGGGCAGAAATGCTTCCACCGTGCCGCGCAACAGCGTGGCAAAATGTCCTGACATCGGCGCCACGATCAGCAATCGCGGCTGCGGCCGCTGCGGCCGGTGCTCAAATATCCGCTCGAAATGAACCAGGCGGCAGAACGGCCGCTCCCACACGGTTTTGACCTGCACCGGCACGCGCTCGCCGCCCACCAGCGTTGAATCGATCCGCCATTCCGGCCGGCTATAACGGCGGGTCGAGCGTTCGAACAGCTCGCAGGCGGCAGCGACCGTTTTGCCGTAAGTGGTGAACGAGAGCGGATTGACCGGATTTTTGAAGAACAGGCGCGTGGCATCGGCCCAGGCGCGTGACGGGTTCAGCGCCGCATGGGTCATTTCGTAGAACCAGTAGAGCGGCGCCGACAGCAATATGCCGTCACCGCCGGGCGTGACCGGCGCGCCGCCGAATTCCCCGATCGCCATCGACGACCCCTGCCCGGCTTGCTGCACTGCAGCACTGTCCCATTGATCTGTCATACCGGCATCATAAAAGCAATTTTTTCCTTATTGGTTACGTAGGAAGGACAGTGGATTACCGCTATTCGCAGTGCACATAGCCGCTGTTCCAGCAGCCCGTTTTCGCGGCAGCGAAATACGGTGGCGATGCCACTTATTCGCCGGTCTGTATCAGGGATCCGTTGCGTCGGGCGCTCCGCAACAGGGCCAAGAACCCGATGATTCCTGCAGCAAGGAACAGAGCATTGAGCGCCAGCGCGTCGAGCATCAGGTCGCCACGAAACACCTTGTGGATCAACAGTTCCCGCATACCCTCGAATACGTATGTGGGCGGCAACGCCCAGGAAATCGGCTGCAACCAGACCGGCAGGGTTGTCACCGGGTAATAGACGCAGGTCAGCGGCATGAACAGAAACATGATCGACCAGGCGAAGTTCTCCGCGCCCATGCCGTTGCGCAGAATAAGGCCGCACACCAGGATTCCGACTGCCCACGCGGTCAGCATCAAATTGAAGAAGAACGCCACCAGCGCCAGACCGAGTGCGTAGAGATTAAATCCGAAAAATGCGATGGCAAGGAAAGTCACGGGCACTGCCCCGATCGACAGCCGCACCACGCTCATCACCATCAACGCGACCACAAACTCTAACGGCCGCAGCGGGCTCATCATCAGGTTGCCGATGTTGCGCGACCACATCTCCTCGAGAAACGACATGGAGAAGCCAAGCTGGCCGCGAAACAGGATGTCCCACAGCAATACGGCGCCGATAAAGGTGCCGCCGGCGCGCGCGAAGAACCCTGCATTGTTGGCAATGTAATATTGCAGGAAGCCCCAGGTCAGCATCTGCACGGTGGGCCAATAGACGAGATCGAGCAGTCGCGGCCACGACGAGCGCAGCAGGTACCAATAGCGCAGCATCATCGCGCCGACCCGCCGGGGCGAAAACGCCATGTCCTGCGCGATCATTGCGCCGCCGCGCTTTCGACGCCGCTGCCGCGCACGATGTCCAAAAATACCTCTTCGAGCGTGCGCCGGCCGTAGCGTGCCAGGAGCTTCGCCGGCGTATCGTCATCTTCGATGCGGCCGCGCTTCATGATGATGACGCGCTCGCACAGCCGCTCGACCTCGGCCATGTTGTGCGAGGCGAGCAGCACCGTGGCCTGACGCTCGCGGCAATAGCGTTCGAGATGACCGCGCACCCAGTCGGCGGTGTCGGGATCGAGTGACGCGGTCGGCTCATCGAGCAGCAGCACACTCGGCCGGTTGAGCAGCGCCTTGGCCAGCGACACGCGGGTCTTCTGGCCGGACGACAGCCGCCCGGTCCAGGTGTCGAGAAACTCGGTCAGACTGAGATCGACCGCCAGTTTTGCAACGCGGCCAGCGACATCCTCGACGCCGTAAAGCTGCGCAAACACGGTCA
>DASZWK010000104.1:0-29827 GCA_035546235.1 Xanthobacteraceae bacterium | reverse complement strand
GTCTGCGGTGTTTCGGCGGGCTTGGCGGATGCTGCATCAGCCGGGGGAGTGGTAGCGGCAGGTGCCGGTGGACTGGCGGCCTGCGTCGCAGTGTCAGCCGGTTGTGCGGCGGATGGGGCCGGTGTTGCGGCGGCCGCAGGTGCGGGCGATCCCCACGGTTCTGCCGACCGAGTGGCATCGGGCTTGGCGGGTTCGGCCGCGACGGCGGGGGGTGCTGCGGGAGCGGTTTTGGCGGCGTCCGGAGGCGTGACTGTCGGTACGCCGCCCGGCGGCGTCGATTGCGCAAGCGCGCCGCCCGCGGACAAAAGCAGCGCGACAGCAGTCGAGGCAAGAAACCCATTAAGGCGGACGCCGGGCATCGCGAATTCTCCTTAAGTCAGCGTGCTTTCCCCCGAGCCTGCGCGATAGACCGCAGTGCTCGAACTTCCGGGAAAACTCTCAGCCCCAAAAGTGTCAATGCTGCGGACGAAAGCCGGGAATCACCTTACGCGAGCCGTAGGAGTCTGTCCCGCCTCGGAGGGCGAATTTAAGGACAGATCAAGCGAATTTCCGCGGCTGTCGCTCCGCGGCAACGGCATCGCTATCGTCTTCTGAGCGCTCGCTATTTAGCCCCAGTGCCTCGAGCTTGCGGTAGAGGGTCGAGCGCCCGATGCCAAGCCGTCGCGCCACCTCCGACATCTGCCCTCGATAATGAGTAATGGCATAGCGAACGAGGTCGGCCTCGATCTCTTCGAGCGGCCGCACCTCGCCCGCCGGATCGAGAAGGGACAGAGCGTCGGCTACAAGCGGGAGTTCGGAAGGAAGAAGCGGCGGGTGATCCGTCAGTGCCGCGAAACCGGCCCGGTCGGCGTCCGGCATGTCGGACGCGTCGGTGGCGGCCGTCGCAGGGTGAGGCAGCGCCGCGTCGCCGCTGGCGTGCGCCGAGACTGCGGCAGCGATCTGCGGAAATTCACCGATCCCGACGCTGTCACCGTCGGCCAGCACCACGGCGCGAAACAGTGCGTTCTCCAATTGCCGAATATTGCCGGGCCACGGGAACACTGTGAGGAGCTGCAGCGCTTCGGGCGCAATCAGGCGGATGCGCTTGCCTTCTTCCGCGGCAAATCGCGCCAGGAAATGCCGGGCGAGCGCCGGAATATCCCCCCGTCGCTCGCGCAGCGGCGGGACCGCAATCGGAAAGACATGCAGGCGATAGAACAGGTCCTCGCGGAAACGCCCGGCTTTCACGTCGGCAATCAGGTCGCGGTTGGTGGCCGAGATGATGCGCACGTCGACTCTCACCGCCTTGCGCGCACCGACCGGCTCGACTTCGCCTTCCTGAATGGCGCGCAACAGCTTGACCTGCGCGGCCGCCGGCAACTCGCCGACCTCGTCGAGGAAGAGCGTGCCGCCCGAGGCTTCGACAAACTTTCCGGTGTGGCGTTCGGTGGCGCCGGTGAACGAACCCTTCTCGTGGCCGAACAGGATCGACTCGACGAGGTTTTCCGGCATGGCGCCGCAATTGACCGCGACGAACGGCCGGCTCCTTCGTTCGCCCGTGCCATGAATCGCGCGCGCGATCAATTCCTTCCCGACGCCGGACTCGCCTGAGATCAGCACCGGGATGGTGGAGGCCGCCGCCTTTTCGGCGACGCGGATGACGGCCGCCATGTTGGCGCTGCGCGTGAGGATGTCGGCAAAGCTGAGCGTGCCGGAGCGGCTGTGCTTGAGCCGGGCGAGTTCGCCTTCGAGCGCGCTGGTGTTGAGCGCGTTGCGCAGGCTGACCTGCAGGCGTTCGGCGCCGACCGGCTTGACCACGAAATCGATCGCGCCGGCGCGCATCGCCGAAACGACGTTATCGATGCCGCCATGCGCGGTCTGCACGATGACCGGCAGCTTGTTGCCGGCTTGGCGCAGCCGAGCGAGCACGCCGAGTCCGTCGAGATTCGGCATCACCAGATCGAGGATCATGCAATCGATCCGGCCGCCGTCCGGCAAGGCAAGCAGCTCCAGCGCCGCGTCGCCGTTGTCGAGCGTGAGCGGCTCGTAGCCGAATTTTTGCAGCATGCCCTCAAGCAGGCGGCACTGAACCGGATCGTCGTCGACGACGAGCACGCGGCTGCTCATGGCTGCACCTTCTCGTAACTCCGGTCTGTGCCGAATTGGGGCACTTTGCCGGCAAGAGGCTTAAAGGCGTATTAAGAGCGGCGGGATTCCGGAGTAAGCCGCTGGTAGGGGGGACTGGAATGACAGCCAAGATGGAACGCCGGCGATTGATCGGCGCGCTCGGTGCGGCCGCGCTTACGCCGCTCGCCGCCCCGCTCGCTCGGCCCGCGCGCGCGGCCGAAGCATGGCCGGTGCGGCCGGTGACGGTGCTCTGTCCATTCGCGGCGGGGACGAGCGCCGACACGCTGATGCGCATGATCAATGCGTCGCTTGGCAAGAAATTCGGACAGAACTTCATCGTCGAGGATCGCCCCGGCGCGACCGGCAACATTGCCGCGGGCGCGGCGGCGCGCGCGACGCCCGACGGCTATACGCTGTTGATCGGCACGGTCGGACCGATCGTCAACAACAAGTTCCTGTACAAGCATCTCGACTTCAATCCGGATCGCGCCTTCGCGCCGGTCGCGGCGCTCGCCTATTCGCCGCTCATCTTTGTCGGCAGCCCCAAGCTGCCGGTGAAGACTCTGCAAGAGCTCGTGGCCTACGCCAAGGCCAAGCACGGACCGCTCAACGCCGGCACCGTCGGCGTCGGCTCGCAGGCGCACATCACGATCCAGCTCCTCAACAAGCTCGCCGGCATTTCCATCGGACACGTGTCCTATCGCATCAGCTCGCAGGCGTTGCCCGATCTCGCCTCGGGCGATCTGCAGCTCTCCGTCCAGTACATTCCGACCTTCGTGCCGCAGGTCCAGTCAGGCATGGTGCGCGGGCTCGCCGTCACGAGCTTGAAGCGCCTGCCCGAACTGCCGGATGTGCCGACCGCCGCCGAGTCGGGTTTTCCGGGCTTCGAGGCAAGCGGCTGGTTCGCTCTGTTCGCGCCCGCCGGGACGCCGCCCGGCATCGTCTCCAGGATCAACGAAGGCGTGAACGAATTTCTGCAAAGCGATGCCGGCAAGAAGCAGCTCGCCAACATCTGGATGACGCCGATGGGCGGATCGCCGGCCTGGCTTGCCGATTACATCAGGAGCGAGAACGCCAAATGGGGGCCGATCATCAAACAGGCGGGCATCAGCTTGCAGTAGGAATCGTCATTGCGAGCGAAGCGAAGCAATCCAGGGCGGCCTTGCGATGGCTGCGAGAGCGTTCTGGATTGCTTCGTCGCCCTTCGGGCTCCTCGCAATGATAGTGCGGTTTCAATAGATCAGGTCAACAAACATGCCCAAACGTCTGCCCAAAAACACCTGCGACACCCACCTGCACATCTTCGGCGATCCCAAGATGTATCCCGCCGCCAACCCGAATGCGCTCTATGCGCCGCCCGGCGATTGCAATTTCGCCGCTGTGAAGGCGCTGCACGACGCCATGGGCGTCGATCGCGCGGTGTTCGTGCAGCCGACGATCTACGGCACCGATCATCGGGCGCTGCACGACGTGCTCAAGGTCGTAGGCAAACAGAACTATCGCGGCGTCGCCATTGTCGACGACAGTGTCAGCGATGCAGAGCTTGAACGGCTCAACAGCGTCGGCGTGCGCGGCGCGCGGTTTAATTTCGGCGGCCGGTTCAAGCTGGCGCCGAGCATGGCCGATTTCCGCCGCGGGCTTGCCCGCGTCCGCGAGCTTAACTGGTTCGTCAAGGTGTTCGGCTTCGAGGATGACTTTCTCGCCGTCGCCGACGAACTGAAAAAGATCGATTTCCCCGCGATCGTCGATCACATGGGCGGCCCCGACTACCGCCGCGGCGCGGACCACCCGTCGGTGCGTCTCATCCTCGATCTGCTGGCGAACGGCAATTGGTGGATCGGGCTGTCGAATGGCGACCTGCGCTCGCACTCCGGCTACCCGTGGGACGACGCGGTCGCATTCGGCCGGATGTATTACGAGGCCGCGCCGGATCGCTGTCTCTGGGGTACCGACTGGCCGCACGTGCATCGCTTCATGCGGCCCGACAAGGATGGTCCGTCCGACTACGGCCTCGACCACGAAATGCAGCGCGTCGCGCTGTTCGAGCGATATTTGCCCGACCGCGCCGCGCGCGATCGCGTGCTGGTCGATAATCCGGCGCGGTTTTTCGGGTTTGGGTAGCGGCGGCCGCCGCCATTTCCCGGGCGGCGGGGGATTGTTATGCTTCCGGCCATTGCAATTCATTGGAGGGGCCCATGATCGATCGTCGCCGCGCTGTGCGTTCTGCCTTGGCTCTCTTGTCCGTCGGTGCAGTACTGCGCTCCGCCGCCGCGCGCGCCGACCAGGCGTTCCGGCGTTATCTGCCGCTGTTCATCGACCTCGACGGCTGGAAGGGCGGCAAGCCGGACGGCATGACCATGGAGATGTCGGACAACTCCATGACGACCGCCAAGCGCGATTATACGCGCGGCGCGGCGCAACTCCACGCGTCGGTCGTAACCGGCCCCGCCGCCGCCGGCGCGCTGGCGATGACCAAGACCGGCATGAAGATCGAGACCACCGAAGGCCACATGATCTCGACGACGATGAACGGCTTTGCGGTCGCCAAGAGCTATAACACCGGACAAAAATCGGGGGCGGTGATGGTGGCGCTTGGCCCGGCCGCAATGTTCAGCGTCTCCTACAACTCCCTGACCGAAGACGAGGCGTTGCCGCTCGCACAGAAATTCGATTGGAAGGCTTTTCAGGCGGCGTCGCAGCAGAAATAGCGGCAGCCACTGAGATCGCCCGGACGGTCGTACTCAGATCACGAACCCGGACAGCCAGTAAAACAGCGCCGCTACCAGCGCCGAGGCCGGCAGGGTGATGATCCAGGCGACGACGATGTTGGTGGCGATGTTCCAGCGCACCGCCGAGACCTTGCGGGCGGCGCCGACACCGATGACCGAGCCGGTCACCGTGTGGGTGGTCGACACCGGAATGCCGAGAAAAGTGGCGAAAAATAACAAGGCGGCGCCGGCACCCGAGGCGCAGGCGCCCTGCACCGGCGTCAGGCGCGTGATCTTCGAGCCCACGGTGTTGACGATGCGCCAGCCGCCGATCAGCGTACCGAGCGCCATCGCGATCTGACACACGATCACCACCCAGAACGGCACGTAGAAGTTCGCGCCGAGGTGGCCCTGCGAGAATAACAGCACCGCGATGATCCCCATGGTCTTTTGCGCGTCATTGCCGCCGTGGCCGAGCGAAATCAGCGACGCGGCGGCGAACTGCAGCCATTGAAACGGGCCTTCGACCGAGCGCGGGTTGGCGCGCACGAAGGCCCACGACACGCCGAGCACCAGCGCCAGCGCCAGGAAAAATCCGAGCAGCGGTGAGAGCACAATGAAGGCGCCGGTGGTGATGAGCCCCGGCCAGACGATTGAGGCAAGGCCGGCCTTGGTGACGCCGGCACCGACCAGACCGCCGATCAGCGCGTGCGAACTCGATGACGGAATGCCGCCCCACCAAGTGATCACGTCCCAGAAGATGGCGCCGATCAGCGCGCCGAAGATCACGCGCGCATCCATTACGTCGGCGGAGATGATGCCGACACCGACGGTGCGCGCCACGTGGACGCCGAAGATCAAAAAGGCGATGAAATTGAAGAACGCCGCCCACAGCACGGCATAGCGCGGCCGCAGCATCCGGGTCGACACCAGCGTGGCGATCGAATTCGCGGTGTCGTGCAGGCCGTTGAGAAAGTCGAACGACAGCGCCACCAGGATCAGGCCGATCAGGACGGGCAGGCTGAGCAGAATGTTCATCGCAGGATGTTCATCGCGGTTCGCCGACTGGGCGCGATCGTTACAGTTGATCGACGACGATCGAGCTTATTTCGTTCGAGACGTCCTCGAACCGGTCGACGACCTTTTCCAGATGGTCGTAGATTTCGGCACCGACGATGAAGCGCATGGTGTTGCCGGAGCCGTGCTCGTGTCCGTTCTCCCGGCTGGCCAGGAACAGCGCCTTCAGCCCGCGGTCGTGGACCTCGTCGGCCTGCTCCTCGACGGCGATAATGCGGCCGGTCAGAATGTTGAGCCGCCCGGCATTGCTGCCGATCGCGCTCAACAGCGGTACCGCCTCCACCACAAGTTTGGCCGCCTGCACGATGATGGCGCCCATTTCCTGCATCGGCGGCTCGAAACTCTTGACCTCGAACATCGCAATGGTCTTGGCGGTTTTGTTCATCTGGTCGATGGCGTCGTCCATCGACGAGATCAGATCCTGGATGTCGGTGCGGTCGAACGGCGTGATGAAGGTGCGGCGCACCGCGATCAGTACCTGGCGCGTGACTTCGTCGGCTTCGGCTTCGCGGTCGAAAATCTGCTTGCGATATTGCTCGATCCAGGCGCCGCCCTTGAGCAGTCCCTGCAAAGCTTCGGCGCCGGCCAGCACAATGGCGGCGTGCCGGGCGAACAGGTCGAAGAACCGTTCTTCCCGCGGCATCAGCGCCTGAAACCAGCCGAGCATCATTATCCCACGGTGAGGAGGCAACGATTCGCGCGGCCATGCTAGACGCCGCGCCCCGCAGGCTCAAACGGTACTGCGGCGGCAATCCCCTTTCGCCCACAGGAAGCGCCCTTGCGAGGCCACTTTTGCCGGACCACATCAGCAGCGACAGGTGAGGGCCTCAAGTTCATGGTTCAGCGCAAGATTTCAAGGCGAAATGTGGCGGCGACGACCGCCAAAAGCCGGCCTCAAGCGCAAGCCGCGGCACGCAAATCGCCGCTCGGCGCGCTGCCCGAGTGGAACTTGGCCGACCTTTATGCCGGTCTCGACGACCCGGCGATCAAGCGCGATCTCGATCGGTCGGACGCCGAAAGTGTGGCATTCGAAGAGTCATATAAGGGCAGGCTCGACGATCTGGCGCGCGGGCCGGACGCCGGCGCGGCGCTCGGCGAAGCGGTGCGGCGCTACGAAGCGCTCGACGATCTGATGGGACGGCTAGGCTCCTATGCGGGGCTCGTGCATGCCGGCGACACGGTCGATCCGGCGCGCACCAAGTTTTATGGCGACGTGCAGGAGCGGTTGACGGCCGCCTCCACGCACTTGCTGTTCTTCACCCTTGAACTCAATCGCGTCGACGACGCGCTGCTGCAGGCTGCAATGGCCAACCCGGCGCTTGGCCATTACCGGCCGTGGCTCGAAGACGTACGACGCTACAAGCCGTATCAGCTCGAGGACCGGGTCGAGCAATTGTTTCACGAAAAATCGATGACCGGCTATTCGGCCTGGAACCGGCTGTTCGATTCCACCATCGCCAACCTGCGCTTCAAGGTCGGCGGTAAGACGCTGGCGATCGAGCCGACGCTCAATCTCTTGCAGGACCGTTCCGGCGTGAAACGCAAGGCCGCGGCGCAGGCGCTGGCGAAGACATTCGCGCAGAACCTCCAGCAATTCGCGCTCATCACCAACACGCTCGCCAAGGACAAGGAAATCTCCGATCGCTGGCGCGGCTTCGCCGACATCGCCGACGCGCGGCACCTCGACAATCGGGTCGAACGCGAGGTCGTCGATGCGTTGGTCGCCGCCGTGCGTGCCGCCTATCCGCGGCTGTCGCACCGCTACTACGCGCTGAAAGCGGGGTGGTTCGGCAAGAAAAAGCTGCCGCACTGGGATCGCAACGCGCCGCTGCCGCAGGTCGCTGCGCGCAATGTGAGCTGGAGCGAGGCGAGAAATACGGTACTCACCGCCTACGGTGCCTTCTCGCCGAAGATGGCGTCAATCGCCGAGCGCTGTTTCGATCAGCGCTGGATCGACGCGCCGGTGCGGCCCGGCAAGGCGCCGGGCGCCTTCGCGCATCCGACCGTGCCGTCGGCGCACCCCTACGTGCTGCTCAATTATCAGGGCAAGCCGCGCGACGTGATGACGCTGGCGCACGAACTCGGCCACGGCGTGCATCAGGTGCTGGCCGCGCCGAATGGCGCGCTGATGGCGCCGACGCCGTTGACGCTCGCCGAGACCGCCAGTGTGTTCGGCGAGATGCTGACGTTCCGCAAGCTATTGGCCAATGCGCGCGACAAGAAAGAGCGCAAGGCCATGCTGGCCGCCAAGGTCGAAGACATGATCAACACGGTGGTGCGCCAGATCGCGTTCTATACGTTCGAGCGCGCCGTTCACACCGAACGCAAGAACGGCGAACTGACCGCGCAGAAGATCGGCGAACTGTGGATGTCGGTACAAGACGAAAGCCTCGGCCCGGCGATCGAACTGAAACCGGGCTACGAGACGTTCTGGACCTACATTCCGCATTTCATCCATTCGCCGTTCTACGTCTACGCCTATGCGTTCGGCGATTGCCTGGTGAACTCGCTCTACGCCGTCTACGAACACGCGGCCGACGGCTTCGCCGAGCGCTATCTCGCGATGCTCGCGGCCGGCGGCACCAAGCATTATTCCGAGCTTCTGGCGCCCTTCGGCCTCGACGCTCGTGATCCGGCGTTCTGGCAAGGCGGGCTTTCGGTGATCGAGCGGATGATTGGGGAGCTGGAGGGCCTGGAGCGGTAGCCCGCGCGGGTTGGACTTCTCAATCAGTGATTGCGCCGATTTTGCCCTCGCCCTAAGCTTCTCGAAGCGGGGGAGTGTGCCATGGCGGACGGCGGTACTGCGCACGGACCCGGCGAGGGCCATCATTTCGGCAAACCATATGAATTCCAAAAAGTCTTTGAAACAGAAATCGGCGTCATTAACCGCCGTCGTGCCGGACTGATCTCCGGCGAACGCGGCACGGTCGCGTTGGGTGCCCTGGATCGGCCCCTGCAAGGTCAAATCACGCCCGAGCAGGAAGGCGAGGACCTCAGCGGGGGGCCGATCCTCCGGCCGAACGAGGACGCCAATGTGGTCGGGCTCGCGCTTTCCGGCGGCGGCGTCCGCTCGGCGGCGTTCTGCCTCGGCGTCTTGCAGGCATTGGACGCAACAAAGGTGCTGCCGAAAGTCGACTACCTCTCGACCGTATCGGGCGGCGGGTACATTGGCTGCTCGCTGACGGCGGCTCTGCAGGCCGGAGTAGAGCGTGGCTGCCCCGGCTTTCCGTTTGCAAGCGCGCTTCACGAAGATGAACCGCCGGCGCTGCAACACATCCGCGACTTTTCGAATTATCTGTTCCCGCATCGCAGCTCCAGCGTCGATCTGCTGCGTAATGCTGCGATTTACATGCGCGGTCTTGTCGTTAATGCCGTTATCCTCGTTCCATTTTTGTTCGGCGCGGCGGTTATTACGTTGCTGTGCTACGCGGCGCGCGACGCCTTCACGAGGCCGAGCCTTTTTGGCGTCTCGATTACCGATCCGTTCCACCTTCACTATTTCTTCATTTCGTTTGATCTCTTCCTGCTCCTCATTGTCGTTGGCATCGGATGGGGGATTTTCCAATCGACACGGGGGCGGCAGCAGAAAACCGAGATTCCGGGCTGGCCGTCTGCCTGGGTCAGTTCGATCATCGTTGCGTTTCTTGTCGTTGTTTTTTGCGAGTTGCAACCCATCATTCTCGATTCGATGCTCGCCGCGAACGGCAGTTGGGGGGCTGTGTCGAACAAATGGATCACTGCCATTTCGGCGATATTGGCTCCGGTGAGCGCGGTCTTCGCCTATCTCTCATCCAAGGTCGGCGAATACCTCAAGAGCGCCATGCAGTCGCCGAGCGCGAAGGCCCAGACCAAGGGGCTCGCGATGAAAGCTGCTATCGTTGTCGGCGGACTGATCCTCCCCGTATTAATTTGGATGCTCTACCTCGATGTGTCCTATTGGGGGCTTTGCATCAACGATATCGACGTCAAGGCGCTGAAATGTTCGGATACGGTCCCATCCTGGCTGACTAAGGCAGCCTTGGCGATTCCTGTCGCGAAAAATCATTCAGCGACGGCGCTTTTCGCGTTGATCGCGTTTGTTTGTTTAGGTCTTACGCTCGCGATGCAGCCGAACGCGAATTCGCTGCATCCGCTCTATCGCGATCGCCTGAGCAAGGCATTCCTGTTCAAGCCTTGGCCGGCGGCGCAGCCGCAGCGGCAGGCACAGCCACGAGCAAATATGCGTGTGCCCTGGCCTATCGATCCGACAAAACCCGATCTGGTCGAGGAATGGCGACCGAAATTGAGTGCAATCACGGGATTGGAGGGCCCGTATCACCTGATCAACACCGCCCTTAACGTTGAAGCATCCAGGGTCGCAAACCGGCGCGGCCGTAATGCCGATTTCTTTATTTTCACTCCAAAATACATCGGCAGTAAGACGACGGGCTATGTCCGCACGGAAGAGATCGAAGAGGTAGCCGCCGGTCTCACGCTCGCGACCGCGATGGCCGCTTCAGGCGCTGCGGTGTCGTCCAATATGGGAGCCGAGACCATCAAGCCGCTGACGGCGACGCTGGCTTTGCTGAACGTCCGGCTCGGCTACTGGCTGCGCAATCCGGCCAAGCTATGCCTGGCAAAACAAGAGGGTTCGCGCGCGGGCGTAACCAAGATCGACCACCGTAACCTGCTGGCCAATTACTATTTCATCGGCGAAGTTTTTGGAAAGCTGAGCGAAAAACGCAAATCGGTCTATTTGACCGACGGCGGACACATCGAGAATCTCGGGATTTACGAACTGCTCAGGCGGCGCTGCCAAGTCATCATCGCCGTCGATGCCGAAGCCGACCCGCAAATGGCGTTCGGGTCGTTCAATATCCTGGAACGCTTTGCCTTGATCGACCTCGGCGTCCGCATCGATCTGCCGTGGCAGCCGATCGCCGATGAAAGCCTCGTGACGAGCAGGGCGATCGATAATGCCGGCGCCCTCAGCAATCAAGGCGACGCCGCGGCCGGCGACAAGCCGAGCCAAGTAGCAAAGAACCACGGCCCGCATTGCGCCATCGGCGAGATCAGCTATCCGGGCGGCCGCAAAGGCGTTCTCGTCTACATTAAGGCGTCGCTCACCGGCGACGAGAACGATTATGTTTTCGATTATAAGAAGCGCTACAGCGACTTCCCGCACGAAACAACAATCGACCAAATGTTCACCGAGGAGCAATTTGAGGCGTATCGCGCGCTGGGCTTTCATGCCGCCTTCGGATTGTTCGACCGCGGCGACAGCTTCGCTTACCCCAAGGACATTTCCAACGGGGATCTGCGGCAGGAGGTTGGGTTGCTCGACCAGCTCTTTCCTCGTGTGGCGGCTGGGGGGCCGCCCGGTCGGAAGCAGACCTTCATGGCCTGGCTGACATGAGCCAGCGCGGGTCGCGCTGGCTTTCCATGATCGTGTTCTTTGGCCTTAACGCCCACCTTGCAACAGCGTGGTGTTGCCCACATTTCGTTGTCAATCCGTGGGCAGCCCAATTCGCCTCGCGCAAGGCCCACCCGCGGGCCAGAGTCCTGGTCTTCATCGCGAGCGGCTGATACCGACGACACATGACCGACAAGTCTGACACCAAGCGTGGCGGCGACACTGAAAAGAACCGCTTTTCTGCCAGAGCCGCGCGCTATGCGCGCGTGGGAGCGAACGTCGGTGGCGTAGCGGCGCGCTATGCCGGGCGGCGGCTCCTTGGCGGGGCGCCGAACCGCGCCGGCGAGGCGCTGGCGCTGTCGTCGGCGCTTGGCCGGCTGAAAGGTCCGCTGATGAAGGTCGCGCAGCTGATGGCGACCATTCCCGATCTCTTGCCGCCCGAATATGCCGCCGAACTGCAGAAGCTCCAAAGCGAGGCGCCGCCCATGGGCTGGGCGTTCGTCAAGCGCCGCATGATGGCGGAACTGGGGGCGGGTTGGGAGAAAAGATTCGCAAGCTTCGAACATCAGCCCGCGGCGGCTGCATCGCTCGGGCAGGTGCATCGCGCTCGCTCGCTTGATGGGCACGAGCTTGCCTGCAAGCTGCAATACCCGGACATGCAGTCCGCTATCGAAGCCGATCTGCAGCAGCTACAGTGGCTGCTCGCCATCCGCCGGCGGTTCGATAGCGCGATCGACACCACGGAGGTCGGCAAGGAAATCGGCGAGCGCGTGCGCGAGGAGCTCGACTATTACCGCGAGGCCAAGCACGTCGCGCTCTATCGCCAAATGCTCGATGGCGTGAAGACGGTGCACGTGCCGCGTCCGTGGCCGGAGTTGTCCACCGGCCGGCTCCTGACGCTGGATTGGCTCGAGGGCACGCGCATGCTGACACACAAGAACGATCCGCTCGAAGAGCGCAATGTGCTGGCAACCGCCATGTTCACGGCGTGGTGGTTTCCCTTCAGCCGCTTCGGCGTCATCCACGGCGACCCGCATCTCGGCAACTACACGGTTTTTTCGCGCGATGGCGAGGCAGCCGGCATCAACCTGCTCGATTACGGCTGCATCCGCATTTTCCCGCCGAAATTCGTCCAAGGCGTCGTCGACCTTTATCACGGCCTCCTGCGCGGCAACGACGACCTCGTGGTGCATGCTTACGAAACGTGGGGATTCCGCCGGCTGTCGCGCGATCTGATCGATACGCTCAACATCTGGGCGCGCTTTATCTATGCGCCGCTGCTCGACGACCGGGTCCGCACCATCGCCGATGGCGTGGCGCCTGGTGAATACGGCCGGCGCGAGGCATTCCGCGTCCATCAGGCGCTCAAGCGCAAAGGCCCTGTGACGGTGCCGCGCGAGTTCGTGTTCATGGATCGCGCCGCCGTGGGCCTGGGCGCCGTGTTTCTGCACCTGCGGGCGGAGGTGAACTTCTACCGGCTGTTCAACGAGGCGATCGAGCGTTTCTCCATCGATCGTGTCGAGAAGCGCCAAGCCGACGCGTTGAAGGCAGCGGGGCTGTAGATCTCGCGTTCTTGCGTTCGCCGCCGCCGCTTTAGTCGCCAAACGGTACGCGACCCGCGCGGCGTGACTGAGCCATCACTCCACCTTGATGTTGGCTTGCCGGATCACCTTGGCCCATTTCTCGGTATCATCGGCGATCAGTTTGCCGAATTCAGCCGGCGTCATCGACAGCGGCAGAACCCCCAGGGCGGCGAGACGCTTGCGCGTGTCCGGCTCAGCTACAATCGCGTTGATCGTTTTGTTGAGCTTATCGGTAACAGCCGCGGGTGTGGCCTTGGGTGCGCAAATGCCGAACCAGCCGCTGGCGTCATAACCCGGCACGGATTCACCGATCGCCGGCACGTCAGGCAAGACATCCGACCGCGCCGCGCTGCTCAGCGCCAGCGCGCGCAATTTGCCGTCTCTGACGTATTGGATCGCCTGGGTGATCGTCGAAAAAGCGATTTGCACCTGCCCGCTCAGGAGATCGGCCACGTAGCCGGTCCGATACGGCACGTGCACCAGTTCGATGCCCGTCATTATCTTGAGGAGTTCGTACATAAGGTGCGGCGTGGTGCCGACGCCCGGCGATGCCATGTTGATTTTGCCTGGGTTGGCTTTCGCATAGGCGATGAACTCCCGGAAGGTTTTCGCCGGCAGTGCTGGATTGGCCACCAACAGAAATGGAGCGCTGCAAATCATGGCGACCGCTGTGGTGTCGCGCACGAAATTGAAAGGCAGCTTTGGATAGAGGCTTGCGTTGACTGCATTGGCGTTGGCAGCAAGCAGCAACGTGTAGCCGTCCGCAGGCGCGGCTACGACATTCTCGGCCGCAAGGCTGCTGCCGGCGCCTGACCGGTTCTCGACGATGAATTGCTGACCAAGCCGGTCCCACAGCCGCTGCCCGACGAGGCGAGCGATCACGTCGGGCCCGGTGCCGGCCGGAAAGCCGACGATCAGCCGCACCTGTCGCGTTGGATAATCGAGCGCCACGGCTGCACGAGGCAGTGTCGCGACCGCGGCAGCGCTTGCGGACAGACGCAGAAACTGTCGACGCTGAAGTCCCATGACGATACCTTTGCGCCGAATGCTTTCGGGTCTCGGTGTGCAGCTCGGCAACCAACGCTAGGATATTTTGCCGAATATGCGTAGGGGCGTCAGCAGCAGCTGCACTCTGCGCCCTCGACCCAGGTGAGCGCATTCTTCATGAATGCCGGCGGCAGGTCGCCTTCGACCACCTCGGCGAGCGGCTTGAACATCTTGAAATGATGCCGGCCGGCGGCGGTCCAGAACACCACGTGTGTCTCTATCGGCGGGCAGCCGGGTACCCCGCAGGCGACTTCCGAGACCATCACCGTGTCGTCTTCGGCAAGCGCGAAGCGCGCGTGCGCCCAATCTCGCACACGGTCGACCGCGGCGCCATCGGCACTCCGCTTGAACGAGCGCATCATCTCGAACGGGCTGGACATCGCCCTATATATTGGGCTTCTAGCCTCCAATGACCAAGAAGAAATGAGGAGCGTTTCAGTGGCTGAGCAAGTACTGGCGGCGGTGCGCACCGGGCCGAGCAAGACCGAAATCCGCGAATATCCCATGCCGGACATCGCGGAGGACGCGGCGCTGATGAAGATGGAGGTCGGCGGTATCTGCGGCACCGACGTCAAGCTCTACCAGCACCCGCCGACCAGCGACCCGGTCATCATGGGGCACGAGAATATCGGCATCATCGCCAAGGCCGGGCGCGAGTTCACCAACCGCAAGGGCTTCAAGGAAGGCGACCTGGTCTTTGTCGAACACTATGTCATGTGCGGCAAGTGCGAGTGGTGCCACGCCGGTCAGTACCGGCACTGCGAGAACACCAACTGGCGCACCAACCCGGACGCCATCCGCTATGGCTACACGTCGGCGAAGAAGCCGCCGCATCTCTATGGCGGCTTTGCGCAATATGTCTACCTGCCGTGGAATGCGGTGGTGCATCACGTGCCCAAGGGCGTGTCGGCCGAGCTGGCCGGCTTGGTGACGCCGATGGCGAACGGCGTGGAATGGTCGCTGTTTGACGGCGGCGTCGGCTACGATTCCACCGTGCTGATCCAGGGTCCGGGGCAGCAGGGCCTGTCGCAGACCGTGATCTGCAAGCAGGCCGGCGCCTCGCTGATCATCGTTACCGGCACCTCCAAGGACGGTGCGCGGCTCAAGGTCGCCAAGGAACTCGGCGCCGACTACGTCATCGATGTGCAGAAGGAGGACCCGCTCCAGCGCATCATGGAGATCACCGGCGGCAAGGGCGTCGATGTCTCGCTCGACTGTACGTCGGGCGCCGGCACCATCCCGATCCTGCTCGGCATCGAGGCGCTTAAGCGCAAGGGGGGCACCATCGTGGTGCAGGGGGAGCTGGCGGCCTTTCCGAATTTCCCGCTCGAAAAGTTCACGGTGAAGTTCATCACCATGCATTCCGCGCGCGGCCACAGCTACAAGGCCTGCGAACTGGCACTGGCCCAGATCGCCTCCAAGCGCTTTCCGCTCGAGAAGATCACCACCCACCGCTTCGGGCTCAAGGATGTGGACCTCGCCATCAGGTCGGTCGGCAGCCTGCCGGGAGGCAAGCCGGACGTGATCCATGCCTCGCTGCTGCCGTGGGCGTAGGCCTTGCCGGGTGACCGGGCCGCCGTTGTAGCGTCGCCCCGGCGCATGATTCACTTCCTTAGAGGACTATCCCCACCCCCGAGCCCGGCCGCGGTCGCTTCGGCGTGGACGCTTTGCTATATCGGGGTACCGGCGTCGCACGGCCACGAGGCTGAAGGCAACTTGTGACTGAGAAAACCGCAGTCTACTCGGCGATCTTTGGCGCCTACGACGAACCCGCTCCGATCCGGCATCCAGATCCGGACATCGCCTATTTTCTTTTCGCCGACAGCGCGGTCAAGGCGCCGCCGCCGCCCTGGCAGTTGCGCACCGTACCGGCCGTTTTTGCCGATCCGCAGAGAGACGCGAGACGCCTCAAGGCATTGGCGCACCTGTTTCTGCCGGAAGAATACACAGTCTCGGTCTGGGTCGATGGTAATTGTCAGATCGAGCACATCCGCGCGGATGCGATTCGGAAGTTGCTCGGCGATGCCGATATGGCGCTGCCGGTGCACGCCGAGCGTACGTGCATCTTTGCCGAGGGCGAGGCCCTGCTGACGCTTGGGCTCTACGACTCGCCGGGACGCATTGCCCGGCAGATGACCGCCTATCAGATCGCGGGCCTGCCGCGCGATTTCGGATTGCATCACACCAATTTCCTGATCCGGCGGCACAACACGCCGTGCTGCGTCCGGTTCGGCCACGAATGGTGGCAGCAGATCCACAGTTACTCCAAGCGCGATCAGTTGAGTTTCGATTTCGTGCGCTGGAAGCAGCCACAATGCAACATCAGCACGTTGCGAATGTCCTACGACGCCAACGACATGTTCCGCTGCAGCGGCGTGCACAAGAATCCGCATCGTGTCGTCTCGGAACATCTCGGTGCCGCGGTGCAACGCGCCGACCTGCCGCAATCCTTTCTGGCGGCGGCGTACGATCCGAATTACGAGCAATGGCCCGCGGCGTTTCTACTTCATCTGCGGCGCTTAAATGAGATTGCGGCCGGTGCCGGTGAACCGCTGGAAGGTAATCTCTGCTACTTTCATCAGCAGCGCGACTTCAACCACGCGCCGCCGGATCCGCGGCGTGGCGCGCGCCGGGAGACGTTTCTGCGGGCGCTTGCCGGTCGCCGCCGGATGCTGGAGATCGGCTTTAATGCCGGGCATTCGGCGCTGCTCGCGCTGACCCATAGCGACGCCTCCGTGACCTCGATTGACGATTGCGGTCACAGTTATACCGAGCCGGCGGCGGCTTATCTCGGCTCGGCATTTGCCGGACGTTTTCGATTTTTCAAGACCGACTCGCGCCGGTTGCCGATGCTGGCCAATGAATTGCAACTGGGCACGCACGATCTCATACACATCGATGGCGGCCACGCGCCGGACATTTTCGCCGCAGACATTGCGACCGCGCTCGCTTGCAGCAAGCCGGGAACGCTGGTGCTGGTGGACGATCTCTACGTGCCGGCGATCCGGCAGATCAGCGATCGGCTCGTCGCGGAGCGGCTGATGGCGCCATACGGCAATCTGGAAACGCCGGAGTCGGGCGCATTTCTGACGCTGGAAACGGCGCAGTCGCTGAATTTGGCGGATCGGGATGCGCTCACCAACAGGTTGTTGAATGTCTTGTACGCGCCGCGCGCGAGCGAAGAAACGCAGACGCCGTTCCTGTCGGAATTGCTGCGGCGGCTGCAGGCCGCGCCCGCTCGCGTGGCACAGCTGGGCAAAACGGGGGACGGCGAGGCTTGGCCATCGTCTACGGCTGCACTGCAGCTAGATGACGAGCTGATCGTCGCGATCAGGCATAACAGCCATCATCCGTTCATTATCATGCGCAATTCGCGCGACCCGGCGGAAGCGCGCTTTCTGACGTGCGAAACCGAAAACGAGATCGCCGAGTTTACCCGCGAGCTGACGCTCCGCCGCAGTTTTGCCGAGAGTGCGCTGGCGCGCGCCGTCACGCGCGCGCTGCACCAGGACGTCGCCGGCTCTGCCGACTTGTTCTTTCTCTGGAGCACCAGCGCGGAGCAGCAGCCCGAATGTGTCTATATCGGGTTGCCGCCCGATGCCGAACTGCCGACCTACTACCATTACCCGATCTTCGACGTGCTGGACCGGCCGTCAGGTGCCGGCGTCGAACAGCGGGTTCAACAATTGCACGCGATGTTTTGGGCGTATTATCGCACCAGCGGCAACGATCGGTCGCGAATAGCATTGCTGGAAGCGCTTGCTTTGGCGCTGTCGCGATGGTGCGGCATCAACGATCGCTTCGATGCGGCGGCGGACGTCATCGCCACAGTGCTCAGGATCAACCCGGCATCGGCGCAACTGCGCGCCGCTATCAATGGATTGGATTTGCGCAGCCGGGCGGCCATGAACGCGCGCGATCGCGTCACGCTGCGCGCGGCTGAATAACAGCCGGCAGTCTCGAGGGGTTTCGAAGCCGTCCGCAGTGTGTGACTGAGCCCGTGCAGCGGTTGAGCGCGCTGCTGCGGCGGCCAGCCGCTACGGAACCTTTGCGGGGTATCGGCGATGGACCCGCCGTGAGCCGCCAACCCGGACTTTCCAAGCATTCAGCTCCTGAATGTCGTGTTGGCGCGTCCGAACCATCGCTGCATTCCAACTTGATCTGGGGCTCCGGCCGGTAACCTCTCAGCGCCCAGCCTGGACTCTGACGGCCGGCAACTTGACAGTGTTCCGATCTGACAGGGCATATACGCCGCCCGCGGCTCCGCGGCGATAGGATTGTGCGTGGGCCGCCTTTCGATGAAGAGGTCGCTTTGCCGGATCAGGAAAGTCACATGGAAACAACGACACCAATTTGGCCGGGTGGATGCCGCACGGCCGTAATCATCAGCGTGCTGTTCGAGACGTGGTCGGACAAGAAGTCACCTAGCTATTTCGCGCGCACTACGCCGCTCAAACCGGGATTGGTCGATCGCGGCGGCATTCAGTGGGGCGAATATGGCGGCAAGGAAGGTGTCTGGCGCCTTATCCGGGTACTCGATCAATGCAACATGCGCGCATCGTTCTTTTGCAGCGGCCGCGCGGCGGAACTTTATCCGGACACGTTCAAGCAGATCAGGCGATCGGGCCATCTCGTAGAGGGGCACGGCTATGTACAAGACCAGGCTTTCCTCGAACTGACGCTGGACCAGCAGAAAGCCACGATCCGCAAAGTGCTCGACATCCTCGGCGCTGCCGCGGGTGAGCCGCCGGAAGGCTGGGCGACGCCGATCTATGGCTGGGACGAGCACACCTTCGCTCTTCTGGTCGAGGCCGGCATCAAGTGGTACGCCGATGCGCTCGACATAAGTTTGCCCCGCAAGGAGGCGACTTCAGCCGGTCCCATCGTGGCACTGCCGTGGTCCGATTTTGTCGACAACCGCGTTCTGCGCGCCAGTCCGCGCGATTATCACGACGTATATGTCGACACTTTCGACTATTTGCACAATCATGAGCCGGGAGGGCTTATTAACATCGCCATCCACGCCCATTTCGGCGGACGCCCACTCATCGTGGCCCAGTTCCGCAAGCTGCTCAAATATTTCGCGAGCTTCAGCGACGTGTGGTTTCCCACGCATCGCGAGCTGGTGCAGTGGTTTCTGCAACAGAAAGTAGAACACTTGTCCTATCAGAAGCGCTTCTTCTCCGAGTAGTTCGGAAACGGCACGTCTTTGTCGGAGCGCCGGCCATGGCGAGCGGGTCATCACTCCTTTGGGATATTGGCCCGCGCGATGACATCGCTCCATCTGTGACGCTGCTGTTCGAGGAATACCGTGAAATCGGCAGCCGTGCCGATATGGATCGCAACGGCGAGGTTGGTGAGCCTTGGCTTGAGCTGTTCGCTGCCGAGCGCTTTCATGATTTCCCGATTGAGCCGATCGACGATCGGCTGCGGCGTCCCCGCAGGCGCGGCAATGCCGGTGAAAGAGACCGAGACGAAATCCGGGACACCGGCTTCGATCATGGTCGGCAAGTTGGCCGCCTGCGGTATCCTCGTCTCGCTCGTGACCGCGAGGCCGCGGACCGTTCCGTTTCTGATCGCGGGTAGCGCGGGCTCGGGACTGTCGAAGCTGATCTGAGTCTCGCCCTTCATGACCGCCTGGGTGGCCTGGCCACCGCTCTTGTAGGGTATATGCACGATATCGAGGCCAAGGCGTTGCTTGAACATTTCACCGATCAGATGCAAGGGCGTGCCGATGCCCGCCGAAGCGTAATTCAGCTTGCCCGGGTTTTTCCGCGCGTAGGCAATGACATCCTGGACTGACGTGAAACCGGAAGCGTTGCTGGCAATCAGGAGATTGGGCGTGGTACCGAGCAGCGCGACCGCGGCGAAGGCCCTTGCTGGATCGTAGCCGGCCTCCCGGTACAGCAAGGGAGAAATCACGAGGTTGGCGGTGTTGCCGAGCAACAGCGTGTAACCGTCAGGAGCCGACGCGGCGACGTCGCGTGCGCCGACCGTACCGCCCGCACCGGGACGGTTTTCGACATACACCGCCTTGCCAAGGCCGGGAGAAATGGCCGCCGCGATCAGCCGCGCAACCACGTCGGCCGGCCCGCCGGGAGCGAATGCCGCGACGAGCCTGATCGGCTTCGCCGGGTATTCCGCCGCCGCCGCGAGGTTGCCCATGATGGTCGGGACCAAGAGGCCGAGCGCGGCAGTGAACGCCGTGATTGCTCGCAAGAACATCAGCTGTTTCTCCGGATGGGTCCGCGCTTCTTCCGCATCCCGCGGCGGTCCCGGACCGCGGAACGCTTCACCGGCTCAAGGCCGCATGCTAGAGCATAACGACGCGAGATTGGATTGTGACTCATTGCGCTTTCTTCCCGTCTCCCCATCGGGGCAGAGCAAGCGCACGGTGTCAGCCTCCTCACCCAAGCCAGAATTATCACCCCCGTCTGGATCAAGACTCATCAACCGCGCCGACAGAGACCGTACCGCTGATGGCCCCGATCTTTCTATCAACAAGTGCGCATGGCGCCATTCCAATCTGGTTCGTCACGGCGGCGACCTATGCGGACGTGCGCAATACGCTGGGCGCCGAGGCCTGTGCGTTCGCTGATGCGACAGGCTTCGAACCCACGGCTGGGCGGCATCTCTTGCTGCCGGGACAGAAGGGCCTCGGCGGCGTGCTGTTCGCCCTGGAAGGCGAGGGCGAGGTTGCGGACCGGTTCCTGCCCGGACGCCTGACGCAGCATCTGCCTGACGGTATCTATCGCTTCGCCAACGAGCCGCACGATGCGCGGCTTGCGGCCCTTGCCTTCGCGCTTGGACTTTACAGCTTCGGCCGCTACCGCAAGACGAAGGCGCGCGACATCAGCCTCGACCTGCCCCAGCATGTGGATCGCTATGATCTCGACCGTGTGGTCGAGGGCGTGACGCTGGCGCGCGATCTCATCAACACCCCGGCCAACGATCTTGGACCGGCCGAGCTTGAAGACGCCGCGCGCAAGCTTGCGGCGCGGCACAACGCCACGATCTCCGCCATCGTCGGCGACGATCTGCTGACGAAGAATTTTCCGCTGATCCATGCGGTCGGCCGCGCGGCGGCGGGCGCGCCGCGGTTGATCGACATGATCTGGGGCGAGCCCAATCATCCCCGCATCACGCTGGTCGGCAAGGGCGTCTGTTTCGATACCGGCGGCCTCGACATCAAGCCCGACTCCTCGATGCTGAACATGAAGAAGGACATGGGCGGCGCGGCGACGGCGCTGGCGCTCGCCCACATGATCATGGGGCGCGGACTGAAGGTGCGGCTGCGCGTGCTGATTCCGGCGGTGGAGAATTCGATCGCGGGCTCGAGTTTCCGGCCGCGCGACATCTACACGTCGCGCAAGGGAATTACGGTTGAGATCGGCAATACCGATGCCGAGGGCCGCCTCGTTCTGGCCGATGCGCTGGCGCTCGCCGATGAGGACCAACCGGAACTGATCGCCGATTTTGCCACGCTTACCGGCGCCGCGCGTGTGGCGCTGGGCCCTGAAGTGCCGCCGTTCTTCACCGACGACGACGCGCTCGCGGACGCGCTGATGCGATGCGCGGCCGCGGAGAATGACCCGCTGTGGCGGCTGCCGTTGTGGCGGCCGTACGAGGCGATGCTGGAGTCGAAGGTCGCAGACACCAACAACGTCGGCGGCGGGCAGGGCGGCGCCATCACGGCGGCCTTGTTCATGCGCAAGTTCGTGACGGTCAAGTCGTGGCTGCATTTTGACGTGTTCGCCTGGACGCCATCGGCCAAGCCGGGACGGCCGGAGGGCGGCGAGTGCCAGGCGGCGCGGGCGCTCTACGCGCTGCTCGCCGCTCGCTACGGCTGAGCGGGCCGCCGCCATGCCAACCTTCGATCCCCGTGTCACGCCGGCACGCCCCGATCTGGCGGCCAAATATCTGGAAGGCAAGGTCGAGGCGGCACGATTTGTCGAGGGCAAGAGCCGCGAAGTGATCGAGCCGCAGGCGCCGTTGCGCGGCGCGCCGCGGCCGGATGCGCTACTTCTGACCGAGGCGCTCTGGGGCGAGCGCATGACTATCTACGAAGCGAATGGTGAAGGCTGGGCTTGGGGTCAACTCGCCGTCGACGGCTATGTCGGCTGGCTGCCGGAAAGCGCGCTCGGCCCGCCCGGCGCACCGGCCACGCATAAAGTCGCAGCGCTGCGGACGCTGGTGTTTCCCGGTCCGTCGATCAAGTTGCCGCCGCTCGCGGCACTGCCGCTCGGCTCAACTCTTGCCATCGCGCGCGTTGAGGATCGCCTGGCGGTTACGTCGAGCGGAGGCTATGTCCCGACGGTGCATCTGAAACCCTTGTGTGAGTACGAGAGCGATTTCGTTGCGGTTGCCGAGCGGTTTACCGGCGTGCCGTACTTGTGGGGCGGCAAGACCGCGCTCGGGCTCGATTGCTCAGGCCTGGTGCAGGTGGCGCTGACCGCCTGCGGCATAGCCTGCCCGCGGGACAGCGACATGCAGGAGGCGGCCGTCGGTACGCCCGTCGCGCCAGCCCCCGAGCATGTCAATCTCCAGCGCGGCGATCTGTTGTTTTGGAAGGACCACGTCGCCATCGCGCGCGGGGACGACAGCCTCATCCACGCCAACGCGTTTCACGTGGCGGTTGCCATCGAACCGGTGGCCGGCGCGATCGCGCGGATTCGCCAGATCGGTAGCGAACTCACCAGCGTGCGGCGGGTCGGTCACTCTTAGCTGGCTGCGGGGCCGAGGCCGTGGCGTTAGCCCGGTGGGTGCTTTACTCTTGCGTCACTAGACCGCTCGCCATCGTTTGGAGCAGCCGCGATGAGCACCGCCGATACGGGGTCGACCCCGCATTCAAGCGTCCCGCCGGTTCATGCGCGGGCCCATCATTTGAGCTTCTGGATCAGGGAACTGCCGTTCAGCATCGTGCTCATTCTCACCCTGCTCGGCGTGGCCTATATCAGTTTTTCCAAGAAACCGATCACGGGCTATTGGGAAATTCTGGCACCACTGATCGCGCTGATCTGCGTCGGCTCCGGTTGGCATAACGCTCCCGATACGCGGGCGCGGGTGTGGCTGATCGTCAAACAGATTCTGCACTGGCTCGCCTTTCTGGTGGTGATGAACATCATGCTGCTGGACAGCGTGCAGCGCATGTTCACGGCGGGCACGACCGGGTTGACCATTTTCACATTGCTGGCGCTCGGCACCTTTACGGCCGGCGTTCATGCGCTGTCGTGGCAGGTGTGCCTGCTCGGCCTGATCATGGCGATCGGCATTCCGGCCATCGCCTGGGTCGAGAACTCTGCCTTTATTTTTGTATTGCTTGCCGCCGTGATCCTCGGAATCGGCGGGGTGCTGTGGTGGCACTTCCGCGGCTGGCGCAGCCATCCCGCCTGAGGTTCAGACTACTCCGCGCCGGTGCGGCGTGCGCGGGTCCGAGTGATCGTGCGCGGCGTAATGCTGGCGTAACAGGTCGCGGCCGTAGTCGTTGCCGTTCGGCGTGCGCACGACGGTGTGGATGTGGTCACGCGTCGGTTCTGAATTGTCCCAGATGATGCCCGGCAGGTGATCGAACTCGATCAGGATCACCGGGCTGTAGATGCGATAGTAGAACGGCTGGTCGCCCTCGAAGCCGCCGATCCAGCCGAAGAATGTCTGCGACAGGTGCCGCACGACATCAGCCATGCGGACCTCGGCGTGCCCGGGTCGAATGCGGTCCACGTAGATCTTTATGAGTTTTCGGAACTGCTCGCGCTGCGCCGCCGTCAGCGCGCCATAAGAGATGCCGGCACGCGGCAATTCGAGGTTGTCGACCTGCGCGGTGGTGACGACGTCGCGCGGAAGCTTCTCGCCGATGATCGCGGCGCTGCGTTGATAGGCGGAGAGCGATGCCATCAGTGCGATCCCAAGCGCCTCTTCTTCGCGAAACACGGTCGTGCCGGCATATTTTCCCGATCGCGCCAATACCGGTTCCGAGCCGCGGAAGTCGGGCGTCAGCGTCAGCTGGTCGCCGAGGATGAAACAGTTGACGATCAAATGATGACCGTCGATCTGCCAGCCCCAAGGTGCGCTCGATGAGGGCTCGCCGAACAGGCTGATCCAGTAGAACCACTCGTTGAATTCGTTGGCGTAGCCGGTGATCTCGCCGGCATGTTCGTTCAGCTTCATCACGTCGCGCGCGCAGTCGTAGCCTGCGGCGCTCATGCTTGAGCGCAAAATGCTCAAGGCTGCTTCGCGTTGCGCGCCGTCGAGGTCGCGCAGCAGCAGACCGTGGCGCTGGATGAACGGATGCATGTTGTGCCAGGCGCGCCACTGGCCGCTGTCGACGCCGAAGCTCGTGGCTTTGCGCTGCTCTGGAGTGAGCAGCGTCGCAAAGGCCAGCGCCGCGTCGATGACAGGCTGCACCGAAATACCCGTCTTGACGATCGGGAACAGGCCGGATGGCGCCGCGCCGCCGGGCGCGGTGATGCCCTTATAGTCTTCGGCGAGAGCCTTTTGCGCCCGCGCCATCGCGTTGCGTACGGCGGTACGGCCCGGATCGGGAAAGTTTTCCGGATCGATGAACCGGGTGGCGTCTCCCAGCGGAGGCCGAAATTTTCGGGCGGTGAGGCTGTCCATTGGCGTCCCTGAGCGGTGCGAGCGCGGACCGGACCTTCCTCAATGCTGCATGAGCGGCCGCACGCTGGCAAGCGCTCAGGCCGCCGTGTTCGAATGGCCCGGATGCTGTCCGGCGCGCTGTGGCAGCGCGAATAGACAAACGACGATGAACGCCGCGATCACTGCCGAGGCGAGCGGGCGGCTCAAAGCGAGCCCGCCGTCGCTGACCGGCTTGTCGAGAAAATCGCCGACCGTGGCGCCGAGCGGCCGTGTCAGGATGAAGGCGGCCCAAAACAGGAAAACGCGCGAAATCCTGGTGAAGAAATACAAGGCGGCGAGCACCGCCAGCCCGGCGCCGAAGACCATGGCGCCGCCGCTATAGCCGAGGCCGGTATCGTCCGCAGCCCAGTCGCCGAGCGCCGTGCCCAATGTCTGCGAGAATGTGATCGCCAGCCAATAGAACACCTCGACCCTCGGCGTGCTGACCGTCGTCACCGAGATCGAGCCGAGCGACCAATACCAGACGGCAAGCACGGCGATCAGGCAGCCGAGCAGGAGGGCCGAGCCGCCCGCATAACCGATGCCGAGCGAGCGGTCGGCAAAATCCGCCATCGTGGTGCCGACGGTGGTGGAGGCGACGATGGTCGCCCAGTAGAGCACCGGCCGGAATCGGTCGGCCGCGATCTGGAAGATGACGAGTGCGACAAACAGCGACAGGAATATTGCGGTGCCGATCAGGTAGCCCCAGTTCAGCGTCATGGTGACGCTGTCGCCGCCGGTTTCGCCGAGCGTTGTGGCCGCGATTTTCAAAATCCAGAAGACGATCGTGACTTCGGGAACTTTGGTCAAATAGCGTCCGGCAGTCTCAGTCATTGGCGTCTCGTTAGATCGCAAGAGCTATAATGTGTGCCGCTTCGTGCATTATACAATGTGTGGGGCGGTGCGGCGTAAATGAACATCGAAAACGCATGAGTAGTGCGACCGTGAGCCGAATCGCCGGCGTGGAATTATTCCATCAGACTGCTACGATCGGGGGGCAGGACATGACGTCGATCGGCGCCGGCGGGCGCTATAACTTCAATGATCATTTCCATCTGCTCGGCTACGTCGGCCGCGGCATTCAGAACACGGACGAAACCGACCGGCTGAATTGGTACACGTCAGTGCTGTTTACATTTTAGCGCGGGACGGCGTCTCGCAGAACTGCCATCCCGTCCTGTTTGTTGTGAATCGCCGCGTCCCCTATGCCGCCTTCGCGGCTGCTGTAGCGGGAGCGGGACCAAACGAACGCCCCGGGCAAATCTCGCGGGCCTTGAATATCGCCCCAGCCAGCAACGCGTAGCTCAACAGGCCGTCGCCGATCAAGAACAGCACGATGATGGTATCGGAACTTGACAGGGAGCCGATGCTGTCCCACGCGGCGTGCAGCGCCGCGGCGCTGAACCAGCCGATCGGTACCAGGATCGCCGCCATGCGTGGCTGCAGCACAGCAAGGCCGATGAAGTAACCGAACAGGCCGGCCCAGGCGGAATGTTCGGTCATTTCGGGCAATCCGCGCGCCAGCAGCAGCACCATGCCGTCAAATGCCTGTGAGCCGGGGTATTTCGCCCCGCTCATGACCTTAGGGACGTACTGCAGAAGCGTTTCGTTGAGAAAGAACCCCGCTCCAGAGGCCACGCCCATGACGATGCCGTCGAGTGGATCGCAAAGGCAGACGCGCTTTCTCAGATGTGCGAGGACCGCGCTCGTTACACCCTTGGTACGGCGGGACAGGAAGGCCAGCCCCGCGCCGATCAGCGCCAGCAATAACAGCGGTATTGCCTTGAAGCTCTCCTCGCACAGCCCGGTACCGAAGAAAAATCCCGCAACGTTGGCCACAGTGTTGCTGGATTTTTGCAGCGCGGTCCCCGGGATCACCGAATAGAAAAAATTATACCAAGCGTGCCATATCGGCGATGGCGCCAAAGGCGTGCCCAGAAGTAAAAACGTGAAAAGCGCCACAACGGCGAGGACCCAGCCGCGCTTGGCGGTCCCGCACATCTGGTTGATGTAGTAGCACACGATGAAGGCAATGAAGATGCCGAGAATCGAGAAGGTCTGCGCGGCCTTGTTGATCTCGACCGCAAGCGGTTTGCCGTTGACTGACAGATTGAGCCATGAATACGGCACTCCGAACAACGCGATGCCTGCGATCATGGTGACAAAAATCGGCAGCAGATGTTCGCGCGACCACGTCGAGCGGCCGCCGATCAGCGGAAACACCGCGCTTTTCGTCAATTTGAATTGTGCCTGATCAGACGAAACAGGTTTTTCGGTCGCCATGCTGAGTGCCCCACAGGTCCATATTGTGCCCGCTCAAGTCCTTCAGCCAGTGTGCTGAAGTTTTGGCGATAATGCAACGATCCCGCTGAGCCTGGTTTTAAACCCTTCTATTATGCGCGTTCCACTCGCGTTCCAGGTTCGCGATCAGGGCCGGGCTGTAATGGCAATAGGCCTGGTCGCGCGCGTAGGCGGAGAAATAGCGGCGGAACAGATCGAGCGGCTCTTCACCGATGCGGATGGCGCGGCGGTTCGAGGTGGCGCTCACCGCGCCTGAACTGGTCAGGCGCTCGACGACGTGATCGAGCGCGCGATCCATGTCGGCGGGCGCCGCGATCTCGTCACAGATCAGGCGGCCTTCGGGACTGTCGCATTCGAGCCGGCGCTCGTACTGGATGGCCTGGCGGGTGATGCGGTCGCCGGTAAAGCGCGGCATGCGCAGATTAGCGGCGCCGGGAATGATGCCTTCCTTGCGCGCCGGCAGCGTCATGAACGCGTCGCTGGCAGCGAGCACATAGTCCATCGTGAGCAGGATCTGGCAGTGGCCGCCGATTGCAAAGCCCTCAAGCGCCGCGATCCACGGCTTTTCGATGCCGGTGCCGTGAACATCGTCGGGCAGCGCCTCGGGCCGCGCCACGCCGCGAAAAAATTTATGGACGAAGCCGAGGTCGCGCTTGAGGAACCAGACGAACGGGATTTTGCCGCGATAGAGCTGCGTCAGGTTGATGCCGGCGCCAAACAGGCGGCGGCCGGCATATTTGGGATGATCGACGGTGCCGCCGCGCAGCACCGCGACGTCGGTTGCCGGATCGAGGATGGCGAGGTCGACGGCGCTCTCCATGGCGTCAAGCGTCGAATTGTCTTCGGCGTTGAGAAAGCGCGGGTTCTTCGCCGTCAGGATCGTTGCCTTGCCGCGGCGCTCGACTTGCGCCGGGCCCAGATCGATGCGGCCGTCGGTTTCGAGCTTTTTCAAAAGTTCGGCGGTCTCCGCCCGCGGCAACAGCATGGCATGGCACAAATGACGCCCGGCGGTTTCGGAGGCGAGTACATGGGCAAGGAAGATGCCCTGGTCGATTTCCAGGCCGTCCTTGTCGCGCTGCAGGAGTTCCGCCTCGGCGGCGACCTGCGCTGAGGTCGGGGTCAGACCGGGCACCGCGGCGGCGGCCGCGAACACCAGATCTTCCAGACGGATGAATTGCGAGCGGTTGCGTGTCAGTTTGTCGTACAGCGCCTCCGCATGAAGAGCGAGAAATTGCTCACGCTGCGCGCGGGCGGTACTGAGGATGAACTGCGCGGCGGCCGCTTCGGCGCTGTTGCGCTTGGGCTTGGCGGGCAGGCGATGCAGCAGGCCGTCGCTGAGCTGCCAGAACGCCGGGAAACCGCGGGGTTCGTCCTCGAACCCTTGCCCATCCGGCGCGGCCGAAATCCAATCGACTACGGCCGCCTCGTCGAGGCCCGCTGTGCGCAGGCAATGTGCGGCCGCGTCGGCGTCAATGCTCATCGTGCTGTTCCCATGAGGCGTCGGTTACGATTTGCCGCGCCGGTCGATGACGCGTTTGGCCTTGCCCTGCGAACGTTCGATCGTTCCCGGCTCCAGAACGTTCACCGTCGCGGTGATCCCCACATAGGCCTTGATCAGGTGCTGAGTTTTCTGCGCCAGCGCCGCGATATCCTTGGCGCCGAGCTGGCCGGACAGCTCCGGGCGCATTTCGACCAAGACATCAATCTCGTCGAGGCTGTGCGGACGGCGCACTTCGAGCACGTAATGCGGCGCAAGTTGCGGTTCGCGGCCCAGCACGGCCTCGATCTGCGAGGGAAACACATTGACGCCGCGGATGATCAGCATGTCGTCGGAACGGCCTTTGACGCGTTCGATGCGGCGCATTGGGCGCGAGCCCGGCGGCAACAGTCGTGTCAGGTCGCGCGTACGATAGCGGATGACCGGCATCGCTTCCTTGGTGAGCGAGGTGAGAACGAGCTCTCCCGGCTCGCCGTCGGGCAGGACGCGCCCATTGTCGGGATCGATGATTTCCGGAAAGAAATGATCTTCCCAGATCGTCAGGCCATCACGGCTGTCCGGACATTCCTGCGCCACGCCTGGGCCGATCAGTTCAGAGAGGCCGTAGTGATCGAGCGCCTGCAGGCCCATGCGGCGCTCGATTTCCGCGCGCATGGAGTCGGTCCAGGGCTCGGCGCCGAACATGCCGATGCGCAGGCTGCTGTCGCGCGGCTTGAAACCCTGCCGCTCGAATTCGTCGGCGATGGCGAGCATGTAGGACGGCGTCACGACGATGATGTCGGGCTTGAAATCGACGATGAGCTGCACCTGCCGTTCGGTGAAGCCGCCGCCGACCGGGATCACGGCGGCGCCGAGATATTCGGCGCCGTAATGGAAACCGAGCCCGCCGGTGAACAGTCCGTAGCCGTAGGCGACGTGGACCTTGTCGGTGGAGCGGCCGCCGGCGGCGCGGATCGAACGCGCCATGACCCGCGACCAGGTCTCGATGTCGCCGCGCGTGTAGCCGACGACGGTCGATTTGCCGGTGGTGCCGCTCGACGCGTGGATGCGCACGATGTCCGCCATCGGTACGGCGAACATGCCGAACGGATAATTCTGCCGCAGATCGTCCTTGGCGGTGAACGGGAATTTGGCGAGATCGGACAGCTCTTTCAGGTCGCCGGGATGCACACCGGCGGCGTCAAATTTCTGCCGGTAGTGGGGGATGCGCTCATAGGCGAACTGCAAGGTGTTCTTCAGCCGTTGGAGCTGCAGCGTGCGCAGCGTGTCTCGGCTTGCGGTTTCGATCGGTTCGAGCGCGTCGCGGACGCTCATCGGCAGCCTGCTGTGGGCGGGGACGCCTTGATCATAGCGGCGGCGAGCGGCAAATTCGACAGCCCCGCCATGAACGCGGCATGCAAATCGCCGCAACAGCGCGTATGCGGCGATGCCGGGCGTGTTGGCTGCCGTCGCGTTCCACACTATCTTCTAACACGATTGACCG